>JBBRGG010000172.1:0-7683 GCA_038240875.1 Phycisphaerales bacterium | reverse complement strand
AACCCGCTGCTGACGGGTACGCAGGTGCTTCGGGATTGCGACGGGCTCGATCGGATCATCGTCGGTACTTGCGTGTCGTGATCGCCACAAACGACGCGCTAGGAGCGTACAAACTCAGTATGATGGCACGACACTCATGCGCATGAGTGAGCTGTCGTACTTGTTTTTGGAGCACGCGATGCCACGAATAAATCGAAATGGAACTGTTGCCGCCGTGATGATCGCGTGTGTGGGATGTGTGCGTGGCGTGGACGCGTTTGTGTTGGCCGAGATCGTGCAAAGCGGGGCACAAGCGAACGCGGCAAAGGTTGTGCCCGCGAAGGAAGTCATCTCGAAGGATATTCTTAAGGATCTTTCGCAGATTGCGTCGCCGGGAATTCCGGGCACGCTTGCGGTGTGGGGCGAGCGAGCCCAGGTGTTGGTCGCGTGCGCCGACAAAGGGCAGCCACAGGTGCCGATTGTGGCGGTTGCAGAGTTCGCGACTGTGGATATGCCGGCAGGCGCCGCGAACGCGTCACGTGAAAGTGGTCGCGTAGCGTTGTTCACGCACAGTGGCTATGCGGATCCAAAGGTACTCGACGATCGTGACACGGGTACGTTGATGATTCGCTTGGTCGTATGGGCCGCAAACAAGGAAGTCGATTTGGCGAGCGAAAACAAGCCGCTCGCGGGCATTCACGTCGCTGTCGCCAACGCCCAGTTGCGTCCATGGCTCGAATCACGCGGCGCAACGGTAACTATCGGGCGAGACTCAACAACAGCAAAGGAAGCGGACGTTGCGATTCTCGGCGATGCACGCAATGACGCGACTGCAGCCGCGTGGGGACAATGGGCGAACTCAGGCAAAGGGCTCATCATCGCGCAGACTGGCTGGGGGTGGAAGCAGCTCAATAACGACGCACCGATGCACACAAATCCATGGAACAAGTTGCTCTCGCCCGCAGGGATTGCATGGACGAGTGAATACGCGGACGACACGGCAGCGGACGGCTTTGCCGTTGGGCCTGTCGATTCTCTCGCGCATGGTGGCCGAGCGCTCGCGTGGCTTGAAGCCGAAGCACTGGGGGAGCACGCCGCGAACAACGTGGATGTGAAACTTCTGAAAGTAGAGCGTGCACAAGCGTCGCAAGCCGCGACCGATATGGCTCGATCAGCGCAAGACGAAACGACGATCGCAAGGCTTGATGCGCTCGAAGCAAGCCGTGGCGGCCCGGTTGTGCCAAGCGAAAAATCGCCAATCAAGCGTGCGCAAGGGCTTGATCGCGTGCTTGTTGCCCATGCTATTGCCAAGACTTCGCGTGTAAAGCCTGAAGAAATAAAGGCACATCCCTCCTCGGCTGCGTTTCCTGGAGCGGTGCCGAACGACGCGCAGCGAGTGTCACGCGATATTACCATCGACACCAAGGCCAACGGCTGGAAATCAACGGGTCTGTATGCAGCCCCGGGCGAACTTATCGAAGTAACGATCGCGGCTGCATCGCCGACACAATACCACCCAAAGCAAGAGACGCTTAAGGTTCGCATCGGCTGCCACACCGATCAACTCTGGCACAAGCCCGAGTGGGTGCGCATGCCAGAGATTACGATAACTGTGCCGATCGTTGGCGAACTAACTCGGCTCGCGTCCGCATTTGGCGGGCTCATTTACATCGAGGTTGATGGTCGCGACACGGGCACATACACCGCGACGATCAAGGGCGCGGTCGAGGCCCCGCGATTCGTGCGGAGCACAACCGATATCAACCAATGGCGTGCGCACATTCGTTACGCCCCTGGCCCTTGGGCCGAGCTTGAGACAGACAAGGTCATCGTGAGTGTGCCTTCGACGCTCGTGCGAGAGCTTGATGATCCCGAAGAATTACTAAATGTGTGGGACCAAGTGCTCGATGCGGCTGCGGATTTGGCGACAATCTCACGCGAACGCGCCCGCCCTGAGCGATACGTCGCGGATCTTGACATCAGCGTGGGGTACATGCACTCGGGCTATCCCATCATGACGCATCTGGACGCCGCGGCAGATATGACGTCGGCGGACGCGCTGCGCGCTGGAACGTGGGGACTCTTTCACGAGCTTGGGCACAACCACCAGGAAAGCGATTGGACGTTTGATGGCACCGTCGAAGTCACCTGTAACCTCTTCTCGCTCTACTTAATGGAACAGGTCGCGAACAAGCCAGTTGGCGGCGGGCACGACGCGCTCGAACACCGCGCCCGCTCGATTGGGAAGCACCTGGCACTAGGCGCGCCCTTTGAACGCTGGCAGAGCGAGCCATTTGTCGCTCTTGAGATGTATATCCAGATGCGCGAAGCCTTTGGCTGGGAGACATACAAGAAAGTCTTTGCGGAATATCGCGCGTTGCCTCGTGAACAAAGGCCTTCGACCGAGCTAGAAAAACGCGATCAATGGATAGTGCGGATGAGCAAGGTTAGCGGCAAGAACCTTGGGCCATTCTTTCAAGCGTGGGGCGTGCCGACGAGCGAGGCTGCGCGCGCTTCGATTGCCAGCCTTCCAACGTGGATGCCCGAGGGCTTTCCACCCAAGTAAAGCGGCGTTGAACTGATCGAGCTGTGTGAAACTAACTCGACGCGCGTACCTCCGCGTGCGAGATGCAACGCGCGAAAGAGTGTCCAATCTGCATATTGCAGTATCGATAACACCGCCCATGTGGCATTCATAGAGCGCGAAAATTCACGCGTCAATCGACTTTAAAGCCCAATTTATCGGGAGCGCACATACGTCTGTAACGCCTGCGTAGTTGCGTGAAACCTGAACGATTGTCGCAGTTAAAAAACGCTATAAACCTCTGGGATTACTTGCATTCTGTCACTTCTGTGGCATGTTTATAAGAGAGAACGGCTTCTTGTTTCGGCTCGCCAGTTCGAGCACGCAGGGGGCTGGTTGAGAGAGAAATAAACATGCGTCACCTGTGATCGGGGTTCGGGCACAGGTGGCAACCAAAGGAGTGCTTGCTATGGGAATTTTCAATTCCACACGTCGGGCTATCGGTGTGCACACAACTTTGAACACTACTTCGATTGAAACCAGTCGTTACCCCGCTGCCCACGCACCTCGGGGTAGTGCGCTGCTTGCTCACATGATCGCAGGCGTCGCATGCTTGGCTGGAGTCATTGGCGTTGCGGGTCAGGCGAATGCCGACGTGGTGTATTTTAATGACTTTGAAGCCGAAGCCTTTGGAACGGAGTGGAGTGCGGTCGCGATCGAAACCACGCCCGTACTCGCACGCTCGTTCCTGGGCCGGTTCGGCAACGAGAACGTTTCGCTGTCGATAAGCGATCTTCCAACGCACGATACCATTCGAATCAGCTTTGATTTGTACATCATCGGTTCATGGGATGGCAACACCATCCCAGGGCCCGATGCCTGGGGCCTTGCTGTTGCAGGTGGTCCGACGCTCTTGCACACAACTTTCTGCGTGAGCGGCCCGACGAGCACGCGTACACAGAATTATCCAGATTGGATCGGTGGCGACTCACACGCGCAGCGCACCGGCGCTGCCGAGAGCAACACGATGGGGTATACCTGGTCCAACGTATTTCTACCCATTCCTGTACAAACCGATGCGATGTGGCAACTAAGCTTTGAAGTGCCTCACACGGCTGCAGGCATTACCTTCAACTTCTTTGCCAGTGGCTTGCAACCCATCGATGACGAAGCCTGGGGGCTGGACAACGTGCGTATTGAGGCCGTTCCGACGCCTGGCGCGCTGGTGATTGCAGGTATCGGTGGGCTTGTCGCACTGCGTCGCCGCCGCCGGTAAAGGCAACGCTGACACGGAAAGACGATCTGTGCGTGTCGGTCCTGAGCCCGAGTTCATTTGTGGACCGGGCCATGTACTCGCGGGGCCAGTTACTGCGCCGGGCCAGTTACTGTGCGGGGCCATTGTCGATAGCAAGTGCATCGCGGAATGGCAGTATGAAATTGCTGGGGAGCAAGGGCGAGCCAAAGCCCCCGCCGTTGCCCGCATCCCAATGCTCAAAGGAAACGACAACCGGTTGAATAGCGGTCACGCGCAACCCGTACCACTGGTCCGCAGCACGATTCCGAAGTTCATCGATGTTGTGTAGGTCAACGACGGTAATAGTGCGCGAGAGCAGGAAGCGTTCGATGGTGAGCACGCTGCCGTTGGTGCCCAGCACATCAATCTGAAGCCGCAGCGAAGTGATGCCAGTGGGGTTATAAATGTGCAGCGATTCGATAACGGCGGACCCACCTCGCACTTGCGACATGTACCCCTCGCCAAAGGTCCACTGCGTTGCGGCGACGGTCGACGCTTGCATCCCAGTTGCATCCTGGCCCTGATAGCGAGCGCCGGTCATGGTGACGGGGACGTTGGCTCGATACGTCACGGAGAAGTTGTTGTCTTGTGGCAAACCAAACTCACGCAGGCTAAATCGGGCGGCGGAATTGGCTCGCACGGTGACAACGCGAGATTGCGTGTTGAGGTTGGTGTTATCGAATTGGAAGGTGAGCGTGACGAGGGCGATAGTGGGGGAGGAGTTAGTATTGAGGATGCCAATGGTTGAGTTGGCGGCAAAGCGTTGCCCGTTGAGGTCGTCGCCATTACGTTGATAGAAGTTGTCGGAATACCCAGCGGCGGTCAGCACGCCATCGGCGGCCGATCCATTGGTCGTGCCGATCACGCCCCATCCGCGACCAGTATTGAGTTCGTAGCGAGACTGTGCCGCGACGACAAACTGGGTCGCTGTAATACGTACGCCATAGATCCCTTCGGGGACTTGCGTGATGTCTTGGATAGACCATCCGCCGCGGCGTTGAGGATCGACCAGGCGTGATTCGCTGTGGACGATGCCGTTAGCGCCGAAGATCGTGATAGTGACGTTGGATTGAAGATCCGAAGGATTGTAAACGAGGATGAAATCGCGGCTATCGGTGGTATCTTTCCAGATGTCGCCAAAGGTCCACTGCGTGCTGGTCGTTTCAGTGAAAGATTCGCCGATAGCGGTGCCAAAGTCGTAGCGGCTGATCGCGGCTGTGACGGCGAGTGAAGAATTCAAGACCAGTGCGTACGGCGTATTGGGACGAACCACGCGAGCGCCAGGATTTTGCGAATCCGAAATAGTGACGCCGCCTCGGCTATTAGCGGCGATGGTTCCGGTTGCGATGATCTGATCGCGTTCCCCAGTTTCGTATCGCGCCAAAAGCTGAAACTGCACCGGCTGCGCGTTGGGATTGGTGATAGGCACAAACTCATTGATCGAATTGTTCGCGAACCCTTCCGGGTAATACAGGGTAAAGCTCAGCGGGTCGGCGCCCATGTACGCGCGGGCTTCGAGTGCTTCACATACCGATGCGCCTTGCCACGCTCGCGCAGCGCTGTGTTCATGAGCAGATGCTTCTGACGAATTCCCAAGAATGCGGCCTGCAATTTTATGGAGGATCGACATAACAAACTCCTAGGTAAACCTAAACACAAGGGCAAGATATCTGGCAAGGCGTGAAAGAATCGTAGAAGAACAACTACAAGTTCAGCGAAGCAAGTGTGTAGTTCGAATATAGAGCCGTCGCTCACCTCGCCTTGAGACAAGCTAGCTCCTCAGTAGTCAGCGAGTGCCGGGAGATTGAACGCCCTTTACAAAGTTCAATCGTAAGCGTCGATCCACAGCTCGTGCCATATTCATACCAAATCTCGTGCCAAAGTCCGTTCGGCCCTTGATGGTTCGATGAATGTCGGCATATGAGATAAACATTGCACGAACTATTGCGCAAACCAAGGGAGAGGTTTGACGCGTGCTCATCTAACGCACACTAAGTGTATCGCAGCTTTACCTCGCTACCACGAGGGATTGGCACCTTTGCTAGTCCATGTGTGTCACGCATGTGTAACAGAAGCTGCGCACGATGAGCCCGAAGAAACGCGTATAACGAATCATCCAGGCAGGATTGGGCCACTCTTCTTGCCCAGCATGCCGCGCATAACCCGCACGATGCCACAGGCTTGAATTCGCCGAATCAGCCTGTACGCCTTGCTGGCCTTGATCCGGGCCAAGCGATGTGCGGGGTCCGCGGTCATCGCGATCGAATCGGCTTCCCACGCCTTGCCGAAGCGAGCTCGAGCAAGTGCGCGATACACGAAGTTGTCCTTACACGCTTGGCTTAGTCGCCACAGCCGGGCATCTTCGATCCACGCGAGTTGTGCACACGCGTTAGCTGCTTCGATCTTCATTTCTGGAAGCCTTTCTGTTTCAATTTCAGGAAGGCAATTCGTCAGGGTGTACATCCAACGTGTGCCGAACTCGGGCTTTGTAGTAAGTGCTTCGTGCACCTCACGCGATAGCCTTTTTGCAGCCAAAGGTAACCCATGCGCGATCAAAAGACCATGAGCCCAGCGTGAAGTCGCCAGACGTTGGCGCAGCGCGTTCCACGCCGCCGGATCGCGGTTCCACGTTCGGCGCAGCGAGCGCGGAATTGACAACGCCAGATCGTGATACGAACCGGTGCCAAAGGTCTCGTTGTGCGCAAGCGAAAAGAACGCGTCGGCAAGCGCCCGAGGCGGCGCGTGCAACAACTCGCGTAAGAGTTCAATCGCCATGGAGCGACACTCGCGCGCTGTCACCCCTCGCAGCGCATACCACTCTACCACCGTCGCCACCGCACCGATCACGCCTGCTTGCAAGTGTTTGGTTGCGCCCTCAAACGCGGCGTCCTCCTGTGCGTTCACATCACGCACCGGCACCACACGCTTCTTCTTGACCTCATACCCAACCACCGAGCCACCGGGCGCATTGGTCAGCATTTCAATCGGCGCAACCTCATCAAGAATCGACCCCGTCCACGCGTCGTCGAAGGCCAAGTCCGGGCCATATGCGATCTTGGTGGTATTCGGTGGCTGCGCATTGAGTGTTTGCTGCATGCCCAAATACACGCCATGGAACGTTGCTTTGGGGAGCAAATGTGCGAGATTGTCTTGGATCGTGCCTCGCCAGCCGATATCAACCACGAGCGAGGGCGCGCCATCAGCGATTCCCTGCTCACGCAAATACCGTACCAGCACATCGCGGCGTGCATCACGCTCTCGCGTCACCATTTTGAGAAAGCACCTATCGGCAAAGAGTGCCTGCACCCGCTGATCGCCCCACGGATAAATCACCCGCTCATCTCGCGTGAGCCCATGCCGCTTGAGCAGCCCTTCATAGGAAACAATCGGCAGCCGAAGCGACGCCAATATCTGCCCCATCGATTGCGTCGAGTACTGGTTCCAAAGACGCATCATCTCCGTCGTCGTGATCTCACGCAGCGAAGGCAGGAACGTCGCAACACGGCTGACCGCCAGCACACGCGCCGCGGGCACGGGCAAGCCCCACAACTTCCCACCCAAACTCGCCTTCGCGGCTTCTTCAATAGCGCGATGGATCCGCGCGAAAAACTCTCCCTCGCGTGTGAAGTAATACACACAAGGCACGCCCAACTTCGTCGCTTCTTCCAGGATTCGCAAGACGAACGAAACCAGGAACGGAGCGGCGTGATATCCCGCGCGAGCTAAAGCCGCCGAATGCTCGGATCGCGCCGCGTTGTTTGATCGCGCCGCGTTCAAAGTGCCCAGCGCGATGCTCGGGTCAAGCCCGTCGCACGCGCGAACCAACGCCGCCCAGTCATGCCCTATTCCATGTGTACGGTACCCAAATCGTACTTGATGCTCAGCA
>JBBRGG010000171.1:0-7853 GCA_038240875.1 Phycisphaerales bacterium | reverse complement strand
GACCGGTCAACCACCGATTCTTCCTTGAAATGAACGCCCCCCGTGTCCGAAGAAATCCTGATCAACTCCCGAAGGAGCAGCAGTCCGAATCGCGGCGATCCTTGCGGCCCCGATCATCTCTGTACACCTTTACATGGTCGCCAGGCGTGTACCTTGGGCTGTGCCAGTTGCACTTGGCGCGTGCGCACTCGTAATACTTGTGCATGTACAGATTGAGTTGACGCCAACGCTAGGGTCTTCGGCGGCTCTTTTCGCCGTGCTGGTGGGGTTGAGCAGTGGCTGGAATCGTGCGCACAAATCTGGCCAGTCGCAGCAAAGCGAAGTTGCACAAGGTTCAGCGCGCTTCTCATTTTCGCTGTGGTTAGGGCTGCTTGCGTGTGTCGCCGCATTCGTGATTGGTGTCGTGCGATATCCGAGCGTGTATCGCTGGGAAAATTCGTTGCGTGACGCGCTCGCGGCGGTCGAGCCCTTGCCGCGCTGGAACGAAGAACTTCAAGAGCTTGCGAAAATATCAGGCACTCTTTCGCAGCAGCGAAATATAGAGTCCAGCCAGCGAGCGAGCACGATTGCTTCAGCCCTTGCAGCAGAATTGCTGCCAAGTACGCCGAACTTGCAGTACACGCTTCAAGATTTGGCAAAGGCGTATCAAAGCCGCCGAATTGTGCAGATGGACTCGGCATTGAAACTGCTTGCTCCGGCAATTAGCGAGGGCGTAAAGGATGTAGAAACTGCTCGTGCCGCAAGTGCTTTGGCGTTGCGGATTTGGATGGAACGCAGTGCAACATCCAATGGCGGCTCGACAAAAGCTGATTTTGATAAGGCTTTGCAGTTTGCAATCGACAGTGCGAAAGCAAATCCAGGATCGTCTCTTGCCTGGTCGTGGGTGGCGACGGTGTGCAGAGCGGGTCAAGGTAGCAGCCAAGGAACTAGCCTAGGCACGAATCAAGAGAGTTGGCTCTCATTGAATGACCAGCCCGGTTTGCCCAATGTGTCAGGGTCCAATGTGTCGGGGTCCAATGCGCCGGGCCATGGTAGTGAGGTGTATCCGAGTTTGGCAGCCCGGGCCTTAACCTTCGCGGCGGTTCTTGCGCCGCACGAGCCCATGCATGCAGCGTGGCTCGCCGAAGAATACACACGTTTGGGAGATATCTCTAAGGCAAGCGAGTGGGCTAAAGAATCTCTTGGACGAAACGCGAAGCTTCGGCTGGACCCTATCCGGAAGCTCGAAGAAACACGAGCCACACGCCTTCGGGGGATGTTGTAGGAGAAATTTAGGTGATTCGTGGGCGTGAGTGTGCCGCTTTCATAGGCGGAACGGCTTGGGGCTTGATCGTAGGTTTCGCACCGATACTATTGCTGCCTCGAAATTTACGGCGATACCGATGACGTTGGGCTGGCGTGCACGCAAAGTTTGGTGCCGCAGTCTGTCTGCGACACGTAAAAGCTTGTGTTTAATTGGGTTGCGTTCAAACGCCCATCAAACCTACTCGCTTGAGCGTTCGCGACCATTGGGCTTGTAGGAAAGTTTGCGTGGCACATGATGAACGACTCTTCCGCCGAATCCGACGACGACCCTGACAACGAGGGAACCAGAGGTCCATAAAGGCCAGCAGTGGTCCGAGCGCGTAGCGTGCGCACGAAACGGGCCGATTGCCAGATTCGCAGACATTTATCTAAAATGATCGATTACGACTAGGCTGGCGACGGCTACTGGTTTGTTTGGCAGCCTTGGCTGTTTTAAAGGCCTGGCCTAGCAGCAGGCGTCGTGCAGCTGATTGCAAGCAGGAGTGCGATGCACCCGGGGCAGGATGGTTTGAAGTCCACAAGGCTTCAACGCTCACGAAGATTGAGGCCTTGGTTGATCGCAAGAATAAATATCGGACGCGGCGTGAGCCACAGGGCACGCAGCGTTTCTATCCAGCAGAACAGTTTGAGCAGACCGCTAACTTCAAGAGGTTGACAATGAACGCCGTTGAAATGACCATGATTCGCAACTTCGGTATTTGTGCGCACATCGACGCCGGCAAGACGACCGTCTCCGAGCGTATTTTGTACTACACGGGCAAGAACTACAAGATGGGCGAGGTGCACGAGGGCACCGCGACGATGGACTTCCTACAGGAAGAACAGGAACGTGGCATCACGATCCAGTCCGCCGCAACGACCTGTCCCTGGACCCGCAACGGCAATGAGCTCAAGCTCAATCTGATCGATACCCCCGGCCACGTCGACTTCACCATTGAAGTCGAGCGGTCGTTGCGCGTTCTTGACGGCGCGGTCGCGGTATTCGACGGTAAAGAAGGCGTCGAGGCGCAGTCGGAAACGGTGTGGCGTCAGGCCGACCGGTACAAAGTGCCCCGGCTTTGCTTCGTGAACAAGATGGACAAGATCGGCGCGAGCTTTGACTTCAGCTTCGGGACGATCCGCAGCCGTCTGGGTGCGAACGCGATTGCGATTCAGTATCCAATTGGCGTCGGCCACGATCACAAGGGCATCGTTGACCTTATGACCGAGCGTGCGTTCTTGTTTGAGGGCGAAAAGGGCGAGACCGTCACCGAGACCGACGTCCCCGAGGACATGGTTGAGACGGTTGCCAAGTGGCGGCATGAGATGGTCGAAAAGATCGCCGAACTCGACGACGCGCTCATGGAAAAGTACCTCACCGACGAGAAGTCGGTAACGATCCCTGAGTTGATGGCGGCTTTGCGTCGCGGCATCGTTGATCGTCGTT
Source organism: Phycisphaerales bacterium (assembly GCA_038240875.1). Lineage (GTDB taxonomy): Bacteria > Planctomycetota > Phycisphaerae > Phycisphaerales > UBA1924 > JBBRGG01. The sequence continues at coordinate 5,122 of JBBRGG010000171.1, read as the reverse complement.
GCTACGGCGTGCTATGCGGTGCGGCTCTGCGCAATATCGGCATCCAGATGCTTCTTGACGCGGTGTGCGATTACCTCCCGGCTCCGGGCGAAAAGCCCGACGTTGAAGGTACCGACCCGCGCGACAAGACCCATCGAATGACCCGCCCTCACGATCCCAAGGCTCCCTTTTCTGCGCTGGTCTTCAAGGTCGTCAGCGATACGCACGGCGACCTGACCTACATCCGCATCTATTCGGGCACGCTTGCAAAGGGCACGCGTCTACTTAACCCCGGCAACAGCAAGCGCGAGAACGCATCACGTATCTTCGAGATGCATGCCAACACGCGCATTCCGCTCGAAGAAGCAACCGCGGGCAACATCGTCGCCATTGTCGGCATTAAGGACAGCTACACGGGCGACACTCTGTGTGACATCGATGACCCGATCATGCTTGAACGCATGTTCTTCCCTGAGCCCGTGATCTCGATGTCGATCGAGCCCAAGAGCCAGGACGATAAACGCAAGCTGTCTGAAGCCCTCGGCATCATCAAGCGTGAAGATCCTTCGTTCCGCTCGAACTACAACGAAGAAACCGGCGAGACGATCATCTCCGGCATGGGCGAGTTACACCTTGAAATCATCGCGAACAAGCTGCGCCGCGATATGAAGATCGGCGTTGACGTAGGCAAGCCGAAGGTCAGCTACCGCCAGACGATCACGCGAAAGGCCGAATACGTGCGTGGTTTGTTCAGGAAGCAGACTGGTGGTCGCGGCAAGTTCGGCGACTGCACCATCCACCTTGAGCCATACACCAAGGAACAGGCCGCAGAGGACAAGGTTGACTTCGAGGACACGATTGCAGTCGAGAACGATTGCGTCGGCGGCTCGATCCCGAAGGAATTTATTTCTTCGGTCGAGTATGGTGCGAGGCAGACATGCCTCTCCGGTGGTCGAAGCGGTTATCCGTTGATCAACGTCAAGGTGACGATCGTGGACGGTTCGTACCACGCCGTCGACTCCGATCAGCTCTCCTTCGAGCAGGCCGGTCACTTGGCGGTCTTAGCGGCTATTGAGAAGGCCGGGTTGGTCTTGCTCGAGCCGATCATGAAGGTGGTTGTGACGGTTCCCAACGAGTATTTGGGCAATGTGACAGGCGACGTATCGTCTCGCCGCGGTATGATTCTTGACTCTGAAGACCGCAGCAATATCAAGCTGGTGACGTGCGAAATCCCGTTGTCGGAACTCTTCGGCTACACCACATCGCTGCGCAGCATGTCGCAGGGTCGTGCGAGCGCGACGATGGAATTCCTTGAATACCGCGAAATGCCCAAGAGCCTGATGGCAGAAGTACTCGAAGGCCAGGCTGGTGGCAAGGCCACGAAGAAGTAATCGGGCGGTTGATTAAGTTAGAAATATGCACAGGCCCCGGGCGCAGGCTCGGGGCCCTTTGTTTTGTGGCAAGGAGGCAGCGAATCTCGACATGCGAGGCGTCACGCGGGTATGCTTGGAGTCCAAACCTGGCTCATCGGCATTGATGGGGGCGTCTTAACCTTTCGCCCTGAAATTTTTTGTAGATCGTCGATGTTTTTGCCTTTCGTTTTGCCTTTCGTTTTGCCTTTCGTTTTTACCGCTCGATTTTTACCATTCATGAGGAACCTCGTCGGCATGCACGAGGGGTCGCCGGAGAAATACAATGGGCCACGCTAAGTCTACAGATCCGAATGTGTTCATCCTTCCCGACCTCGGCGAAGGCGTGCACGAAGCCGAGTTGATCAAATGGCGCGTCAGCGTTGGGCAGGCGATCAAGGAGCACGACATTCTTGCGGACATGGAGACGGATAAAGCCGTGGTCGAGGTGCCCAGCCCTAGGGCGGGCGTGATCACGGGCTTGCATGGCGCCGAGGGAGAGATCTTGAAGGTTGGCAACGTTCTGGTGTCGTACGCGGCTGGGGCTGGCGACAAGGCCAAGCCTGCGGCGAAGGCTGCGGAAGCAAGCGGTGCGGCTGGAAACAACCAAGCAGCGAACAAGCAGGCAGCGAATCAGGCTGCGGCAAAGCCAGCAGCGGCGGCTGAGCGTGAAGATGCGGGGACGGTTGTCGGGCAGATGTCGGCGGATGTCGCGGGTATGACTGCGGCTCCGGGGAAGGCTTTGGCAACGCCAGCGGTACGGCGTTTGGCGCGTGATATTGGGATTGATATCGATTTAGTCGTCGGCACGGGCATCGGCGGCCGGGTGATGGAAAAAGACATCAAGGCTGCGGGAGCTGGCTCGAATGGAATGAGCTCAAGTAAGCCTGCGGCGCAGGCGGCGACGACTGGGCCAGCGACTGGGCAAACGTTGCCGGCACCTGCTGCACGGTTTGCACGCGAAGATGCGCCGGTACGGGTTGAAACTCCTCGTATCGAGACCAAGGCACCGACGGCGCCAACGACACGCGGCATGAGCGGCATGAGCGGAGCGGATGAAACAATGCGGGTAGCGTTCCGTGGCGTGCGTCGCACGATTGCTAATCGCCTTCGCGAGAGTGTTGATCGCGCGGTTCACTTTACCGTCATGGACGAAGCCGACGCGACGGGGCTGGATTCGCTTCGTAAGAAACTAGCGGCGGCCAGCGGCGAAAAGGTCAGCTTCCTGCCCTTTGTTGCCAGCGCGATCGCGCGAGTGTTGTCGCGAGCTGAGTACCGCGCGATGAACGCGACAGTAGACGAACGGCCCGGCGACGCGTCGTATGAGACTTCGGTGCTGCAGCATCGCAGCGTGCATCTTGGAATCGCGACGGATACCGACGCGGGGCTGATGGTGCCTGTGATTCGTGATTGTGATCGTCTTGGCGTTTTGGAAATTAGTCGCGCGGTTGCGATGGTTGCAGAGATGGCGCGGTCGCGGTCGATCCCGCGAGAGCAGCTCACGGGGAGTACGTTCACGCTGAGCAATGTGGGGTCGCATGCGGGTCGGTTTGCGACGCCGATTATTAACTATCCGGAAGTGGCGATTTTGGCGGTTGGCCGGGCGCGCGAGGGTGTGGTGGTGAACAAGGGCGCGATGCGAGTTGGCTTGTTGCTGCCTTTGAGCTTGGCGTGCGATCACCGGGTGGTTGACGGCGCGATGGCGGCGTTGGCGCTTGCTGAGATCGTGAAGTTGTTGCAAGAGCCCGAACAGTTAATGGCCCCGGCGCGCGGATGATTGGGGTGGCTCGCGTTGATAGGACCGGCTCGCGGGTACAAAAGACGAAGGCACGGAGCGCCACATGTCGAACGTAGCAACGAGAGTTCGGTACGCGTGGCGGTTATTGCGCGCGGGAGAGTTTCGCCTCGATGGCGGATCGATGTTCGGGCTGATTCCAAAGTCGGTGTGGTCGCGCTCGATCAACGTAGATGAGAAGGGCAGAATCACGGTTCAGCATAATTGTTTGCTGCTGGAGCGCGTGGGAGATGGGCAAGTTGATAGGGCTCAAGCGGGTGCATCTGGACCCAAGCACGTTCTCATCGAGGTGGGCACGGGGGACAAGTTAGACGCCGCGAGCATGGATCTGTTTGCGATGGAGAAGCGGACAATTTTGACCGCGCTGCATGAGGCTGGGTGTTCACCCAGCGATATTGGCGCAGTGGTGACGACGCATTTACACTTTGATCACAGCGGCGGGCTGACGCGGTTGGCTTTGCCTGGGGAGAAGCCGGATTGGCATGGGTCGGCGTCGGGTATGGCTGGGGCAAGGCCGGATCATGGCGTGTGCCTGGCGTTTCCGAATGCGAAGGTGTATACGCAGCGGCGCGAATGGGACGACGCAATCGCGAACCGGTCGGTGATGACGCGTACGTATTTCAAAGACCATTTACTACCGCTTCGCGAGCTGCTGCCTGTGTGCGAATTAGAAGCGCTTCGCGAAAGGCTGATCCTGGTTGATTCGCCTAGGCCATTTCCAACCGGGTACACGCCTGATCGCGATGAACTTCCCACGATCACTGCGGAGCAGCGGCAGACCGAGTTGCCTGGCGTGCCTGGCGTACACGTCATGCTGTGCCCTGGGCATACCTGGGGCCAACAAGCGGTTGTGTTTGACGATGACAAAGGGCGGAGGGTGGTCTTTACGCCTGATGTGTTGCCGACGGCTTCCCACCTTGGAGCAGCGTATTCGTTGGCGTACGACGTTGAACCATATACCAGCATGGTGAGCAAGCGGTGGTTGCTGAATGATGCGGCGTCGCGAGATTGGCTTATTGTGTTGGATCACGAGCCCGGAAACCCGTGCAAACGCGTGAAGGCGAACAGCAAGGGGTGGTTTGACCTTCTCGACGACGCCCCCTGACGCGAGTACCTATTATCGCGAGCAAAGCGGGTATCGCATCCGAAACAGGTCGACCGACTGTGGTTGATTCATTTTACTATTTACTAATTAAGGCGGTATCGGCACAAGAACTCACGAATGGCACACTCGACAGATACGCCCAAGCACGAGAATTTAGACGCCGACGCGGTTGCGGAGGCGGGTGAAAGTTCGCGCGCGGGAAGTGAAGTGGGGCAGCCAATTGGCGAAGAAGTGCAGCGAGCTTTGGCTGTGGCTTTGGCTCATACAAATCCAGATGCAAATCCAGATGCAAATCCAGAGTTAGCGGTAGCCGAGACCAAGATTGAACGCACCAATCCAAATGCGAATGCCAACATTCGACTGTCGTTGATGGATCGGGTTGAAGCGGCTGTTCAGAGGCTGAGTGCGCGAAGCCACTTCTGGCATCGAGTGTGTTCGCTGATTTGGCTGCCTTATGCGTACAAGAGTGGTATTCGAATGGTCAAGCGTGTCGGCGAAGACACGTTTATGGCCGAGTTGCCATTTCGGCCTTTCAATCGCAATTGGTACAACGCGATGGCGGGCGCGTCGCTACTTGCCAATAGCGAGATCGCAGGCGGGATGTACATCTTCCGGCAGACCGAGGGCGCGTACACGATTGTGTGCAAGGAGTTGACGTACAAGTTTCTCAGGCCTTGCTTTGGGCCCGCGCTGTACAAGGTTGTGCCACGCGAAGACTTGCAAGCACTGATTGCGACGAAGAAAGAGTTTAATCTTACCGTTGATCTTGAGATCGTACAGCAGGCTGTCTTGCCTGCGGCGGTTGCTCGCCAATCGCCTAAGCGTTCGCTGATT
>JBBRGG010000170.1:0-7898 GCA_038240875.1 Phycisphaerales bacterium | reverse complement strand
CGCGCGAGATGGCGGCGGCGTGCTTGAAAGCCGCAGAGCAAGGCAAGTTTGGCGACAAGCATTACCGCATGTTGGCGTACGCAGGCCGAGATTTGTCGTTTGCGCTCGATGCAAATGGCCCGCCAATTGATCGCAAATTGGTTGAGTTCTCGGCGAAGATTGAAGAAGGCACGACAACGAACAGACTTCCGGCACACGTTGCTGAACCAGCAGACTTGCCAACGTGCGCGTCAGTCAACAGCGAAATCGACCCGACGCAAGCGTTCCAAGTGATCGATGTAAATCTGGCTTGCCCGGTGAAAAAAATATCGACCAAGGCGCGAGGCGGGCATTGGCTCGCGGAACCTCAAGGCGCAATTGCGATCCTGGAAGCGGTGCGCGAAGCTGTGCCTGGGCATGTGCCTTGCACGGTCAAATTGCGGCGAAGTTTTGACGACACGCCAGAAATGGCAGCGAACTTTGAGAAGATCTTTGATGCGGCGTATCGCATGGGGTATTCATGGGCGACGGTGCACGCGCGGACGGTTGAACAGAAGTATGTCGGGCCATCGTGGTGGACGTTTTTGAAGGAGCTTCGCCAGCGTAATCCAGACAAAATCATCTTTGGCTCGGGTGATATTTGGAACGTGCACGATATCTTTCGCATGCTCGCGTACACGGGCGTGAGTGGCGTGTCGGTGGCGCGCGGGTGCATCGGCAATCCGTGGATATTTCGGCAAGCGCGAGAGATGATCGCGGGGCGCGAGGCGCTACCACCGACGGTGGTGCAGCAGCGAGTTGTGCTAGATGAACACTTCCGGTTGTTGCTCGCGGTGTGTCAACGGTCGAGGAAAGCCGAGCAGATGGCGTCGCGGCTGATCCGCAAGTTCGGCATCCGCTTCGCGGCCCATCACCCGCAGCGCGAAGAAGTACGGCTGCGGGCGATTCGCGTAGCATCGCTCGAAGATTGGCAAGAGTTGTTGCAAGACCACTACAGCGCGAATTAGGTCTAGAAGGCACTATAAATCTCGATGCGATGAAGGCATGATCGAGTCGGCACGCTACTTAAATTTTGCAGTGTTTGCCGGATTCGATTTCGCGAATAATTGATCCGAACCAAAGGTATACTCCGCGTTCGTTGAGCTGCATCACTTGGCCGAGTTGGCCTAGGTGTGCGCGAAAAGTTCAACTCAGGAGAGCGTTTATGAGCATTGTCAAAGAGTTTCGCGAGTTTGCATTGCGTGGCAACGTGCTGGACCTTGCAGTTGGCGTGATCATCGGTGCCGCGTTCGGCAAGATCATCGCCTCGATGATAGCGGACGTGATTTTGCCCTTCGTCGGCATGTTCGGCAAAGCCGACTTCAGCAACATGTACGTGCCACTGACCAGCGCGGTCAATGCGGAGATCGCGAAGAATGGAGGAACACTCGCCATCGACAAGGCACGCGTTACTGGCCCGGTCTTCGCATATGGCTCGTTCGTCACGGAAGTGATCAACTTCCTAATTTTGGCTGCATGCGTCTTTGCTGTCATCAAGTTATTCAACACGGCTCGTAAGCGCTTCGAGGCCCAGAAGCCCGCGCCAGTGCCGGCTGGTCCTACGGTCGATCAGCAACTGCTTATAGAAATCCGCGACTTGATGGCGAAGCGGTAAGGCGAAGGATTAGAGAAAAGCGAAAAGCTAAGAACGAAATAAGGCAAAGTGATTACGTTCAAGCACCATGCAGAGGCGACTCTGTGTGTTGTTTTTTTAGGCATTCAGGATTAAACACTCGGCACTCGACATTCAGCGTTCGGAAAGACAAGAGATAACCGGCGGGGACCGATGGACCACCCAAGGCAAAGGCCCAAGGCAAAGGCAAAAGGCAAAGGCTCAAGGCAAAGGCAAAAGGCAAAGACCCAAGGCAAAGGCGCGCTAAGCACAAGCGTTATTCGAGCGTATTGGCGTCTACGAGTACGAGGGCTTCGTTTTCGTGATCGACGCGAAGGAAGCCATAGCGGACGGTGCGTTCGCAGTGTTCTTTGATGGAGCCATGCTCGCCGAGAAACAGGTTACTGGTGCGAACGACGGAAGCTGAGCCTTGCTCGAGGCTCATGGTGATGCGGACTTGACGTGCGATATCGCGTGAGCCTTGATCTGCATTTTGGCGAATAGTGTCGTTATTTGCGAGTTCTTGGGCGGTAGCGATAGCGGTACCGGTTTCTGCAGCGCTGTCAGCAGATGCAGCTTTGCCATTCGTTAGTAGCAAGGTTTGCGAGGTTGCCGACTTGGATTCATGCGTACCCACGAGCGATGCGGGAACTAGGACCAGAGCGGGGCTAAAGATGGTGCGGGTTTCGCGGATGGCGTCGTCGATCTGAGTCAGGCCCACGGCTCCTTGCTGCATCGCGGGCGTGATGGCGAGGGAAAGGGTGAGCGTGCGTTCGAGGGTCCAACTATCCCGGCGACGGTCTTTGCGTTCGATGGAAAGGGTCCACGTGCCATTGACGTCGGGCTCGGAAGCGGTGCGGCGTTCGTAGGCTTTGGGATTGGAGGTGGATTTCGCCGAGACGTTGCGGACGGCGAAGGCTTTGGACCAAGGGCCTTTGGTGTAGATAGCGTCGGCTAAAATGGGTGATGTGCTGAGATTGGCGCCGGTTCGGCGCGTGGCAGCGGTAAGAGCAGTGTCTGCATAAGAGCTGTTGGAGGCTTTCATTGCAATCGCGGCGATAGCGGATGATTCGGCGGTATTTGAGGAGAGAGTGTTGGAGGAAGAACCAGAAGGGCGGACACCCTCGCCGGAACCCCTGCCGCCACGTCCGCTGCCGGTGCTGGTGCCTTCGCTCTCACCCCTGCTGCCATTCCCTCGGCCTTGGCCCGAGTTCGAGTCGCTTCCTGACGAACCAGACTGGTCGCCTTTGCTTGATGAGGATCCGCTTCGGCCTTGGCCTTGGGAGGAGGAAGAGCCCGAGGCGGGGCGGATTCCCTCGCCATTGAAGCGTTGAGAAGAGTCGGAATTGGAAGTGTCGCGGCCACCTTTGCCATCGTCGCCGCCGGTACTTCTGCGAACGCCTTCGGAGTGATTGCGGTCGTAGTCATGGGTTGAGTCGCGGTCGGAATTTCGCGCGGAATCGTTGGCATAACCCCCACCTCGGCTTTCGCTCGAGTTGTTGTTAGACAAACTACCACAGCCCGCCAAAGGCGTGATGAGGGCGGCGAGCAGGGTCGCAAGCATGCTGCCGCGTATTGACTTGGAAGGGTGCCGACGGCCATGTAAATGTGAGCTATCCGTGCGGCTGTGGGTCATTGCTGACGCATTTGCGGCAGACGTTGTGGTGGTGGTGCTCATCGGGTTATCATTCGCTATGCGGCGAGCCGACGTTACAGGGCGTGAAGCGATCGATCCAGTTTCCACTCTTCTTTCAACAAAGAGAGGAAAGGTGATCGTGCATGGACGCTCTCTTTACGGCGTTGCTGCACGGCGAGTGCTACAAACATGTGTGGCCCTTTCAGCGATAGTTGCAATACTGAGCGTAACTGGCTGCAACACGCCCAAGCTCAGCACCAAGCCTGGCGCGACAAGCATTCTTTCGATCTGGCGGCCGACTTCGCCCGAAGAAGCGGCGCGGTGGTCGGTGGATGAGTTTGATCCCGAGCTTCGTTACAAAGGCACTCTGTTGCTCGCGAACGCGCCCTTTGCCAGCGAACCGATTTACGTCCAGCTCTTCAAGAAGAACGTCACGGATGAAGACGCTGGCGTGAGGCTCGCAGCGGTGCGCGGCTTGGCGAACCATGGCGGGCCGGAGAATGTGCCTTTGATCGTGGATAGGCTCACCGATAGCGAAGAATTAGTGCGAATCGAGGCGGCTCGTGGCTTGCAACGCGTGCACAACCCGGTCGCGATCCCCACGCTTATCAAGGCGATGACTGAGACTACGGAAGTGAATTCGGCGGTGCGTGCCGAGGCGGCGTTGGCGTTGGCGCATTACCCAGAGCCACGCGTGATCGAGCAACTTATCGCGAATCTTGACGACCCGACGCTCGCGGTCAACCGCAACACGGTTGCGTCGCTGAGGATGTTGACCGGGCAAGACTTTGGTACGTCTCGCCGGGCATGGACGACCTGGTACACGGGCAATAACAATTTGTTTGCGGCGCAGTCAACGTTTACGTATCCAGTGTTTGAGCGTGGCAAGTTTTGGTACGAGTACTTGCCGTTTCTGCCGCAGCCACCCAATGAGCCACCTGCTACGCCTGCTGGGTTGAACCCGCTGGAGTGAAGCCGGCTGATAGAGGGCACATGCAAACAATTTTGGTAAGGCGCTTAGCCGGGATTAGGCCGCCGGTTGGCTGGTAGTCGATAGAAAATCGCATCAAACTGTGAAATTGTCCGGGCACATCTGCGAATAACAGATGGATGCTGCGGTGTACATTGGCGTGCGCGAGCCAAGGCTCGGGTTGTAAGCCTCTTGCACGCGTGCACGGAAAGAGAAGCCATCATGAACAACTTTGTACAACCAGTTAGGCAGACAAACTCTCTCGGCGTTGCTGGCTTTATCGTCAGCCTTGTCGGCGTGATCGCCACGTGTGGCTTGCTTTCGCCGGTTGGATTGCTGCTTTCTACGCTCGCTTTATTCAAGAAACCTCGTGGTTTCGCGTTCGCTGGCGTGGTGCTCGGGCTGATCGGGAGCCTGATGATTTCCGTGATCGCAATCACAGGCATCGGCACTGCGGCACTGGTCAACGCTGGCTTTAAGAACCAAGCCGATCTCGAGCAATCTTCGCATGCACAGTTGGCTCTCGCGGGCCTTGCCCAGCGCGTTGCGACCTATCGCGAATCCACAGGTAGGGAGCCATCGGCACTCAGCATGCTCCCCAACATCGACCCTGCAATGCTTATCGATCCGTGGAATCGTGATTATGCCTATGAGCCCGACGCGACAGGGTTCACGCTTCGGTCTGCGGGCGCTGATGGCATAGCGATGAATGATGACGACGTTTATAAAGCCTGGAACTATTCCGCAGACTCGTCCAGTAGCGTGATCCTGCCACGCGACTTGCCCGAGCGATATCCAATAGCACCGTTGCAGGACGCCGCACCAATGGTTGAGGAAGCCGCGCCAGAAACCATGCCTGAAGCCATCGAAGAAGTATCAAACAGCCCGGCGTTTTAGACGAATTAGAACACAGGTTGCAAATACACTCATGCATGAAATCAGAAACTCACCAGCAACCACGAGATAGTTGCCCGCTCTGCGAAGTCGTACATCAAAGCACGCAAGGCGCGCATCTAGGTCACATCGCCACGCTCGCGCACAGTATCGTGATCTTGAACGCGGGGCAAAGCTGTCTAGGCTGGTGCGTGCTAGTTTTGAAGGAGCACGCCGAGCACGCGGCGGACTTGCCTCACGCGAGCGAAGTAGAATTTTTCGCTGAGGCGGCGCTGGTTGGCCGTGCAATTCGGGCGGTATTCCTGGATTCAGGCGCGGGCCGTGTCCCGCCCCGGATCAACTACGCAAACTTGGGCAACATCGTCACGCACACGCACTGGCACGTGGTGCCTAGGCACGCCGACGACCCAGAACCAAAGAGCTTGCCCTGGGCTTGGCCCGCTGATCGGCAGATAGGCAATGTTTCCGAAGAAACTCGCAGTATTGTCCGCGTCCAGATCGCGCGCGAGATAGCAAACCTGTCCGAGAATAAATAGTAGAATACTCGGTAAACCACGCCGCCATCTCCTCTCCAAACACACCGCCGCCCATTTGGATGCAGCAATTTCACACCAATGATTTCGTTCGCCACGCCTTCGAGAGCGATCGCACCGGCTCCTATCCTTCGCTATGAGCATTCAACCCAAGCACACGCCCATTCCACATTCGCATGACTCGGCTTCGGAGTTCGAGCTTGCCAGGCAGATCTCGCCCCGCCGCAAGTCCACCGGCGCACACGATGTCGATGGGCTTGTCGATGAGCAGCTCAAGCACTTCGGCCTCGACCCCGCGAGCGATTATGGCAAGACCTTAGGTGATCTCGCCAAGCATCTATATCATGGGCACGCCGACATGCGTCGTCTGTGGGAGCAAGGCGTGGCGGAGCTTGCCGGGCTTTCACGTCGCGAGCGCGTGGAGCGGTTCGCCGCCCAGAAGTTCTTGTGTTACCAGCTCGCCAAGATGCTCGAAACGCTTCAACATGGCTTCCGCGGCACCTACCAAAGCATCGTCACCAGCACCAGTCAGCGCCTCCCTAAAGGCCCCTACCCAATCTTCGACAACGTGACGGCGATCTTCAGCGCCAAGCCCGTCATCACCCGTACTGCGACTTATATCTACGCATGTGCCGAGTGGGTCGCCGACGCCTTCGAAGGCAAGGAAATGCTTCTCGAGGTCTACTCCCGCCTCTTGAACCCGACCAACGTCAGCCTCGCCAACCACATCGTTGACATCGAAGCCGGGCCATACTCCCACGAATACTTCGCGTGGAACTTTAACTCCGGTATGGCAGCCGTCGACGGCATCCTGTCGCACTTGATCGGCTATCAAGACATCATCCTCACTTCTCGCAACGTTTACGGCGGCACCTACCAGCTCATGCATGACTGGTACGGCAAAAAGTCCAACCTCGATGTTTCCGTTAATTTCTTCGATGGCTACTCCGTCGAAGCATTCGAGAAAGCCCTCGCTAAGGTCGAAGCCGAAAACGCCGACCGCATCAAGGCGGGCCGCCACGTCTATGTGTACATCGAGAGCCCCTGCAACCCGCATGGCTACGTCCTCGATGTGCCGGGCATCTGCAAATCCGCGCACAAACGCGGCCTAAACGTCATCTGTGATTCGACCGTGGGCACGCCCTTTCTTCATCGCCCACTTCAAAAAGCTGACCTCCTCGAACGCCCCGACTTCATCATCCACTCCTACACCAAAGACCTTTCAGGCCACGGCTCGACCACCGCTGGCGTCGTCATCGGCCGCAACGAACGCATGTTCATGGGCAAGCACGACAGCATGCCAGGCACCGCTCCCGACGGCACCAAACGCACTTACTCGTACGACGAAACTCTCTTCTGGAACGTCTACTACATCAAGGGCGCGTTTCTCGACAGCGAAAAAGCCTACGAAGTTATCAACGGCATGCACACCCTCGAAGTGCGCATGCTCCAGAAAGTCATCAACACGCTCGCTTTCGCCGAATTTCTTCAGGCCCACCCCGACATCAACGTCAAGAGCAACGCCGCACCCGGCAACGAGAACGCCGAAATTCGCGCCCGCGTTATGCAGAATGGCTTCCCCGCGCCCCTCTTTACCTTCGATTTCGAGGGCAAAGGTGGCATCACCGGCAAAGCCGCTACCGCACGCCCGGCGATATCGCGCAACGCCTTTCAACGTTTCTTCGACGCTCTCGACCCGGTCTTTGGGCATCAGGTTTCACTTGGTCAGCCCAATACGGTCGTCCTCTGCCCCGCGATCACCAGCCACAGCGAAATGTCCGAGCAGGCACTGAAAGACGCGGGCATCTCGCCGACGACGGTACGTGTCGCGGTAGGCACCGAAGACCCTCGCACGCTGATGGTTCACTTGATCAAGGCCGCCGAAGGGACGCTGGATATGGATGTGCCTGGCTTTAGCAACAAGTTTCCAACGCCGGAACAGTGCGACGAGATTTACAAGAAGCACTACCGCGCAGTGCACGACACGCACATCGCCAGCTTGCCTAGCACGGCGGAATTGATGAACTAAGAAGAGCGCGACTCGGGTGGTCCTGTGGTCACCGCAAAACTTCTTAGATTAGATTTATAGTATCGTGTTTTGAAATCCGGGTCGTCTTGTGCATACTCTCTTTGAGAGAGGAATTTGTTTATTTGTCTACTGGCTTTATACGTTTTGAAGTGTGATGGTTTGGCTTGTTCCATTAAGCCATGCCAATCAGCCCGTACCGTCAGGAT
>JBBRGG010000169.1:0-7901 GCA_038240875.1 Phycisphaerales bacterium | reverse complement strand
CATTCACAGAAAGAAAGGCAATCGCCGCCTTCGCGTCGTCTTCGGCGAGGCTCGCAAGCGCGAGATAATTCAGTTCTGGGACTCTAGGGTCCGACATTATTACGCCACGTGAGGTCAGAATTCCGCCCACAGGAACGACATAAGTAGTTGTTGAAGTTTGATTTGTGACAACGGGCCTAGGCGTTGGAGGCCGACTTTGTTGAGCAGGTCCACCATCGAGGCCCGGCGTAGTTCCTGGATTAGTCCTTGGTTGCTGCCCGGTTGCGTCCGAAATTGTGCCTGACAGAGAATTTGCAACCAGATTACCAGGATCGCCTGGTTCGGTGATCTTTGGATCTATGTTTGGTGTGCCGGCGGCCAATCGAGCCGACGCTCGCTGTTCACCAATGGAAACCCCTAGTGCATACACCGCAATGGCGCAGACCAATAGCAACGCCACGCCAAGATAAAGAACATTGACCGGAATCGCAAGATTATTCGTTCCTAAAAACGCGGGCCAAGGCGATGCCTTCTGCCTAGGCTGGCTTGAAGCCACAGGCGTTGGCTCGACTTCTCGTGACAGCGCAACCGTAGTACTTGCAAATGATTGTGGCGATTTACGACGCGACAAGTCCTCTTCTTGCGTCGAACGAAAATCAATCGGCTGGCTAGGCGAGCGAGAAGCAGACTGGTTTGCTGCGTGTGCGTGTGCCTGTGCCTCACTTTGCGGAGCCTGAATTTGCTGGGCTTGAATGTGCTGGGCTTGACTCTGTGAAGTTTGGCTCTGTGTAGTTTTGGTGTGCGAGGCTGTTGCGAAATTTGAGGGAGTGGGGGCAACGCGTGGCGACATCGTCGGCTTGTACGACTTGCTCGGCTGGCTTTGCGAAGTTGGCGTCTGCGTCGCTTTGTCGTGTGGCGGTTTTTGAACTGGTTCAGCTGCCTCGGAGGGTTGCAAATCAACCCGGACAACTGGTTTAGGGACCGGCTTACCCGAAGCGGGTTGAGCTGTTCGCTGGGGAATCAGGTCAAAGAGCACCTTGTTGTTTCGTCCTTTGGCCATGAAGTGGGCTCCGAAACGGTGCGAGGCAGAAGTGATGCAGTTCAAGTCTAAAGTCAGCGGATGAACTGCGTGAATAAACGCGAAACATGTGCAAGTAGGGTATCGGGCTGATTTTGACGTGTAGGGCGTGCCGAGCTTGCCAAGTCCGCGCGACAAGCCCTTGGCAACAGTTAGTAGTACCAGTCTATCGCCTCTTTCACGTGGGCTGGTCAAGAAACCGTTGCGAGCTGAAAGTGGTTGAATTCCGAGCCGTGGCTTGTTTCCGAGCCAAGGCAGTAATGGGGGATGATGCTCGGGGGATTTTGTACAAAGAAACTCCCAGCTACTTTCCTTCACGCACTATTCCTCGCGTCCCACGGCGACAAAGCACACGCGTACACTGTTTCCCTATGGCTATTCGTCCAGAAGATATTCGCACGCTCGTGTTTCGTCCCCAGACACGCTTGGAGGCTCTCTATATACCCGAAGTCGTCAAAGGCTTTGGCACAACGATGCGTCACTTTTTCACATCCTTTGGCCACGGCAAGACCAGCCGAACCATGCAGTACCCCGAGCAACGCCGCGAGGACATGCCCGTGCTCGAAGGTGGCATGGAAAAGTCCAACTTTCGTGGCGTGCACCGGCTCAATCGCGACGAGCAAGGCCGCGTGAAGTGCGTCGCGTGCATGATGTGCCCCACGATCTGCCCGGCTCGCTGCATCCATATCGAAGCCGCCGAGAGCCCATGGGACGATCGCGAAAAGTACCCGGCGAAGTTTGAGATCGACGAGCTGCGCTGCATCTTCTGTGGCATGTGCGAAGAGGCATGCCCGGTTGACGCCATCGAGCTAACCACCGAGTACGACATCGTCGGCAGCTCGCGTCAAGAGATGGTCTTCGACAAAGAAAAGCTGTTGCACATCTACGACGTGACCATCGCCAAAAAGCCGATGTGAGCCGCGGTTTAGGTGTGCCGAGTGTTGAAGTATTTTTTGTACGCACGCATGACGCACATCGAAGGTGTGAGGGTTGGGGCACGACATGAAAAAGATCGCCGTGATTGGGGCGGGCGGGTATAGCGGCGCCGAGCTTGTTGAGTTGCTCGTTGGCCATCCGGGGGTTGAAATCGTCGGGCTGTTTGCCTCCGCCAAGCGCGAAGGCGAAGCAGGCGCAACGCGATACTCCAAAGTCTTTGGGCGATTTCGTGGCGTAATGGACCTGCCACTGCGCGCAACAAGTATTGATGCCGTTGCCGCGACGATGCCCGACGCTGTGTTTCTCGCTACGCCACACGAAGCGAGCATGGAGCTGGCTCCCGCACTGGTTGAACGCGGGTTGAACGTGCTCGATCTTTCCGCGGCATTTCGCTTCAAAGAGGCGGGCGTTTACCCAGCTTTTTATGGCGGGCCACACGCGCATCCAGCTTCGCTCGCGAGCGCTGTCTATGGCTTGCCTGAACTCTTCCGTGATCAGATCCGCACTGCCAGCCTTATTGGCGTTCCCGGTTGCTATCCAACGTCGGCGATCCTCGCGCTCAGGCCTTTGATTCAGGCTGGTGCGCTCGCACTCTCAAGCACAGGCGCGCCCCAGCGCGTCATCATTGATGCAGCCAGCGGCGTGAGTGGCGCGGGGCGTTCGTCGACGCAAAAGTCTCTCTTTTGTGAAGTCAGTTTCCAGCCATATGCCGTCTTCTCGCACCGCCATCGCCCGGAAATCGAAACCTACGCTGGCTGCCCGGTAATATTCACGCCACACCTTGGCTGCTGGAACCGAGGCATTGTCTCGACGATCCACGCCGACCTCGCGCCAGGGTGGAACCAAACGCGTGTGCGTGAAACGCTGGCTCGCGCGTACGCGCACGAACGCTTCGTGCGACTCTGCGACGCGGGTGATTGGCCAAGCGTGCTCGATGTTGTACGTACGAATTTCTGCGACATTGGCTTTGCTGTCGAACCTGGTGCAAACACGAACGACTCGAACCCGACGAGCACGAACCCAGCTCACATCATCCTCGTGAGCGCGATCGACAACTTAACCAAAGGTGCGGCGGGCCAAGCCTTGCAGTGCATGAACATCATGCTCGGGCTCGATGAAGCCGCGGGCTTAGGCGCGGCGGAAACGCCCACTTCACACCTCACCAAATGAACCCAATCACCGTCATCAAAGTCGGCGGCGCAAGCCTTGAGGACCTCGCGACCGGGCCGCTCGTGCTCGACGCGATCGCTGCCCTTTCGCGCGTTGGACCGGTTGTACTCGTGCATGGCGGCGGGCGTGCCGTTGATCGCCAACTTGCTCGGCTCAACATGCCTACGCAGCGGCACAACGGGCTTCGCATCACGCCTGCGGATCAAGTCGAACAAATCGTTGGCGTGCTCTCGGGTACGGAAAACGCGCGCATAGTGGGTGATCTGCTCGCGCGCGACTGTCGCGCCATGGGCATGTGCCTAGGCGATGGCAACGCCGTCCCGACGCGCAAGTTGACGCGTCCAGAAGTTGATCTTGGGCTGGTTGGCGAGCTTGATTTCGATGTTTCATCCAACCCATCCAACCCATCCAACACATCCAAGGCCGCGCCACGCGATCTTCTCGTGCATTCCCCCAACGTGCTTCGTTTGCTTTGCGAAGCAGGCTTTGTTCCCGTGGTGTGTTCTATCGGCATTGAAATCCTGCCAATTGCTTCGATGGGTTCATCAGGCTCGCGTTCGCGCACGCTCAACATCAACGCGGACGACGCGGCATTGGGCGTGGTGCGGTCGCTTGTTAATGATGGGTGCAAAGTCGCCGCTCTCGTGCTTTTGACCGATGTTGCTGGCGTGCTCGACGCACACAAGGTTCTCGTTCCTGAACTTGATCGTGCCGGAATCGACGCGCTTGTCGCCGCTAACGTAGTTTCGGGCGGCATGCTCGTCAAGGTGAACGCCGCTTACGAAACCGCGAAAGCATTGGGTATTCCTGTCGTGATCGCCAGCGGCGTCGATCCTGTTTCATTAAGCGCCCTCGCGCAAGGTACCCCCCGAGGCACCCGCATCGTTCCGCAATGAAACACAACAAGGAAACCTACGCGGCCCGCATATATCCCTTGAAACGTTTTCGTACAAGCGGCGTATATTCGCTCCGCAACTCAGCCTTTCTCGCTCCATAACAACATCGCTGCTCTTGTTCGCAACCATACCACAGGCAGATCCATGGCTTCACCTTCTGACGCAACTCATCGCTCCACGGCACACCGCAACGACGCGGCTTCAACCAAGCACGACTCGCCGCGCGCGGTATTCACACTGCGTGTTCCTGGTGCGCAGGGCACCGGACTTATCGGCGCCGATGTCGTAAAT
Source organism: Phycisphaerales bacterium (assembly GCA_038240875.1). Classification (GTDB taxonomy): domain Bacteria; phylum Planctomycetota; class Phycisphaerae; order Phycisphaerales; family UBA1924; genus JBBRGG01. The sequence goes on along the minus strand of JBBRGG010000169.1, from coordinate 3,551 downwards.
CTTGCCCACTTCAACCAGGCCGAGATCCGTCAAATCCTTTCGTCCGCAGCACACATCAAAGCCGATCCCAAAGCGTACACACACGCGCTCGAAGGTCGTTCCGCGATCATGCTCTTTGAAAAGCCTTCGCTGCGCACGCGGGTAAGTTTCCAAGTCGGCATCGCGCGCATGGGCGGCACATCGGTCTACATGGACCATGCCACCCAAAGGTTGGGCGAGCGTGAAAGCGTGTACGACTATGGCAAAAATCTGGAACGCTGGGTCGACCTCATCATCGCTCGCGTGTACAGCCAGCGCGTCATCGAAGAGTTGGCAGCGGCTTCACGCGTGCCGGTAATCAACGCCCTCTCGGACATACACCATCCGTGCCAGGCACTCGCGGATCTGCTCACGGTCGCCGAGCATATGTGCGCGGGCAACCTTGATCGCTTGCGCGAAGTCAAAATCGCGTACATGGGCGACGGCAACAACGTCTGCCATAGCTTGATGCACGCGGCTACTGCGCTTGGCGCGAACGTCGTAGCGATCACGCCCAAGGGGTACGAGCCAAATGCCGAAGTCGTGAAAGAGTGCGAGGATTTTGCGAAGGCTTCAGGCGGATCGGTTGAGGTGACAAACTCTGTTGCGGCAATTGCGGGCGCGCACGCCGTGTACACCGATGTTTGGCTGAGCATGGGCCAGGCCGACGCGAGCGGGAAACGCATGCGAGCGTTCACGCCCTATCGCGTCGATCCCGAAATGATGGCTAAGGCGGCCCCCAACGCCATCTTCATGCACTGCTTGCCCGCGAACCGTGGCGTCGAAGTGACAGACGAAGTTATTGACGCGCCGACTTCGGTTGTATTTGATCAAGCCGAAAACCGTATGTGGGCACAAAATGGCCTTATGCTCGAACTCTTTGAGAAGAGGAAGTAGGTAATCCGCATTCGGGATTCGGTATGCAGGAAAGCATATTCAGCATTCTCGTCCACTCCAACCATCTCTTTCATTTGGTCATTTACCACTTTGATCATTTAGCCATTTGGAACAACCATGACCACGCGCATCGCTCTTGCATACTCAGGCGGCCTTGACACTTCGTGCATCGTTCCCTGGCTCAAAGAAAATATCCCCGGCGCTGAAGTAGTCTGCGTCGTGGGCGACGTGGGCCAGGGAGCCGAGGAACTTGCTGGCGTGGAACAGAAAGCCAAAGACTCGGGCGCGGTTGACTGCATCGTCGTTGATCTCAAAAAAGAATTTGTCGATGAGTTCGTCATGCCCACCGTCATCACAGGCGGCGTCTACGAAGGTCGTTATCTCCTAGGCACCGCTATCGCTCGCCCCGTCCTCGCACGCGCACAGGTTAACGCCGCACGCAAGACCAAGTGCACCGCCCTCTCCCATGGCTGCACCGGTAAGGGCAACGACCAAGTTCGCTTTGAGTCTGCATACGCCGCGTTGGCCCCCGATCTCCAGACCATCGTGCCTTGGCGTCACGATAAATGGAACCTCTCGGGCCGCCTTGCGATGCTCGACTACTTGAAAGTACGCAACATTCCCACGACCTCGAGCGCGACCAAGATCTACTCGCGTGATCGCAACCTTTGGCACATTTCTCATGAGGGCGGCTTGATCGAAAGCCCTTGGAACGCGCCCCCCGAAGACGCATACATGCTCACCGTTCCTGCCGAGAAAGCTCCAGATCAGCCGCTGGATGTTTCGCTTACTTTCGCAAAGGGCCGCCCCATCGCGCTCAATGGCAAAAAGCTCGAAGCGTGGCAGATCATCCTCGATCTCAACGACATCGCCGGGAAGCATGGCGTGGGCCGCGTTGATCTCGTTGAAAATCGCCGCGTGGGCATGAAGTCGCGTGGCCTCTACGAAACCCCAGGCGGCACCGTCATCGTCGAAGGCCTTCGCGCCATCGAAGAGCTCGTACTCGACCGCGAAACCCGCCATTATCGCGAGCATTTGGGCCTGACGTTCGCTGAGCTTGTGTACGACGGCCGCTGGTTCACGCCGCTGCGTGAAGCGCTGTGGGCGTGCGCCGAAAAGATGGCCGAACGGCTCGATGGCGAGGTCGTGGTTCGCTTGTACAAAGGCCGTGCGACGCCGATCCAGCGCAAGAGCCCCAACTCACTCTACGCCGAAAAGATGGTGAGCTTCGAAGGTGAAGACGTGTACAGCCAGAAGGACGCTGGCGGGTTTATTCGCTTGCTGAGCCTGCCCGAACGCATCAGCGCGCTCAAGGCAATGGGGAAGATTGAATAAGTGGTAGTGCTCGCCTTATTTAATCCAGCCTTATTCCTTCTTTAATCGAGGTAGCTTACGCAAAACACGCCTAGGTAAAATCTGCCCCGGCTTGCGTGCACCGTCACGATTCTCTATTCTGGTTTCATGCAATCTAAAGCAGTCACCGTCGCCGAGTATCTCGCCTCTTTGCCTTTGGATCGCCGCACCGCCATCCAAGCACTTCGCGAAACCATCCTTGCCAATCTTGACAAGGACTATCACGAAGCCATGAGCTATGGCATGATCGGCTACGTCATCCCCCACAGCATCTATCCACCCGGGTATCACTGCGATCCAAAGCTGCCGCTCCCCTTTGTTTACCTTGGATCCCAAAAAGGACACATGTCTCTCCACCTCATGTGCGTCTATGGCGACCCCGCGCAAGAAGTCAAACTTCGCAAAGGGTTCGCCAAAGCAGGCAAAAAAATTGACATGGGGAAAGCCTGTCTCCGATTCAAAAAAATCGACGACCTCTCCCTCGAAGTCATCGGCAAGCTCATAGCAAACATGCCCGCCAAGGCCTACATCAAACGCTACGAAGAAGTCCTCCAACAATCCAAAAAGCCTGCACAACAAATTGCAATATCAACCGCAGCGAAGTCTCCTGCTACAAAGTCTCCTGTTACAAAGTCTTCGACCAAGAAATCTGCTGCCAAGTCATCTGCCCCCAAACCCACTACCAAATCCAAAGCCGCATCAAGCAAGCCAGCTTCTAAATCTTCTTCAACTAAAAAGTAACCCAATTAGCAAGCAAATCAGCTAGCAAACCAGCACGCAAACTAGTAAACAAGTCAGCTTGCAAATAAACTTCTTGAACCAACAAGGCCTCTTCCTCGCGCGACTGTTCTACAACCCTGCACATCGTCAGCGAAATTATGATTCGATCTTTCTCCACATTCAACTTCAGTCCATAACTCCCTCTACCCTCCTGTCGCGCACGACCCGTTCGCAAAGGAGTTTCCATGGCACTCTGGGGCGGCCGATTTGAATCCGGTCCTGACTCTCTCTTCCGCGAGCTTAACGACTCGCTCCCCTTTGACTTCCTCCTCGCGTTACAGGACATCAAAGGATCCGTCGGCTGGGCCGCGGCGATCCATCGCGCAGGGGTCATTTCCTTCGATGAACACGCGCGACTCTTCGCCGCCCTCAACGAACTCAGCGATGAAATCCGCGTCAACCCATCAGCTCCTCTTGGCACCATAACCGAACCATCCACCGACGAAGACATTCATTCCTGGGTCGAGCGCCGTCTCATCGAGCTTGTCGGCCCACTAGGCAAA
>JBBRGG010000168.1:0-7916 GCA_038240875.1 Phycisphaerales bacterium | reverse complement strand
GCTAAGCATAAAACTGTTCGTTATTACCCGAGTGTTTAAAATCTTAAGTTCCTTCCAGTCAACAACTTACCCTACACGGTTCGGCGGCGTTCTCCCCGCCAAAATCGCCTCGGCATTATCGCACACCATTCTGGTCATCATTCTTCGCGACCATTCGCTCGCGCTGCCAACATGCGGCGAGAGTAAACAATTATCCAACTCTATAAGTCCAGGATGGACAATGGGTTCGCGTTCAAAGACGTCAAGTCCCGCACCCCAGATCCTGCCTTCTTTCAATACATCAACCAACGCCGCTTCATCAACCACCGGGCCGCGTGATGTATTGATGAGGATCGCCGAAGGCTTCATTAAGCGAAGATTTGCAGCATTAATGAGGTGCCTCGTGTCGGGCATCAAGGGTGTGTGAACGCTCACAACATCCGCCTCTGCAAGGCCTTCGGCGAGTTCCACCCGCTGCCCAGCAATCGGTGCCATCTCAAAGTCCAAATGCGGCTTGCGCGCCACATACATCACTTTCATTCGCCAACCAAGCGAACGATGCGCGACAGCGGCCCCGATTCGGCCCGCGCCAACGATACATAAAGTCTTTCCTGTCAAGTCTTTACCTAGATATTCATCTGGACCGAGCGGCCCCATCTTTGGATACTCGGCGGACCTGGCAAACCTGTCCAGCACATTGATCCGCCGCGCTACGCCCAAAATCAGCGTCCACGCGAGATCAGCGGTGCCTTCGGTGACGGCGTCAGGCGTGTTGGTCACGATAACGCCACGAGCTTTGCAAGAGTTTACATCGATGTTGTCGTACCCAACCGCGAAGTTGCACACGCCCTTTAGTTGCGACCCGGCGGCATCGAGTAGTTCGTCGTTTACCTGCTCGGAAACCCATGTTATCAAAGCAGATGCTCCCTTAACGAACGAGAGCAAACTACCACGATCAAGCGCACGCTGCGGACCCATCACCACTCGCGCGCCCTCGATCTTGGGGATGCCAGGCAATGCACGAGTCGCAGCAACAAACCGTTCACCTAATGGTTGACTGGTTAATTCTCTAGCTGTATTACTTGTTGATGTAAAGGCTTTCACGAGTTGTGGGTTGTTATGATATGCATTGCCCATGGTGCCATAGGCTAGCGCGGATTGTTTGTCTTCGTGACGCCCAACCGCTCGCGCTACTAAACAACAAGTACAGCGCCTGCATAGGCGACGCGTGCCGAATATTCTGTAGTCGCTGTCTGTCCGGTCGACGGTTTAGTTACTAGGTGAGAGAGTCCAAGGCTTAGTGAGACGAATTTTTTATATGGCTTGATCAGGCGCGTGCATGAACGTCAGCCACCTTGGGGCGAGCAGTTTTTAGCTCGACAGTTGCCGCCGCTTTGATTGCTTTAGTCTTGCCTGTCATTCCATGCGGATCGATGACGAACTTCTTTGGAGATCCTTCATCGAAGACTCGATATGCCTCGATGGCGTCATCAAGAGAGATGACTTCTGTCGCAATAATGTCGTCCAGATAGTCCATTCGACCCCACAGAATCGCGTTCATCAGCCCATGGTTGTAGCGCATGACAGGGGCCTGTCCGCCCACAATGGATGGAGACTTAATCCAAGATTTGCCGAAGTCGAGAAGCATCTTTCCCTGCTTGGCATTGGTGGTTTTGGCTTTTGGATCACCTTCGGAATAGACGCCTGGAATGCCTATTCCGCCACCCGCTCGGACGACTTCCATGAGATCGTTGATGACTTGCTCGGGCTGTTCTTCGTCAGCTTCAGCACCGTGTCCATGAGCTTCAAATCCGACAGCGTCAACGCCGCAGTCAACCTCTCGCTCGCCCAGGATCGCTTCGATCTGGTCAGGTAAGGGAGTGCCTTTGGATAGATCCGCCACCTCATACCCAGCTTGCTTGACCAAGTTCAAACGTTCCTTCTTGACGTCACCGACGATAATGCATGAAGCCCCCAAGAGCCGGGACGCCGCCGCAGCGGCCCTGCCCACGGGGCCTGCGCCCGCGATGTAGACCGTGGATCCAGGTTTGACGCCTGCTGAAACGCATCCGTGGAACCCGGTGGGCAAAATGTCTGACAGAAGCGTAAGTGCTGAAATGCGCTCCATCGCCTGGTCTTTATCGGGAAACTTTAGGAGGTTGAAATCGGCGTAGGGGACCATGTGATACTCGGATTGGCCGCCCTTCCAACCGCCAAGATTGAACCCGTATGCGCCAGCATCAGCCTCGGTATTGACGTTTTTGCAGATCTCTGTATGACGCTCTTTGCAGTTTCGACAGCGGCCGCAGGCTACATTGAACGGGACAGACACAAGATCTCCCTTTTTCAGAAAGAGGACGTCGCGGCCTGCCTCGATCACTTCCCCGGTGATCTCGTGTCCTAACTGCTGGCCTATGGGCATCGGAAAACGACCGCGATAAATGTGCTGATCGCTGCCACAGATGTTTGTGACGATGACCTTCAAGATGACCCCGTGCTCAATCTTGTTGCCATTGCTGGCGTCAACAAGTTCCGGGAAGTCCACAGTCTGAACTTCAAGTTTTTTGGGTCCGAGGTATACGACTGCTCTATTGCTGGGCATGGGATGGTTCCTTTACGAAACTGTTAGTGGTACGGTGACGATCGTGATTAACCTAGGATCGAGTGTGGCTTTTGAAAGGCCGCACATTGGCACCGGGGCGTCAACGCCCTTCATGGCTGGAACTTGTACAGAGCTGGTACCGAGTTGTTAACGCTTGGAAGGGCGGGGGCCGAGGACTAATGCCTTCTGTGAAATGTGAAATTGAACTCGTCAACGATGTCTGCCAGGCTGATCAGCTCTACTTTGTTGGCGTGCCCGTGCTATTGAGGTTTGAAGAGCGAGTCTGTTGCGTAGTGATTGCCGCTGTGTACCGTGCGATCACGGTGCCAGAGGGTCCGATTTGGTCACCTCAAAATGGAAACCGACACTGGGTTCTAGCATTGCGAAGAGTGTGACGCACAGGTACGCAAAAACAAGACAGGTATTCACAGTTATGATTAAAACGGCCTAGTTGGAGCAATTCTGCTTTAGAGCTGACGCGGTAGCTGTGTTGCTGGACTGTTGCGATACATATCTGTTGTTTGCTACCAAGAAATCGAAGCGGGAATGAGTCGCTGCCAAGTGAAAGGTCCAAGCAGACTGCGAGTGTGTCCTACCCATTTCATGGGCTGGATCACATGGCGAATCCTAACGGATCGATGCGAGGTATGTCGCGCGCAGTGTTGTGTCGCGCGTGGAACTGTGCTCGTACCAAGAGTTTGAAGTCGAAGGCACGCCAGATAAAAACTTCTTGGAAAGCGAGCGTTTTTTGACCTGGAAGTGTGAGTGCGCCTGAACCGCTTCAACTTTCTGACCATGCTCTTGTGCGTGTTGAAATCTTGCGGCATGGTTCATGAGGGAGCCTGCGATGCGTTCTTGCTGGAGAAATCAAGCCAAAAAACCAGGCTTGGCGAGAGAGGTGCTAAAAAGTATTTTTACACGAAACGATGATTTCTCGATGAATCTTGAAGGAAACAAGTGGTGGTCGCCGAGAAATATGCGTAAAACCCTGATATTCCGGGGTTCAGCGACTTGCTGAGTCGGCAAACAGCTGATACAAAGGCCCCACGCGTGGCGTGAAGCCCACGCGAGAATCAATGAATGGAGATTTGATCATGGCGAAGAAAGTATCCAAGTCCATCGCTAAACCTGTTGCGAAAGCCGCCCCCAAGGTTGTTGCGGCTCCTAAGCCTGCGAAGCTGAGCCAGTCGGCCAAGCCTCGTAAGAAGAGCGAGCTGTACAGCGTTCTTGCCGACCACGCTGGTATTTCCAAGAAGCAGATTGCTGGCGTCTTTGAGTCGCTGAGCAAGGTCATGTCTGTCGACCTGGCCAAGCCAACTGCTAGCATCCCTCGCGTTTTCGTGATCCCCGGCATGATGAAAGTCACAGCTCGCTACAAGCCCGCCCAGCCCGCCAAGAAGGCTCGCAACCCATTCACCGGCCAGGACATCATGACCAAGCCCAAGGCCGCTTCGACCGCTTTACGCGTTCGTCCGCTAAAGGCTCTTAAGGCCATGATCTGATTTTGACGTAGCGCAGAACTTGAATTCAAGTATGATTTTGGCAAAGCCTCTTCTGCGCGGAAGAGGCTTTGTTTTTAGGATTCGGCAATAGGCAAAGGCCGTGAAAATAAGGTTTCAGCGGGTACAGTGATGTGCCGAGAAACGAAGAAGGCACTAAGGCATCAAGGCATCAAGAACTGACGCGTCTAGGCATCAAGATACACAGTGAACGATGACTCGAATTATTTGGCAGTCGCTGCGACGGCCATTGCGCCGTGGAGGATCTGGCCGAGGTAGATGACGAACCACAAGCCAAAGTGTGCTGACGACACAACTAAAATGCTCTTGAATTTCCAGCGGAAGAGGATAACCAGGCACAAGCCATAGATTGCGAGTGCTGCGGGTGCGACGACAAGTGCTCGCCAAGCGCCATCCAACGGGATCGACACGGTTACGAGTACGGCGGCGACGGTAATGAACATGCGGCCCCACGCAGAGACGAGATTGCCCACGCGTGCACGAGCGTCCAGCGCCCCCACCATCGCGGCAGCAACGCCTGTGATGGAATGAATCCCAGCTAGATAGAGGACGCTGAGCGATGCGTAGATCATGCCTTGGTCGGCGCGGAGTGCGGCGAGGATCGCGCCGATGATGACGAGCCCGCCACCAATTGTCGCGGCTATTGGTAGAGAGATTGGGCCGACGAGAGTTTTGTAAGGCACAAAGGGGGGTGCGTTTTTGCCTGGTGCAAAGACGGACCAGCCTTTGGCCGAGTCGGTTCCTGAAGCCGTGTCGAGGTCGCTGTTCACGGTTTTAACGTTGTCGCTGGCGGGGTTGCCGTCGGCGGGTGCTTCGCTGAAGTCGGCGTCTTCGTCAAAGTCGTCGAGCAAGCCTGGAGCTTCGATTTTAGCTTTGTGGATGGCTTCTTGTATGACTTTGGCTTTAGCCCAATGGGCGGCCGCCGACGAGGGCACGGGTGAAGTTTGCACGACTGGCTGCTCGATCACGTCGTAGAGGTCGATCGCGTCGGCATCATCGATGTGGGATGGGCCGGACGTGGGAAGGATGTCGCCATCGACTTTGGTCTCGTCGTTGGGATTGCTATTCAGGATGTCATTTGGTGCCGTAACGAGGGGAACCAGAGAGATGAGATTCTCGCCTTCGCGCGCAGTTGCGGAGTCGTAAGGCTTGACTGGTTTCACAGCAGGATCGTTTTCAGCCGACGGATTCTGCATGCGAGGTTCCTCGGACAAAATATGAAGGATGCGTGCTACGCGAGCAGCGGTTTCCAACTCGCTTTAACTTCAACTCGCTTTAACTTCAACTCGCTTTGGCTTCAACTCGCTTTGATTTCAGCGGGCATTAGTTTCAACGTGCTTTATTGCCTGTGCGAAGCAAGCCGCTGCGGAGGAAGTATTCCATCAACTCGTGGCCTGGGTCGATGATGAGGTCGCTTTCTTCGGCGGCGGCTTCAGTAAATTCGCGCTGAACTGCAGACCGGATCCAAGCGCCAGCCATCAGGAACGGTACTGGAGTGGCGTCGTGCTTGCGGGTGGAGCAGAGAGTGAAGTGGTCGGGCATGATGAGGATTCGCCAGCCTGGGCCACTTTCGGGATTGCGTTCGGGGTCGCCGAAGCGATTAAGAGCGTGCATGACTGGGCCGACAATGTGCTTGTCGATGGCTTCAAGTGAGGCAACCTTGGTTTGCCAATCGGCTTGATGCGAGGCTTCATCGGTAGCTTCGATGTGCGAGCACACAAGGTCATACGAGTCGAGAGCGGCGACGGTTGCACGGCCTTGGCCACCGTAATCGGTGTCGTGATAGCTCGTGAGCCCAGCGACAGGGATGCGGTCCCAGCCGATGAAGGAAGCGATGCCCGCGAGAAGATCAACGCTGGTGATCATGCCGCCACGGATGCCGAAGCGAGAGGCGAAACTAGGGACGGTTGGGCGGGTGCCTTGGCCCCACATCCACGCGAGGGTTGCGGGCCCAAGGCCTTGCTCCGCGCGCGCGAGGTTGATCTCATGCCTGGGGAGAAAATCGGCGGAGAGTTCGATGAGGCCACGAAGCATGCCGCCGTTGCGGCCCTTTGGAAGATGGTCTTTCCAAAGTTCGCCTGGGATGGCGTGGGGCGGGATGGTGTTGGCATCGGCGTATTCGCGGCCGCCAGCGTCGATGAGGATGTTGCGATACGAGACGCCCGGCGTGACAGAGATGCCTTGCATAGCTTCGGGGGCTTTGGCACGCCAGAAGACAACGAGATCGTGAACCAGGGCGCCAGCTTCTGCGTCGGTGATGGCGCCAGCGGAGTGATCGATCATCAAGCCATCGGCGTCGGTGCCGGGCTGGCCGGTAGTGATGAGATTAAGGCGAAAGATCCAATCGCGAGGGCCAGGGTTGAGGCCCAGGGCTGCGGCTTCGAGCGGAGCACGGCCTGTGTGGTAGCGTTTGGGGTCGTACCCGAGTAAAGACATGGAGCAAACGTCGCTGCTAGCCTCAAACTCATCGGGCGTGGTCACGGCGCTACCGACGCGACCGAGCTTGGCGAGCTTGGCGATGTTGGGCAGGTGAGCGGCTTCGAGGGGCGTTTTGCCGCCAAGCTCATCGAGAGGAAGGTCGGCTGCCCCGTCGGGAATGATGATGCAGTATTTCACGAGGTAAGCGTATCAGCCGGGAAGCGGAGGAGAAAGTGGAGTTGATCGTTGGGCCATGAACGTTGAGGCAGGAACGTTAAACCTTGAACCTTGATGCATGACCTTGGGGTTGGCGTGCCTTCTATGCTTGCGGCCCAAGGACACGCGCGGTATTTGTCGGCGCGAGTTAAAGCGTGTGAACTGGGATGAGATCAAGTTGAAGCGAGCAAGTTGAAGTAAAAGAGGAACAGCCATGGCAAAGTTTGATCCAGATGCGGCCGCGCAGCCTGATTCGGGAGTCTTTGGGTTGCCATTTGGTAGGAAGGAATCGCGGATTATTCTGGTTCAGGTGCCGTTTGATGCGACAACTTCGTATCGCCCGGGGACTGTCAACGGTCCTGGAACGGTGCTCAATGGATCGATGCAGGTAGACCTCTTTGATCGCAAGTTTGGGAAGGTGTACGAGCAGGGCATCTACATGATGGATGAGGTTGATCGCATCGCAAAGGTGTCGGAAAAAGCCTCTGAAATCGCGGCGGAGATCATCGAGAATGGCGGGGCCCGTCCGGAGGATGCAGGGCTGGTTCGCAAGGTCGATGAAGCGTGCGAAGAAGTGCGGGAGTATGTGCGTGCCGAGGTCGCGAAGATTCTGAAAGAGGGGAAGATCCCCGGTGTGATCGGTGGCGAGCACTCGGTTCCCCTGGGCGCAATCGAAGCGATTGCTGAGGCGAACCCGGGCGTTGGGATTTTGCACATCGATGCGCACATGGACTTGCGTGAGGCCTTCGAGGGCTTTACGTATTCGCACGCGTCGATCATGCACAATGTGATCTCACGAGTGCCAAAGGTTGCGAAGCTGGTGCAGATAGGTATCCGCGACTTTGGCGAGCGCGAGCTTGAGTTTGCCAAAACGCACAAGGACAAGATCAGCGTGCACTTTGATGAAGACTGGGCGCGGCGGCTGATGGATGGCGAGAAGTTCCGCGATTTGGTAAAGGCGGCGATCAGTCAGTTGCCCGACGTTGTGTATGTGTCGTTTGATATCGACGCACTTGACCCGAGCCTGTGCCCGAATACGGGAACGCCAGTGCCTGGCGGGCTCTCGTTCCATCAAGCGGTGCTGATTTTGGAGGAGCTCAAGGCGACGAAGAAGAAAGTGGTCGGGTTTGATTTGGTCGAGGTCGCGCCAGACCACCACCATGATGACTCGATTGATGGCA
>JBBRGG010000167.1:0-8156 GCA_038240875.1 Phycisphaerales bacterium | reverse complement strand
CCGCGAACGCCACGCCATCATCATCGAAGACTCCGCCTTCCCCAGCGATTCCTACGCCGTCGCCAGCCAAGCCGCGCTCCATGGCTTTGATCCCGCAACCTCCATCATCCGCCTCACGCCCCGCCCCGGCGAATCAACCCTTCGCACCGACGACATCGAAGCAACCATCCGCGCCAACGCCTCCAAGCTCGCCCTCGTTATGCTCGGCGCCGTCAACTATCTCACCGGCCAATTCTTTGACATGCCCCGCATCACCAAAGCCGCTCACGACGCCGGCGCACTCTGTGGCTGGGATCTCGCCCACGCTGTGGGCAACGTCCCCATGCACCTCCACGACATCGACGCCGACTTCGCCGCCTGGTGCAGCTACAAATACCTCAACGCTGGCGCGGGCGCAGTCGCTGGCGCCTTCATCCACGAACGCCACGTCGCTCGCAGCGACCTTCAACAATTCGCTGGCTGGTGGGGAAATGATCCATCCGCCCGCTTCAAGATGAAGCCCGACTTTGTCCCTATCCACTCCGCCGACCGTTGGCAACTCTCTAACCCACCCATCTTCGCCATGATGCCCTTAAAGGCTTCCCTCGCCATCTTCGAAGCCGCGAGCATCGACCGCCTTCGCGCCAAATCCATCATTCTCACCACCTACCTCGAAGCCCTCATCGACACTATTAACGCGCCCCGCGCCGAAGCCGCTCGCATCCGCGTCCTCACACCTCGCGAACCAGACAGCCGTGGCTGCCAACTCTCTCTCATCATGCCAGGCGACGCTCGCGCCACCTTCACCCGCCTTCAACACCGTGGCGTAATCTGCGACTTCCGCGAGCCCAACATCATCCGCGCCGCACCCACACCTCTCTACACCCGCTTCATCGACGTCTACCACTTCGCACACGCACTCGATGAGGCAACTCGCATATGAGCCAAGCAAACAGCCAAGCAAATATCCAAGCAAACAGCCAAGCAAACAGCCAAGCATCGCAAGGCTCAACACCAATTCCAAACAACGGCAAGTCCGTCACCATTGTCGGCGCTGGCCTCGCCGGCTCTCTCCTTGCCTGTTACCTCGCCGACGCAGGCTGGAACGTCAGCGTCTTTGAACGACGCCCTGACCCACGCGCTAAAGGCTACTTAGGCGGCCGATCCATCAACCTCGCCCTCTCCATCCGTGGCCTCCTCGGCCTCGCTGGCGCAGGCCTCGATGAACACGTCTCTCGCCGCGACGCTATCCGCATGCCAGGCCGCATGATCCACCTCATCACCGGCTCTCCCGTCTTCCAGCCCTACTCCTCTAACCCCGCCGACGCCATAAACTCCGTATCTCGTGGCGGGCTCAACCTCACCCTCATCAACGCCGCTGCTTCGCGCCCCAACGTCGATCTCTTCTTTGATTCGCCCTGCGTCCACGCCGACCTCGCAACCGCCACCGCAACCTTCTCCCGCCCCGATAGCATCACATTCAAACAATCCGCCAACCTTCTCGTCGGCACCGACGGCGCCTTCTCCGCCGTCCGCTCTGCCTTCCTCATCACCGATCGCTTCAACTTCCAGCAGTCCTACCTCGAGCAAGGCTACAAAGAACTATATATTCCCCCGGCAAACCGCATCGTTCTCCCACACAATGCGCTCACGCCATCAGCATCACAAGATGGCTCCCTCGATCCAGCCGCCTTCGCCCTCGATCCCTACGCCCTCCACATTTGGCCGCGCGGTGCCGCGATGATGATCGCTCTTCCCAACCGCGATGGCTCCTTCACCTGCACGCTCTTCTGGCCATTCCAAGGCGAGCACTCCTTCCAATCTCTCGAAGGCACGCACCTCAATACGAATCCAGACCCACAAGAGATTGAAGCCTTCTTCGATTCTCACTATCCCGACGCCGCCTCGCTCATGCCGACCCTCGCGCAGGACTTCATCAAGAACCCAACCAGCTCACTTGTCACCGTTCGTTGCTCCCCTTGGCAACGCCATGGCAAGTCTTGCCTCCTCGGCGACGCCGCCCATGCCATCGTTCCCTTCTATGGCCAAGGTATGAACGCCGCCTTCGAAGATTGTCTCGTCCTCGCACAAATGCTCGCGCAGCACGCCGACCAGCGCGACGCCCTTGAGGCCTACGCCGACGCACGTGAGCCAAACGCCAACGCCATCGCCGATATGGCTCTCGAAAACTTTATCGAAATGCGCGACCTTGCAGGCAAAGCCGACTTTCAGTACCGCAAAAAAATCGAGCAAACCCTCCACCGCGAACTTGCATCAACCATTGGCGAACGCACCACGCCACAATACAACCTCGTAAGCTTCTCAACCGTTCCTTACTGGATGGCCCAGCGCCGAGGCAAGGAAATGCTCACGTTGCTCACGCACGTCGCCCAAGCCGTACCAGCCCCAGCCATTCCTTCTCCTTCTCTTCCTTCCTCATCTCTTTCTATCAACTCTTCATCCGACTGGACCCAGGCCATCATCAGCGCCGCACTTCCACTCTACAACTCAATCACACCCATCCAATCCAACGCCGCACTGTCGCATACGTAACTCGTTCTATCACCGAACAAACTTCTGCTTCTGCTTCTGCTTCTGCTTCCTCTCTCCTTCTTTCCTTCTTCCCTTTTCTGACTTCTCACCTTCTTACAATTTCGCCATTCTGCCTTTTCACCAAGCCTTATTACTTCTTTTTTCTCTTCGCATTCTCTTCTCTTTCTCTCTTTGCCTTTCTTCTATGTGCCTCTGTGCCTCTGTGGTGAAAAGTCTTTGCCTTTGCCCTTTCACTGTGCCAATGCTTTCTACCGCCCTTATGCCCCACCTTTACGACATCTCCCCCATTCTCTCCCCCACGATCAACGTGTGGCCAGGCGACACGCCCCTCACGCGTGAAGTCCTCTGTGAAATTTCAAAGGGCGCGACGGTCACATTGAGCACCATGCACGCGACCGTCCACCTTGGTGCGCACGCCGATGGCCCAAACCACTATGGCGACCCCACGAAAATCCAAGCGCCTGACATCGCCTCTCGTTCACTCGACTTCTATCTTGGCCCATGTACCGTAATCGACGCGCCTGTTCCACGTGGAACGCGCGTCGCGCCGAGCGATTTGGTTCTTTCAACGAACACCGATCTGAAAAAGCTTTCAGTGGAGCCACGCGTTCTCATCCGCACCAGCACCTTTCCTGATTTTGAGAATTGGAATCAGGACTTCGCCGGGCTCAGCGTCGAATTGATCGACTTTCTAGCTACCAAAGGCGTGCGCACAATCGGGGTTGATACGCCCAGCGTGGATCTGCAAGAAAGTAAAGACCTGCCTGCGCATAAAGCGATCTTGCGTAACGACATATCAATCTTGGAAGGGCTTGTGCTGCGCGATGTGCCACCAGGCAGATATGAACTTATCGCTCTTCCACTCAGGCTTGTCGGCTTTGATGCCAGCCCTGTTCGTGCAATTCTTCGCACGCTTTCATGAAAGCCTTAACAGGCCCAAACTTCACATGCCCAAACGGCGCAAAATCGCGTCGAGCATAGCCGTACACACTTCGCGATCGCCAAAGGGCTCATACCGCAAGCTAAGATCCACGCCGTCGCCACGCCGTGCCGCTTCAACCACCATCCGAGGCAGCGTGTTGTATCTCGGCGGCCTGCCAACGATCGAACCAGCTTCTTCGGTCGACGCGCTTTCAACGATGGTGTAGCCGCGTGCGAGCATGGCTTGCTCGGTCGCCGCGATAACGCTGGGCACGCGTGCGTCGGCGGGCAGCCTTGTCGAAAGCGTCGTACCCATGTAGTTGGCGGTTTGCGTGTCGCCTCGCATTGAAATGGGCGTCGATTGGCAGCCAACACCAGCAAGAAGAGAAATGCATGTCAGTGCGCAGACCGCAAGCACCGTAGAACTGTTTCGTGTCATAGGCCACCTTTGTGCGCACGCTTCGAGACCTTCTTGGTCGCGTGCGACGCCTGCGCGATCCGCTTCTTTGCAGGTTCTGACAACGACCGCGGCACGGCTTGAGGTTCCTCGGCGAGAGTCGGATCTGGTGCGATTGGTGAGCTGAGCCATTGCGATGTGTCCAATTCTTCGAGGTTCAATCGTCCGGCCCAATGCCGGGCGGCTTCGTGCATCCATGCTGGCCGCGGGGTGACGCTTGCGCTGTCTTCAATCGAGTTCACAACAAGGGCATTTGCCTTGGGAGCCGCTACCGGCTTCTCAGGATTCACACTATGGAGCGTATCACGCTTAAGGCTCCCAGCAGGATTCACTTTAATAGCCTTGGAAGTCGAAACGACCGCCTTGTTCTGTGACATGAGCTTCAACGGTCGTTCTTCAACTGTTAAAGGACCGCCAGCAAGCTCCGGATCGGCTTGCATGTGCGCCAGCCAAAACGCAACGTCCAACCGCGATAAAGGCACCTCGGTCGCAAACTTGGGCCGCTTTGGAAGCGACCGCTCTCCAACACCAAGCCCCTGCAGATCCTCGGCGAGCTGCGTCAAAAACACGCTACTGATGATCGATGTTGCGCCGCTGCGTGTCGCCGCCTTGCGAATTCGGCGGTCAGTGCTCACGATAATCATTCGTCGCGCCGCCGAGTGTGAAACAAGCAACGCCTCGATCGCTTCGTCGGCCTCGCGCCCAGGCCCTGCGTACACCACATCAAAGGATGAATGCCCGCCGCCGTGGTCGCTTTCAGTGCGTTCGTTGGACGTGTGATGCGGCTGGTGTTCCCAACGGTCGTGCCGAGGAACACCGTCGCAGACGATGATTGTTCGATGCCTGCGAAACCGGCTGCCCGCGATCATCTCGATCAGATCGTGGACCTCCGGCCCGGCTAAGTGCGCTGGAAGCACGCCTTCTGTCTCAAGCACGTTATACGCATCAACGACGAGCATGGAAGTATGGTTGCCTTGGTGAAGCGGACAAACCGCTGACCATCCAAGAAAAGTTCTTGAAGAAGTAATTTGCGTTCCAGAGTGACCAACACTGTAGCAAATTGAGTGTTTCAGCAGTTTTTAGACGCGTTGATACCCTACTATTTTACTAACGAACACGAGGGATCGAAGGAAACCTTTCGGATACCAATCGGAACCCATCGTCAGGACTTGATCTATGAGGTAAGACCCGCTTTACTAGACCCCTGTCCCAGCACGTGCGGGAGAGGATTTTTTTGGGTGCACGCGTCGTGGCATCAAGAGTGCTTCGGCGTTGATATCGATCTGGCCGTCGGCCGGGTTGAGGCACGAGTGTTTCGTAGAGGCGAGGTGCCCATGGCGATTCGGGTGAAGGCGCGAAGTGGCGAGTCCACCGACCAGATGATGAAGCGTTTCAAGAAGCTTTGCGAGCGCGAGGGTCTGATCAAGGACATCAAGCGCAAAGAATTCTACGAGAAGCCCTCCGAGCGTCGCCGTCGCGCTGCCCGCAAGAGCGTGTCGCGTCGTCTGCGCCCTGAGATCATCGAGCGGCCCATTACTAACTGAGTTTCTTGTCGTATGGCGTCGTTTCTTCGACGTATACGTGCATTACAAATTGGCCTGAAGCTTGCCTCGCTCACTCGTGAGCGCTTGGTGATCATGTAGATATAGAGCATGATCCGCATTGTGGCTTTCACATTGGAGTTGTGGCGGCGTAAGGCGGCGTTGTTCATATGGGGACACAAGTTGGTTTATGGTGCATGGTGGTGAGTACCCGATTTCAACTCAATACGAACTTCGCCGGTTCGCATCGGCCACACGTTGCAGTCTAATTGATCACGCTCGATGTGTTGACTTGTGGTTGTCTTGCGTTACTTGGCCTGAATTTGGCCGTGCTCGCGGGCAGTATCGAGGTACGTGCCGTGTCGTGTCCATGGCTCTTCTTCACCATAAACCAGGCAAACCCAACCAGGCAAACCCAACCAGGCAAACCCAACCAGGCAAGCAACTTCGCACAATGAGCATGTTCAATACTACTCAAAGAGTCCTGTTTAACTGAATAGTCTCAATCGTCGACCAGGGATTTCTCTTGAACAGCCAACTCATTCTCGAACTCGCAGTGAGCCCAGGCATTCGCAACCAAAGCCGAAACACGGTACATTGCCGATCTCAGACAACCATATTGCAAGTCTCGCCTTGTTCAGCATTGGTCCTGTTCACGTTCATTACGTTTAGCCTTATCTGTTTGCGCAATCTTTGAGCGGTCATGCGGCGCTGCGGCGCACGCCTTACGGGAGGTTCCCTTGATCCAACAGACGTGTAGCCAGTTCCAACGTTCTCTGGTTGCTCGAACGCGCCACTGGGCTTTGGCCTGTGCGCTTGCAATCCTGTGCGTTCTTGCCGCGAACCCTGCTGCTGCGAATGCTGCTTCTGGCTCATCGGCCGCGTCACTCGCCTCGCACGCCACCCAAGCGCTGATCGCGACCAATGTTGCCGCGGCTGGCTTGAACGCCGACGCCCCGGTTTTCCAGAAACCAGGTGGCGAAGCCAACCTTGTCATCCCCGACCTCAACATGGTCAAGTTCATGGGCATCGGCGGGCACGACCTGCTTCTCGTCGGCTTCGCTGTTTCCGGCTTGGGCTTGCTCTTTGGCTTGGTCATCTACCTCCAGCTCAAACGCATGCCCGTTCATAAGTCCATGCTCGAAGTCTCTGAGCTCATCTATACCACCTGCAAGGCCTACATGATCCAGCAGGGCAAGTTTCTTGCTCGGCTCTTCCTCTTCATCGGCACCATCACCGCTATCTACTTCGGCATCTTCGCCCCCACCACCACCATCGACGTCGCCACAGGCGAGTTTAAGAGCGGCTTTTCGATCGGTCGCGTTCTACTTATCCTTTCCTTCGCCGTCGTCGGTGTGCTTGGTTCGTACCTGGTCGCGTGGTACGGCATCCGCGTCAACACCTTCGCCAACTCGCGCACTGCATTTGCTTCGCTCAAGGGCAAGCCTTACCCCTGCTACGCCATTCCTCTCAAGGCTGGCATGTCCATCGGCATGATGCTGATCAGCGTCGAGCTGCTCATCATGCTCGCGATTTTGCTCCTCTTGCCCGGCGACCTCGCGGGTGCGTGCTTGATCGGCTTTGCCATCGGTGAATCGCTCGGTGCCGCCGCTCTTCGCATCGCTGGCGGCATCTTCACCAAGATCGCCGACATCGGCTCGGACCTCATGAAGATCGTCTTTAAAATCAAGGAAGACGACGCCCGCAACCCAGGCGTCATCGCCGACTGCGTGGGTGATAACGCGGGCGACTCGGTCGGCCCTTCCGCCGACGGCTTTGAAACGTATGGCGTGACCGGCGTTGCGCTCATCGTCTTCACGATGATCGCGATCACGCCCAGCCTCTTCGCGCCCAACTTGATTGACGTAGGCGGCAACCGCAGCGTTTCCTATGCTCAGGCCACCAGCATCGTCGATGTGGCCGCAAACCCTAGCTACCAACAAGCGCTCGACACCCGAATCGCCAAGACCAATGACGCGAGTTTGAAAGCTCGCTTGGGCGAACTCAAGGCCGACGCCGCGAACCCTGCGATTGTTGCTGCAGCCCAAGGCGAAGTGTTGCGTGCGCAGCGCACGACCCAGCTCATCCAGGTCAAGATCCTCGTCTGGTTGTTCGTGATGCGCATTATTATGGTGGTGGCTTCGGCTATGTCGTATGGCCTCAACGAACTTATCGCCAAGAACAAGTACGCACAAGCCGCGAAGATGAACTTCGAGCACCCGCTGACGTTGCTCGTCTTCCTGACTTCGGGTGTGTGCATCGCACTTACCTACGCCTCGAGCTGGCTGCTTCTTCACAAGGAAATGTGGACCGAGATCACTACCTTGTACTCGACCAACGCCGAACTCGCGAAACTAGCGACCAACGCGTGGTGGGTTCTCGCCACGATCATCACCTGTGGCACCGCCGCTGGCGCGATCATTCCCGAACTCGTCAAGGCATTCACCAGCGTTCACTCGCGCCACGTCAAAGAAGTTGTCAAGAGCTCTGAACAAGGCGGCGCCTCGCTGAACATTCTTTCGGGGCTGGTCGCGGGCAACTTCTCTGCGTACTGGCTCGGCTTGGCCATCATCTTGCTCATGGGTGTTGCGCATGCAATCAGCACGCTGGGCCTCGACCAGATCATGCTCGCGCCAGCCGTCTTTGCATTCGGGTTGGTTGCCTTCGGGTTCCTCTCGATGGGCCCGGTGACTATCGCCGTTGAC
>JBBRGG010000166.1:0-8170 GCA_038240875.1 Phycisphaerales bacterium | reverse complement strand
TCAGTGGCGTAGCCCCAGAGCCTTGGTGGATGATGTCGGCTTTGACAAAGACCGCGTCCGCAGCAGAGCGGTCGGCGTCGGTCACGATAAGTTGCATAGGTTGAGTTGGTAGTGGAGCAGACGCGCTGAGCGCGAGTTCGTGTTCAGGGTTGAGAAAGCACTCGACCGCGTGTCTGTAATACGTGACGGCGGAAATCGGTGCCCATGAGCCGTCAGCGCGAGTCGGCGCGATCAGCCGCTTGGTAAGCAAGAGGTGGCGTGCGTCGCGGTCATAACCCACACGCGATGGAATACCCGCGATGCGGACGATGAGCGCGGTCGAGAAAGAGTTAGTGAGGAGGATCGCGGCGTCATATCGAAACGGGCGGAGTTTGGCGGCGACATATTTGGGGCCCATCACGCCGCTGGATCGCTCGACGTGGATCTGGTCAAAGTAAGGCAGGCCTGAAAGAAGTTGGTCCATACCAGGACGCAACAGCACGCCTAGGAACGCGCCAGGTAACGCGGTACGAAGTCGTGCGAGCGAAGGGGTCGCCATCACGCAATCACCGAGCCAACTTGGCATCACGATGAGTATGCGCGTTGGGATGCGCGTGGGCGCGAAAGAGCCTTCGTCACGCGAGGCGGGATCGCGGGGTGTGGAATCCAATTGATGAAAGCTAAGTGTGAGCACGCGCGAGCGTATGAGGGGTTAGAAGATGTGGCAAAGTGGAAGATAAAGAAGTGGCATATTGGCAGAATGACACCGTGAAAGACACCAAGGCAGCAAGACACGCAGAAAGCAACAAGGCAACAAGCAACAAGGCCCGAGCGCGAAAGCCTCAAGATGACATTCAGCCGAAACAGGTCCAGCCCATCACGCGAAAGATCGCCCGTGTGCAGTGCAGCGTTTGGTGCGCGTGCTTCTGGTCCCATGCCGGGATGGCATCAAGTTGAACCCACTGCGCCTGGCTGTATTCCCAGTTTGTTTGGATCGCGGCACGAACTGTTGCCGGTGCGGGCGCTTGCGCGAGCAAGATGATGTCGTCGCTGTTCGCAGCATCGTCGCGGATGATCGCGATAGTTGAAAGGCTTTCCGGGCCGCCCCAAAGAGCCGCAGCCTGCGTGCCGATTTCTTCTTCGATCTCATCAAGTGCGGCGCGCGCAAGGTCGGCGCGCGAAAGTAAAGCAATGTTGGCGGGTGGGACGTTTACGCCTCCAGAGGGCCCGAGTTCCCATTGATTTGGATACACGCGAACGCTGTTGCCTCGGCGCGCGAGCAAGACACTTGGCACGCCCGCGTCATCGTGCGACAGAAGGACCGCGGTCACGCCAAGCAATCGAACACCCGTGCGAACCTGTGGCTGGACGGCTAATCGGCGATACCAATCGTGGCGGCACGTGATCGTGACATGCTCGTTTGGTTCCGCATCGATTGCAGAAACCGCGAGTATCGCGCCATCGTGGTACCGCGGATTCGCGGCACACAACGTCGCCCAGCGAGCGGCGACGGCGTCGGAATCTATCGGCGGGCACGTCGCCGGATCGACTTTGATTTGGAGGCGATTGTCGCAGGGAATCACTCGAATCTGGGGGAGATCAGGCCAGGTACGTAGACTTGAACAAAGCCCAGTCTTTGGTGGGCAATCCGGTTCGGGCTTGAGGTTGAAATTGGTGTTGGGCGTAATGCTGGGATTAGCGTTGAGATTTGTCACGAGGGTGTGTGCATGTTAGCGAAGACTTACCGACCGAGCAAGCCACCGATGCCGACACCCAGTGCGCCGGGGGGCAACATCCCTTCAAGGCCCAAAGCCTTGGCTTCTTCGTCGAGGGCGGCTTTGAGCTTGGCTTGGGCTTGTTCGAGGCCATTGTTGACGGCTTCAGCGATGAGCGAGCCAGCCAGGGCGCGGGTTCTTTCGTCAGCAGCCATGCCTAGAACAAGCCCATTGGTAAGTTCAACTTCGACCACGCGCATCGAGCCCGAGACCACAACCCGAGCAGCCCCGCCACCGGCTTCGCCAGTCACGAGAGTAGCGTCCATCTTGGTGCGCACACGCTCGGCTGATTCTTTGAGCTTGTCTTGGTTCTTCATCAGACCAGCGACGGCGGAGAGGCCTTTGAGTGAGTCGAACATGCGTGTCCTTCCATGGAATCATCAATAGTTGTAATCGGCAATGGCGAATGTACGCACGAGCAGAGTCGTTGAGCGTACGTTGGGTTACGTGATTGTTCGGCGTGGCTGCACCGCGATGAGCTTGGCACCGAAAAGTTCGGTCGCCGCCTTGATCAACGGATGATCAGTGATCAAAGGACGCACCGGTGCGGCGGGCGCGCTGGGCTGTGCCGGATCGTCTTTAACGGCTTCTTTAGGCGCGTCGGTAACTATGTGGATCTTTGGCTTTGTGCGAAGGACCATTGCGAATGCGTCGGCGAGATCGCGTTCGCAAGCGCGAGCCGTGCCCAAAAGCGCGGGAACGACATAGAGCGTTACGATTGTGCCGCTGGGTAAAGTGTCGATTGCTTCAAGGCGCATGTCAACCAAGAGGATGCGGACGCGGCGGTTGGCCTGAACAAGTGCGCCAACAGCGGTCCAGATGTCCTCGTGTTTGCGCGCGAGCGAGGCAAAAGCAGGCGAAACTTCTATATTGGTCGGGTCGGTCGAATCGGTCGGGTCGGTCGGGTCGGTTGACTGAGTTGCGCGAGTTGCATCGGTTCTCGATTCGCGCCAGCCGCTTGCGTCAGGTTGTTCTACTTTTTGTTCGAGCTGTGCGCGCGGCGATAGCATGGGCTCCACGAGTACCACCGGCGCAAATTGCACGGCTGAAACCAGTGCAGCTACAGGAGCGGATCCCGCCGAAATATCTCGCAATGCTTGCGGGAGTAAAGATGGCAGCGAAAGAAACTGCGTTGATTGTCTTGCCGGGGCGGGGAGGAGGCGTTGCCGCACCGGCGTTAGACTTTTTTTGTCGACACGACAGGGTTGTTTGTCGCGGCGATGAACGCCGTCACGTCGGCGAGCTTATCGGTCATGGCTAGTCGAACGAGCAGCGCGTCAAGAATCGCGCGAGGCGAAGCGGTTTGACGAAGTGATCGGTGCACGTTCTCGCACAGCGCGATCATGTGCACCACGCCCGCAGCGTCGAACCGCAAGGCACGCTGGGCTTCGGCTTGACGCGCAGGACCAACAAGCTCGACCAGAGGCGAATCAGCGCCACAAGCGCAGAGGATCATGATGTCGCGCAAGCGAAGCAGCAGCGTCTCAACAACTTGATCAGGAGAGATTCCACGTTTTTGCAGCTCGTCGCAAGTGGTCAGCGCGGCCGCGGCGTCGCCATCGGCCAGCGCGTCCAAAAGAAGCGAGACCAGATCGCGGTCGGGTAACCCAAGCAGCTCTTCAAAGAGGCGCAGCGTGAGCGACCTTTCGCCCGTGGCGATCACGCGGTCGAGCAGGCTCAACGCGTCGCGCATCGAACCATTAGCGAGCCTCGCGATGGCGTGCAGCAACTCAGGCTCGGCTTCGAGCTTCTCTTGGACAAGCACGCTGCGCAAGTGTTCGGCGATTGCGGTTAGCGAGATGTTGCGGAACTCGTACCGCTGGCAGCGGCTCTGGATCGTGGGCGGGACTTTTTGCGGGTCGGTGGTGCACAAGATGAACTTGACGTGCTCCGGCGGCTCTTCCATCGTCTTCAAGAGCGCGTTAAAGGCGCTGTTGGAAAGCATGTGGACTTCATCGATGATGTAGACCTTGTACTTGCCACGCAGCGGGCGATACGCGGCGTTGGCGATAAGCTCGCGGGCGTTTTCCACTCCTGTGTTGCTGGCGGCGTCGATCTCGATAACGTCGGTATCGCGACCTTGCATGATGGCGGCGTCGGCTTCATTGGAGCCCCCAGCGAGGGCCTTGGCGAAAAGGCGCGCCATCGTGGTTTTGCCCACGCCTCGCGTACCACAAAAGAGGTAGGCATGGGCGACGCGGTTGGCGCTGATTGCGGCTGCGAGCGTGCGCGCGATGGCTTCTTGCCCGACGACCTGGTCAAAGCTTTGCGAGCGATAGCGGCGTGCGAGAACGGTGTAGGCCATGGTGCAAGAGTGTATGGAGAGGTTGACGCGGTGTGTTGAAAGTCATTCCAGGTTGGGACTGGTGTTTGCGTATGAAGGCGGTATAGTTGGGCGTTCGCCCCGGAGGTCGACGGCCGGGCCCGGTGCACGGGCGGGCACGTGAATCTGGTCAGGGCTTGACCGCAGCAGCCATAAGCGTCGCAAGCCCGGTGCTGCCGGTGTCCTGGCCGTCGACCCCCGGGGTGGGCTTTCTCACCCTGGTTTCGTTTTTGGGAATCGCGGTTTGACTGCTGACAATTTGCCAGCGGCTTTGGTCCTGCAGCTTTGAGGTAGATAATCCAAGCCCTCTAGCGGGCCGAGGCTTGTTTGTGGCAGGTACTTGGGTGAGAGTGCAGCCCAAGACGGTTTTCGCCGTACACTGTATGTGTGAGCACTTCTTCGCGCGATGATGAGTCTGATGGCTCGCGGCTGCACCTAGCCCCGGGCGTTGGCACCAACGTGCACCATGTCAATCATGTCAATCATGTCAATCATGCCAATCATGTCAATCATGTGCACGAAGCAAATGATCTGGACGATGCGGCGTCTCGTGGCGGGCTCGAAGTTCGCGGTGTTGGTCATTTCGCCGAGCGGATGAGCCCTTACGAAGCAATACAGCGGCAACGCGCCATCTTGCTCCGGATCGTGCGGATGGGGTTCTTCATCCTCACCCTCACATTCACATTCCTCGCGCTTTTGCAGGCTCGCGATAGCAATTCGTCGGCGACACAGCGGGAACTGGCCATCACCTGGTGGGTGCCAGTACTGTTTGGTGTAGGCCTGTTTGTGTTCGCGGTACTGATTGATTTGGGAACGCCGAAGAAGAAACTCTCGACCATCGCGGGCGTCTTCTTTGGAGTCCTTGCGGGGATGCTCGCGACCATCGCTATCGGATTTTTAGTTGATCTCTTGCTCGAAAGCTGGGTTGCCAATCGCGAAGCTATCGTTGCGCTCAAGCCGGTCGTGAACTCATTCAAGATCTTGCTCGGCATTTCGCTATGCTACTTGGGCATCTCAACAGTGCTGCAAACCCAGGACGACTTTCGCCTGGTGATCCCATATGTTGAGTTTTCCAAGCAGCTTCGTGGCGTTCGGCCTTTGCTGCTCGACACATCGAGCCTCATTGATGGACGCATCGCCGATATCGCTCAGACAAACTTTCTGCTCGTGCCTTTGGTGATCCCGCGGTTCGTGCTCGATGAACTGCAAAGGCTCTGCGATTCGCAAGACGCTTCCAAACGCGTTCGAGGCAAACGCGGGCTTGATATGGCGGCGCGATTGCAAAGGCTGCCCAAAGCGGACGTTTCGATCGATGAGACCCAACTGCCTATCAAAAGCGTTGACCAAATGCTCATCGAGTTGGCTCGCGCGATGCCAGCGCTCATCGTGACCGCAGACGTTGGGCTCGCGCGCGTCGCCCAGCTTCAAGGCGTCTCGATACTCAACTTAAATGACCTTGCCAACGCACTCAAGCCGAGCTTAATCCCGGGCTCGACCTTGTCGGTACGACTCATGCGCGTGGGCGAACAGCCAACCCAAGGCGTGGGATATCTCGACGATGGCACGATGGTCGTCGCGGAAGATGGTGCGCCGCGCGTCGGACAAACCGTGTCGCTCGTGGTCACTGGCGCGCTTCAAACCTCGGGTGGCAGGCTGATCTTTGCCCGATTGAATGAAGTGGTTCGTGTGGACGAAGCTTCTCGCGGGCAAGGTGAAGTACACTCGGCTCGGTATGTTCCAGCATTGGCCACAGTGCTTGAAACCGACAATGCCACCCCACCAAGTCAGATTACGACCCAACCACAATCACTACCCCAACCCCAACCCCTAACCTCTGCTGCTGCTTTGCCGACGCCGAACTCGGCAGGCGTGCCCGCAGCAAACAGCACAAACAACACAAACGGCACAAACGCAGCAAACGCAGCAAACGCCGAGGCTCGGCAGCCTGCTTTGCCAACACAGAATGCTTCGCCCACTCCAATCCGCCCGCTTCGGCCCGGACAATTGCCCCGCACAGGCACACCAAGGAACCCAAGGCGATGAAAAAAATCGCACCTCTAGATTCCTCCCGCGTGTTGCCAGCAACCTCGCGACGCAAACACCAATGTGAGGCATTTGCCACCCTCATGCTCGCCCAGAAGCTCGGCCTCAACCCCACCCTCAACCCCACCCTCAAAGCAGCCATCAAAGGCGTGTGCCTTGCGTGTCTATGCCTGAGCGGCGGCGGATGTGCGACGGACTTTGGAGACGCCGGGTATCAGAAGCCACACGGTTTAGCACGCGTTACGCGCGACGAATTTGACGCGCTTCGCTCACCTGGCGAGCGCACCACGCGTTACCTCGCCGACGCACAAGAGACGTTAACCACGCGCCCCAATCACTACGAAGCCCTTGTCGAGCAATCGCAAGATGGCGTAAGCCAAGCGTCGCACTTCTGGGATAGCGTGCTCGGCAGGCCAGCACGCAAAGGTTTGGGCGACGGGCAAAGGCGGCCTTAGCGAGTTGCCTGCTCTCGCGCGACGCGAACTTGATCGGTTGTGTCTGATCCGAACACGAATCGTACATTCACATGCGCTTACTGATTAACGTTTTATAATCGATGCGACACACACTTGTCAGTGCATCGCCGTATTTCTGTGTCAGTGCGATGAACGTTTATCCGATCTGTTCGGGTATGAAAGACATACATCAAACACCAGGCAGATTTGTACGCACCCACAGCGTGAGAGTTGAATCACGAAAGACTCATCGGCCACACTCAATTGGGAGAGAAGCTGGAGCATGCCCAGATACACCTCGCGAACCTAAACGATTAGCAGGCAGGATCCTGCGCAGGCGATTCGGGGACTAAGCAAGAGAACACGTGACGAATTCAACGCAGCGCAGAGCCTGTCATTTACAGGCGATCATGTGAGTTGATTGGGGGTTGTCTACAAACGTCGTAATTTCGTTTGGTAACAGTCATCGGCTGAGCTATCTTGCACCCCAAGGTACTGGAGACTCAGCTTCATGTGTTCAGCGATCCAAAGTGACAACTCGCGTGGCGGCGGCCGATTCCGAAGGGACCAAGGCCCCGCGCTATCCGCACAGCAACTCTTCGAGAAGGAGCCACCCCAAAGTCCCGAAGCCGAGATGTCCTTGTTGGGCTCGATGATCCTCGACCCAAACATCATCGCCGACGTCCTAGGCATCCTCAAAGGCCGCGACGACTTCTACAAAGAAGCCCATGGCCACATCTACCAAGCCTTGGTTGACGTCTACGACACGCATCATTCGGGCGATCTCGTGCAGATCGTTGATGAACTTCGGCACCGCCGCGTGCTGGACCAAGTTGGTGGGGTTGACTATCTTGCAGAATTAGCGCGGTCCGTGCCGACCTCGGTCAACGCGCCGCACTTTGCCCGGCTCGTCGCTGAAAAGGCCAAACTGCGCCGGCTCATCGATGCGGCGGGTTCTATTTTGTATGATGCGTACCACGCTTCGGATTTAGGGCCTGAGGGTGCACGCGAAGTGCTTGATCGTGCCGAGATGCGCGTCTTTGATATCGCGCAGGAACAAGGGCAATCAGACCCAGAGTCCTTGGGCGCGCTCCTGCAAATTGAGATGGAACGCATCGATGCCATAGGCGATGGTACCGACGGGTACACCGGCGTTTCGTGTGGCTATTCCGAACTTGACGAACTGCTCCGCGGTTTTCAGCCCGGCGAAATGCTGATCCTCGCGGCTCGACCCAGCATGGGCAAGACCGCGTTTGTGCTGAATATCGCCGAGCAAGTTGCTATCGGGGGGGCTCCGGTTCCTGGTGCACCGCCTTCCCGACGCGTGCCCGTTGGTTTGTTCAGCTTGGAAATGAGCAAGTCGGCGATCGTGCAGCGTTTGCTCTCGGCACGGTCGGGCGTTTCATCGCAGAACCTTCGCGGCGGGCACCGGATCGCCGACGACGATCTTCGCAGGCTGTACATGGCGGGAGAAGATCTCAAAGCCGCACCGATCTTTATTGATGACACGCCAAACTTGACGGTCTTGAACTTGCGTGCGCGTGCAAGGCGGATGGTGGCGCAGCATGGCGTCAAGGTGATCTTGATCGACTACT
>JBBRGG010000165.1:0-8217 GCA_038240875.1 Phycisphaerales bacterium | reverse complement strand
TAGTAGAGTTGTTCCTTTGTGCGTCCGATACTGAGCGCGAGTATGCGATACGCGGTTGTCATGGCGGGCGGAGCAGGCACACGGCTGTGGCCCATGAGTCGCCTTGGCCAGCCCAAACAACTTCTTAAGTTCATTCAGCGACCAGGGGAAGCCACTCCGCGCAGCCTCCTTGAGCTCGCCGCAGCTCGTGTCGAAGGGCTTATAAAGCCTGAGCACCGCTACATCTGCACATCTGAGTCGTATCGCGCGGTCATCCGCGAACAGCTCACCGACTTTCACGATGAACAAATCCTGGGCGAGCCCGTGCCGCGCGATACGGTGAACGCCGTCGGCTTTGCTGCGGCTGTCCTCGCGAAAAAAAACCCCGAAGCGGTCTTCGCCGTCTTGACTGCCGACCACGTCATTGAACCTGAAGAAACATTTCGCGAGCGGATGGACCTTGCGTTCCGCTTGGTCGAGCATGACCCGCGCCGCTTGGTGACCTTTGCAATCAAGCCCACGTATCCTGCTACGGGCTTTGGATATGTCGAACTCGGCTCACCCGTGCGCGATCGAGCCGAGGGGAAGCTCAAAGCCATCACAGGCACCGACGACCAAGCTTATTTCGTCGCGCGCTTTGTTGAAAAGCCCGACCTTGCTCGAGCACAGGTATACGTCGAATCAGGCGATTTCGCCTGGAACTCGGGGATGTTTGTCTGGCGCGCCCAAACTTTCTTGGACGCGCTTCGCGCGTATCGCCTCGATAGCTACGAAGGCCTGATGAAGGTGCAAGCGGCGTGGGGAACAAAGAAGCAGCTCGCGGTGCTCGACGAAGTTTATCCGACGTTGCCCAAGATTTCGGTTGATTATGCCGTGCTTGAACCAGCGGCGAAAGAAGCTGTCACTGCGGCTCCAGTCAACGAGCACGCCGAAACAACCAAGCCCGATGCAGCGGCTCAAGCAGATTTGGGTTCAGGGGCTGCAGTGAAAGCCGAAGCCCAAGTTTCAACCAAGAAACCTTCGAAGCGTGATCGCGTCCAAACCGGTGGCGGCGGGCGATTCCCAATCGTCACCGTACAAACTGATGTTCGCTGGCTCGATGTTGGTAGTTGGCCAAGCTTTGCCGAAACCGTCGAGCAAGATCCGCAAGGCAACCGCTCGAGCGGCCTTGGCCAAACCATCACGCACGAATCTCGCAACAACCTCATCGTCACGAGCCAAGGGCACACCGTCGCGCTCTTGGGCGTTGATGATCTCATCGTTGTGCACACGCCCGATGCGACGTTGGTCATGCCTCGCGCTCGCAGCGAAGAACTCAAGCAGTTGCACGCGAAGCTGAATCAAGACTTGAAGTAAAGCGTGAATGGCGAATGGTATTGTTACTTGGTTTTTGCCTTTGCGCCTTTTAAGCCTTTGCCACTTTGTCACTCTTTCTTAGAGCCACGCTGCCACTTCTTGTACGCCAGCACCTCTTTTACAAAAAACCACGTTCTACAATCAGCCATGCGCTATCTCGCGGTGGATCTCGGGGACAAACGCACGGGCCTAGCTCTAGGCGACGACCACACCAACATCGCTTCGCCATTAGCTGTTCTCGAAGTCTCGATCGACGACAACGATGGGCTTGCGTTGTTGAACTCGCTTGCGAAAGCAATCGACCACGCGCTTGGTCCACCCGCACGCGTTGGCTTACCCGCTCATGGCTGTGTGCTCTTTGGGCTACCTCTCAATATGGATGGCACCGAAGGGCCCGCGTCGACAAAGGTCCGCGCCTTTGCCGCCAAGGTCGCGAGCCAAACCGGCCACACTATTTTGTTCCATGACGAGCGTCTTTCAACCGCGCAGGCGGATTGGTCCATGGCTCAATCCGGCCTGACGCGTGGCCAGAAAAAAGCACGCCGCGATGCTCTCGCCGCCGCCGAAATATTGAAGACGTTTTTGATGCGCGACCAACAACCTGGCACCCAATCACCCGCCTACCCAGCCACAGGTTCAGACCATAAGCACCAACCATAATCCCTTATTTTGCTAGTCATTTAAGCATACGGACCCGCACGCCATCTCGTGCGTCTAACTTCACGAACAATACGTATATTTCAATCGTCTACACCTTACTCTTTTCGCACCCACACTGGAGCTTCGCGTGATCGTCTGGACCACTTCCATCTTCGTTCCTTCCTACTTTTTTTCCTTCACGGCTGCCTTCGCCGCAGTCTGTGGCCTGGCGTGCTCACTTGCTTCCGCGTCAACATCATCTACCGCTTTCTCCCCCGCTTTCTCCGCTTCAGCTGCGGCAGTCGCTTTCGCGCCCGAAGCGAGTGATGTCACGCGCGCCGAGCCAAAGCTACCAACGCCTCCAACCTCCGCCGACGATCTGTTGACCCAGCTTGAGATCGCCGATGTTGGGCTGGTTTCGTTGACCGCAGGTATTCAGTACGTCCGCGTCTCGGGCATTATGGGCGATGTTCAGACCCGCGAAGGCACGCTGACGTTCCTAGATGAACGCACCCAGGAAGCCAAGCAAGGTGTTACTCGCAAAGCCGAAGGCGACAACCCGGCAATCGAAGCAACTCCCGCCGACATATCGCCCGAAGGCCTTGTGGCTACGACCAAAGTCATTCCGCCGTCGCGTCGCTTTGCTGTCCGATTTGACAAGCTCCAGCTCGGCACGCGCGTTGAAAGGGCGGACGAAACTTATGTTTTCGACGGAGCCAACCTCGCCCATGTGGAACCCGCCAAGCAACAAGTTACCATGTACGAGGTCGCATTTGCTTCCAAAGGCCGCGATCCGCTCAAGCTCGGCGAAGGCCCGCTGCCACTTCCTATCGCGCAGAAGCGCGAGGACATTCTTCGCCGATTTGATGTCACGCTTCTTGGCGCG
Organism: Phycisphaerales bacterium; assembly: GCA_038240875.1. Taxonomy (GTDB): domain Bacteria; phylum Planctomycetota; class Phycisphaerae; order Phycisphaerales; family UBA1924; genus JBBRGG01. Next base: position 5,357 of record JBBRGG010000165.1, on the reverse strand, counting down.
GCCGCCGATCTAGAAGGCGAAACCGTGGCCGAAACGTCCAAGCTCCATACCTTCGTCGATGGCGCGTACCAACTCAAACTCGTCCCCAAGCCTGAGTTTGCGAGCTCGATGGACTCGACGGAAATCCGCCTTTGGTATCGCGCTACCATAATCCCAGGCACCAACAACCAGCCCGCAACGTCGCGCCTGCTCCCGCGCATGGCTCGCACGGTTAATAACGCTGGCGATGTCGCGATGGTCCGCCTTATTAATGTCGCTCCAAACGCTTCGGTTGACGCAAATACGATGACGTTTGATACCATTCCCGATGGCTGGGTGATCATTCGCCGGGAGTTGGCTGGGCCTGCTACTAAAAAAGCATCTCCTGCCGAGCCCGCATCTGAGCCTGCATCTGAGCCCGCTCCTACGCGCTAATTCAGCTTTGACGCAACTGCGAATGGATTTGCGTCGAAGACGAGTAGGAACATTCAGTGTCGCTGTGCCCAACCAAGGCAAGGAAGCCAATGCTCGATTCCATTCGCCGCTCAGTATGCACTGGCCGCTTCGCCATGATCGCGGGTTTGAACATCGCGTGTGCGCTGGCCCTTGTATTACCAATAGCAATTCCCGCCTTTGAACGCGTAGCCTCTGCCCAAGGCCTGCTCAAAGTAATGCAAGGCAAGGCCGAACTTCCCGAACCAAAGCTCGCCTCAGGTGTAACCGCGCTCCTCGAATCACCTTACCTCACCGAAGCCGAAGCCGCCTCGCTTCGTGTGCGCCACGGTGCTTGGGATGAAGCTGATCTTGCCTCTGCGCCCCTTCGCGCGAAAGCCGCACTGATCCGCGGCGCGCTTCTTGATCCGTCCCTTGATTCCCCGGAGACTGATCCTCTTGATCGTGCCGAAGCCCTGACACTTCGAGGCGACCCAGCCGCCGCGCTTCGCGTACTCGACGAATCCAAATCTTCCGACTCCTGGCATGCACGTCGTCTTCGCGCCCAAGCCCTGATAGCGCAAGGCAGCGAACCCGCAGCAATCGCCATCATCGACGCGGTTCCGCCGCCCGTGCTCGATGAAGCAACCCTCGCGCTGACGCGGGCTCAAGAAGCAGTCGAGCAAGCCCGCGTGAGCCTGCTCCGCCTGCGTTTAGGCACGCCTACAAAACGCACGCAAGTCGCCGCCGCGTATCAAGCAATCCTCACGATCCTGGGCGATGCTCGCACGCGCCTTGACCCAATGTCCCCAACCGCGCCATTAGTCGAAGCCGAATTGCTCTTCGCGCACAACGCTTATTCCGAAGGGTCGCAAGCACTCGAAGGCGTCTTTACCCTTAACCCTAAATCCGCTCGCGCCTATCGCCTCGCGGGCGAAGCCGCGGTCATGGGCCTTGATCGTGCTCGCGCCGAGGCTATCGCAGCCAAGCTTGATTCGCTTGCATCACCCTTTCCTTCAATCGACGCCGCAATCGTCCGCAGCGGCATCCGCATTCGCATGGGCGACGCCCAAGGCGCAATCGATGCCGTCGCCCCCGCTCTTGCCGCTTATCCCGAGTCGCGTGAGCTTCTCGCTGCCAACGTTGGCGCACTCGCACGCTCCTTCGACACGCAAGGCACATCTGCGGCTCTGGCTGCTCTCGAATTGCGTGCGCCAAACTCCGCCGAGGGATATCTCGCCGCCGGGAGCGCACTCTCCGACGCGCGACAATACGACGAATCAATCGCGTATTTGCAAGAAGCCACCAAGCGCGCGCCAGGGTGGGCCGAGCCTTGGGTCGAGCTTGGGCTGACCCTTACGCAAGCTGGCCGCGATTCTGAAGCACTCGACACGCTCGCGCACGCGGTGGTGCTTGATCCATTCAACAAGCGTGCCGACAACTCGCTCACGCTCATGAAGGAAATCGCGACCTACGCCATCTATGAAAGCGCGCACTTCATCGTCCGCTGCAAGCCAGGCGTTGATGAGATCCTCGCCGCCGAGATGCTTCCCGTCCTCGAACGTATCCACGCACGCGTGACCGGCTCGGCCAAAGGCGGCATCGATCACGTTCCCATCGGCAAAACCGTCGTTGAGCTGTACCCCAATCACCGGTGGTTTGCGGTGCGAATCGTCGGCATGCCCGGTGTTCACACCATCGCCGCGGCCACCGGCCCTTTGATCGCCTTGGAAGCCCCGCGGCTTGGGCCAGGCCACTTGGTCGGCCCATATGACTGGGCCCGCGTAGTTCAACACGAATTCGTCCACACCGTCACCCTCTCGCGCACCAAGAACCGCCTGCCTCACTGGTTCACCGAAGCGTCCGCCGTTTATCTTGAAGACGCGCCGCGCGACTGGTCCACCATCAAGCTTCTCGCGCAAACCTATGAACAAGACGCGCTCTTCAACCTCGACACAATCAACCTTGGCTTCGTCCGCCCGGAAAAACCAACCGATCGCTCCCTCGCTTATGCCCAAGGCCACTGGATGTACGAGTTCATGATTGAACGCTTCGGCAACCGTGCACCTCTGGAACTCATGGACCGTTACGCCGCTGGCGCAACCGAAGACGCTGCCTTTAACGACATTCTTAAAACTTCGCGCGACGCTTTCCTCGCCGACTTCAAAGTTTGGGCTGGCGAACAACTCATCCTTTGGGGCATGAAACAACCCCAAGGCGTTCCCACCATCACTTCTCTCATCGAAACCCAATACGGCTCGCAAGGCCCGCCCAATTCCGGACCCACCCGCGACGCGATCACTTCCTGGCTTGAAACCTACCCCGCGCACCCTGACGTGCTCAAGCTCGCAATCGAACTCGATCTGACCGACCGCAAAGAAGTAGTTGACGAATCGATGGTGCCGCTGCTCGAGCGATACGCCGCCGCACGCCCCTTTGACCTCATGCCGCACCGGTTGCTCGCAAAGGTTTACCTCGCAACTCGCGATCCGGCCCGCGCTATTCCTCACCTTGAATACCTTGACGCCCGCGAGCAAAGCAGCACGGCGTATGCCGAAGAACTCTCCAAGCAATATGCCAACCAGACCTATTGGTCTCGCGCACTGAGTAAAAGCGAACGAGCGACACAGATCAGCCCGTATGACGCGCGCGTGCGTGAATTCGCCGCGACTCAGGCCATCCGCGCCAACGACTTTGCAATCGCCGAGCGACACATCCGCGCGCTCATTGCTCTCGAACCCGACCAACCTATTCACGCCAAACGTCTCGAAGCGATTCTCGCTAAGCAGGCCAAGCGCGTAGTCTCGCCGACGCAGTAGTGCCGTCAAACTCAATAGCGAAAGCCTCTCCCCAAGCGAGCCGTTCCCCATCAGGCATATCCTCCCCTCCTATGTCACTCATCGTCACCGGCACCATCGGCATCGACACTATCCGCACTCCCACAGGTAGCCTCGAAGGCGCGCTCGGTGGGTCTGCAACATACTTCTCAGCAGCCGCCAGCTTCTATGGCCCGGTGCGGCTCGTCGCAGCTGTCGGCGGCGACTTCCCCGACAAGCACATGGCCATGCTCAAAGGCTTCACCGGTGTTGATACCCGTGGCCTCGAAGTTCGCCCTCACTCCAAAACCTTCGCCTGGGGTGGCAAGTACCACGCCAACATGAACTCGCGCGACACGCTCTTTACCGAGCTTGGGGTTCTCGCCGAACACCCGCCCAAAGTGCCTGATGCTTTCGCCGACGCGCGCACCGTCTTCCTCGCCAATAGCGCCCCCGCCGTCCAACTCGGCTTCATGGACCAGCTTCCCCAGCGCAAGCTCACCGTTGCCGACACGATGGACCTCTGGATCAACATCGCCAAGCCTGACCTTGTCGCGCTTCTCAAACGCGTCGATGGCCTCGTCCTTAATTACGACGAAGCCGAGCTGTTGACCGGCAAAGCCAACACCATCACCGCAGGCCGCCATATCTTGGACATGGGCCCACGATTTGTCGTGATCAAGAAGGGTGAGCACGGCGCGATCCTCGTCCACCGCGACGGCATCGCCGCCCTCCCCGCATACCCCGCCGAAACCGTCATCGACCCCACCGGCGCGGGCGACACGTTCGCTGGCGGCATGATGGGCTACCTCGCCGCTCAACTGGCTTCCGCCAACGGTGCCAATATCGATCCTGGTTCGTACACCAACATCCGCCGCGCCCTGGTCCATGGCACGGTCGTCGCCAGCTTCAACATCGAAGACTTTTCCTTGACGCGACTAGCCACGCTCGCCCGCGCCGACATCGATGCCCGTGTCGATAAGTTTCTAGGGATGGTTCGAGTCTAAAGCGAATACAGGTGTAAAACTAGTCCGGGTGTGACTTCACCAACACCTCGCTATCATCGCCTCCTATGCCAATCATCGCTTTCCAGCATTCCGACTTTGGTGGCCTTGGTCGCCTTGGTATGACCTTTCGTGACCACGGCTTTAGCATCTCCGTACGCCGCCCCGATCTTCCAACCTCCAAATCCAACGCCGGCATCCCCACCGACCTTGACGACGTGCAAGGTGTCATCATCCTTGGCGGGCCACAAAACGTCACCGATATCGCCTCTCTCCCCTGGATGCAAGCGCAAGCCGCATTCATCAAAAAGGCCCACGACGCCAAGCTCCCCGTCATCGGCATTTGCCTTGGCGCACAGCTCATCGCCCACTGCCTCGGCGGCACAGTTGCCCCCCGCGCCAAACCCGCGGCAGGTTTCCGCGATACCAAAGTCACCATCCCAGGCCAAACCGAAACCATGATGGCGGGCATCCCTTGGACCAGCAAACTCTTCTACTGCTGTGGTCAGGAAATCACCCAGCCCCCCCCCGGCGCGATGATCCTCGCCGCCAATAGCGACACCAAGGTTCAAGCCTTCAGAGTCGGCATCCGCACCTACGCCTTCATGTTCCACTTTGAATACGACCAGAACATGATGAACGCCGACCTCAATGCCAGCCGAACAATCGTCGAAGGCGCTGGCCTCACCCAAGGCGAGATCAAGGTTCAGATCGACAGCGATTACGCCAACGCCGCCCGCATTGCCGACCGCCTTTGTATCAACCTCGCGACATACCTCTTCCCCGCCGTCGCGCGACTTGTATAAACGGCGCGTGTGTTGATTCGTGTGTGCGTTGATTGGCGCAAAGTTGATTGGCGCAAAGTTGATTCGTGCAAGGTTGATTGGCGCGTGACTTACTTGGCCGTAAATACTTTCCGCCGCGCGTTCATCCAAGTGCGCACATGCCAACATATAGCACACTAAAAATCGCCGTCCCAGAGGACTTTGTCCTCAGCCGCGATTGCTGCTCGTATGGCTACTTCCTCCTCGCTCCAAACTTCTGGGACGTCAAGGCCCATACTTTCACGCGCATCCTCAACATCAACAAACGCGCGCTTCGCGTTGTCATCTCTCAACGCGCCACC
>JBBRGG010000164.1:0-8260 GCA_038240875.1 Phycisphaerales bacterium | reverse complement strand
GTCTTTACTGCCTGTTCGTCAAGAACGTTTTAAAAAGCTTTCTTGCCTCGTATTCGCTTCCACATATTCGTTGCAACACGATCATCTTGCGCCCGCGGTTTGATCGTTCGAGAGAGAGGCCATCCAGCGATCACGTCACGAACTTTGTTCGTGTGCGTCCGCTATTTCGACGATCTTTCGATGAAGAAACGATCCTCAGCTATGAACACCGTTGCTTGCAAACCCATCCTCTGCAATGTCTTGCATCGGCTCGCAAACTTGCTCGCCGTATTGCTCGCCGTATTGCACGTCAACTTGCTCGCGCGTGCCGCGACCCGCGGATGTGCTGTTGGCGCGATGTTCATCAGTTTCACTGCGGCACACGCATTGGGCCCAATTGACGGCAACGAACCTGAAGAAGAATCACCCGAGTCTTCGCTCTTGCCCTCGCTCAATGATCTGGTTCCACGCGCCAACCAAGAACTCATCCGCCAACCCGGCACGGTTATCGCCCGCGAAGGCTTCTTGAACCTTCGCACCGGCGATGTTCGCGTCGCCGATGAAGTGGACCTGCTCGAAGCGACCGGCGCCCGCGCCCTCGCCAACGGCCACAAAAACACCAACCCAGCCATCGCTTGGCCCGCCAACGCCAACCAAGGTTTGCGTGCCAAGCCACTCGTGCTCATCCTCAATGCGACACTCACGCCAATTGACCACGCAACGCTCCAAGCTTTAGGCATTCGGCGGATGGGGTATTTGCCCAGCAACGCCTATATCGTCGATGTCTCTCCGCTGGACCTGAACAAACTCGCCGACCTTTCCAAGCTTGGATTTGTTGCTTCCCTCATCGAATATCGCGATCAGTGGAAGCTCGATCCTTGGCTGCTCCGCGGGGCAAACGCCCGCAATTGGAAGTCGACTTCGCGTCAAGGTCTTGCCACTCCGCACGGCACCAACCCTGCGCGCGTCGCCGCGATCGTGCATGGGTTTGCCAATGTCACGCTCAGCAAGCTGCGCCAAGAAATCGAAACCATTCCAGGGGTGGATGTGTTCTCCAACGAACTGGTGATGGAAAATTGGACGCTCTCAATTACGCTGCCTGATCGTGCCGCGGCTCAGCTTGCAACGCTCCCAGGCGTTCAGTTTGCCGAGATGACTCCCGAGTACGCGCGGCGCAGCAACTCAACCACGCGATGGGTTGTACAAAGCAACATCAGTGGCGTCTTCCCGCTGCACGCACGCGGACTCTTTGGCCAAGGCCAGATCATGGGCTTCATGGACTTTGGGATGGCGTGGCAACACTGTTCGTTTCTTGATGCAGCAAATCCAATTGGGCCCAACCACCGCAAGATCGCCGCGTACAACGCGCCACTCACCTATGACCAGCATGGCACGCACGTCGCCGCGACGGCAATGGGCGACGCTGGGAACAGCGGCAACACACGTGGCATCGCCTATCTCGCGCGCATCGTCTTCGATACAGTACCAGATGTTGTCGAAGCCAGCCATCTCTCGCGCTACACGCTGCACGCCTCGCAAGGAGCCGTGATCCATTCCAACAGTTGGGGCGCAGACTTTTTCACCGAATACGATGGCGGTGCCCGTGCAATCGACGCCATGTCCTGGACCAATGACAACGCGTTGATCTGCTTTTCCGTTAGCAACCAGAGCATCTTGGGCAACCCGGAAAACGCCAAAAACGCACTCGCCGTTTCGCTCACCGCTAACGCCCCCAACCAGAACTCCATGCCCTGTGGCGGAGCCAGCGGACCCACCGCCGACGGCCGTCGCAAGCCTGATTTGCTCGCGCCAGGTTGCTCGATCACCTCAGCTTCAGGCTCATCGTCCACCAGTTGTGGCTTAACGACGCGCACCGGCACGAGCATGGCCCAGCCCGCGGTTGCGGCGATAGCGATCTTGACGCGCGAGTACTTCCTCGACGGGTTCTATCCATCGGGCGCTGCTCATCCTAGCGATAGCTTCGAGCCATCGGGCGCGCTTCTTAAAGCAGTCCTCGTTGCAAGCGGGCAAGATATTTCCGAAACGCCCGGCTATCCAAACATGCGCGAAGGCTGGGGCCGCGTGCTCGCCGACGCCGCGTTGTACCTAAATGGCGATTCATCCAAGCTGCTTGTTCGGCAAGCCTTCAACAATGCGCTCAATGCAATCGGGCAGGGCAGCGTTGTCGAAGTCCCCTTCACTGTTGATTCGTCGCCCGAAACACTTCGTATCAGCCTTGCCTGGCATGACTTTCCCGCAACTCTCGGGGCAACTTTCACACCTGTTAACAACCTTGATATCTTCGTCATCGCGCCCGATGGCAGCTTGTACCAAGGCAACAACTTTACTCCACAAGGCCTTTCGCGGCCGCTTGTCGCAGGTACGACCCAGTCCGACACCATCAACAACACCGAGCAAGTCATCGTTGCCAACCCCGCCGTTGGCAATTGGCTTGTTCGCATCGTTGGCACGAGCATCAACGAGCCTAAGCAAGGCTATGGCTTGGCAATCATTGGTGATGTCGATGAGGTCTCAAGCTCTTTGTGCGTGGGCGACTTTAATCGCGATGGTGGCGTGACCGGCGACGATGTCATTGCGTTCTTCGTTGCATTTGAAGCTGGCGCACCAGAAGCAGACATCGATGAATCCGGAGGCATCGAAGGTGGCGATATCGCCGCATTCTTTACGGGGTTTGAAGCCGGCTGCTGAATTGAGCGTTGGCGTTCTGCACGCGCTCCTCGGCGTACAGCAGCACGCCAATTGCCTCTACTGTCCTGCATGCACACGAACAACCCTCCTTCGCCTTTGGATCACATATCCACAGGCGAACTACCACCCGCGTGTCCGCACATGTCCGGCGATGAATTTCGCGCACAAGGCCACGCCCTCATCGATTGGATCGCAACCTACTGGGACCGAGTCGAATCACTTCCTGTACGTTCGGCGTGCTTCCCGGGCGACTTCTTTGCTTCGCTTCCAGCCCACGCGCCACACATCGGCGACAACCCGTGGAATGGGCTCGTGCGCGAGCTTGATACACGGATCGTGCCGACGCTGACACACTGGCAACACCCATCGTTTTTCGCGTACTTTCCCGCCAATGCGAGCCCGCCCGCGGTCTTGGGTGAACTCCTCAGCGCAGGGCTCGGCGTGCAAGGCATGCTCTGGTCCACCAGCCCTTCATGCACCGAGCTCGAGATGGGCGTGATGGATTGGCTCGCGCGTGCGCTAGGTTTGCCCGAAACATTTACGCACCAGGCACGGCTGTCAGGCGTGGGGGCGAGTAGCGAAACTTCTGCTATCGCCTCTGCCGGAGGTGGCGTAATCCACTCAACCGCGAGCGAAGCCGTGCTTGTCGCGATGGTCGCCGCCAGGCATCGCGCACTCGCGAATCTTGCCGACGATGACACCGAACCACACCTGATGGCGTACGCGTCGGCACAGTCGCACGCTTCGGTCGTCAAAGCCGCGATGATCGCGGGGCTTGCCCGCCATGCTGATGATCGCCGTCACGTCACGCTCGTGTCCACCGACGAAACCGGTCGCATGAATGTGCAGGCGTTACGCGCCTCAATTGTCGCAGATCGTAAAATAGGCCGCATGCCCTTCTTTGTCTGCGCAACCCTCGGCACCACCGGTACCGGCGCGATCGACAATCTCGCGGCAATCGGCGCTGTATTGGATGAGAAAGCTGTATTGGATCAGAAAGCTGTATTGGATGAAAACCCGCCATTAACGACAAGGCCAATCTGGCTTCACGTCGATGGCGCCTGGGGGCTTAGCGCGTGCATCTGCCCAGAATTTCGTGCAATGCTCGACGGCATCGAACGCGCCGACTCAATCTGCGTGAACCCGCACAAGTGGCTGCTCACCAACTTTGATTGCGACGCGTTTTTTGTCCGCGATGCCAAAGAGCTCACCCGCGCTTTGTCGATCACCCCCGAATACCTGCGCAATAGCGCGAGCGATTCTGGAGCCGCTACCGACTTCCGCGATTGGCAAGTACCCTTGGGTAGACGCTTTCGCGCACTCAAGCTCTGGCTCGTGCTTCGGCACTATGGCATCGCTGGCTTGCAAACCTTTGTTCGCGAGCATGTAGCTCTCGCCCAGCAATTAGCCCAGTGGATTCGGGCCGACTCGCGATTTGTTCTCGCGATGGAACCTTCGTTGTCACTGGTTTGCCTTTCACTCTCGGCTCGCCCCGGCGAAAGCCAGGCCGACGCCGACGCGCGCACGCTGGCACTCATGGAACGAGTCAACGCAACTGGAAAGGTATTTCTCACGCATGCTCGCGCGTCAAACTCCGCCTTGGGCGAACAGGGCCATATTCTGCTTCGCGTCGCTATCGGCGGCACGCACACCGAAGAACGCCACGTTCGCGGCCTTTGGGATCTAGTAGCCCAATTTGCGTAACCCGCTTTGACCTAACCCGCTTTGACCTAACCCGCTAGCCTCAAGGCCACACGCACGCCGCAGACGCGGTACCCTCGTGGCATGGACCTTCAAGACAGAATCGACCCACAATCTACTAGCGTCGTCCGCGTTCGTTGGGCAGGCCTTGCTGCTGCATTGGTAATCAGTATCACTCTTGGGAGCATATCGGGCGGCGCGCTGGGCGGGTGTTCGCGTTCCAGCGAACCGGCCACCTTCGCCGTCGCGCAAGGCGAATACGAACGCGCCTTTGACGCGGCACGAACCACGCTTCGCGATGCACAATTTGAAATCGAGCGCGTCGATTCGGCACTTGGCGTCATCTCAACTCGCCCTCGCGCCGGCGCGGGCATCTTTACGCCTTGGACCAGCTATCAACTCGATGCCGCGAGCACCGCAGAAGACACGCTCAACCAGCAACGTCGTCGCGTGCGCGTTTCGTTCATTCCCGTCGCCGACGAAGCAGCGTACACGGGCAAGGCGCAAGCGTCGCGCGATGCCGATCTCGACGTGGTTGCCAATCGCGGGCCTTGGACAGCGTATGTCGAAGTCGGCGTGTCACGCGTGCAAACTTCGGGGCTCAGGCCGCCCAGCAAAGCCGTGTTGATGAGCAGCGTGGCGACCAACCCCGTCGAAGTTCAACGCGGTGTGCCCACGATCTATGAAGTGCCCACGTCGCAAGACGAATCTCTCGCTCGCGCGCTCGCAGCCCGAATGCGCACCCGTCTTGGATTGCCCTCAAGCACCGCGACAGTCTCACCAGTATTGCGCGCTGACCCGGCTCAGAATCCACCAACTCAGCCCGCGTCAACTCAGCCCGCCCCAGTTCAACCCGCATCAACTCAGCCCGCCCCAGTTGAGCCACCACTGGTTCAGCCAACTCAGCTCGTACCGGCAGGCGAACTCATCCCCGCTCCCCCGCCGCTGGACCAGGGCGGTCAGCGTGGCATCCCCGCAGGCACCATCATCGACCCAGCGAAAGATTTGCGCGAATCCGTGCCTCTCATTCCCGTCCCGCCTCCCGTCCCGCCTCCTGTCCCGCCATCCACACCAACGCCCTCGCTTTCACCCGCGCCAAAAACATAACTCCCCTCACATTCCTTTTTTTACACAATGAAAAACCCCTCGCTCTCGGAGGGGTTTCTCTCTTTACATTCTCTAAACTGCGATCACTCGCCCACCAATCAGCACTTGAACCGTGCCAGCATCATCCGAAGCCCCTCGGCCTTATTCGACAAGTGCGAAGCGGCTTCGGTCGCCTGCTGCGCACCCTCTACAGCTTGCTGACTCACCGCGCTGATGCTCTCGACACTGCGCGAGATTTCTTCCGTCGCACTAGCCTGCTGACCCGCAGCCGCGGCGATCGACCGGATCAATGAGTTGACCTCGCTAGTTTCGTGCACGATCTGCTTCAGGCTCTTGCCCGCCGCACTCGCACGCTCCACGCCCGACTGTACCTTGTCCGTGCCAGCCTTCATGCGGTCCACGGCCTGCGTCGTCTCGCCTTGGATCGCAGCGATTGATTCGCCGATTTCCGCCGTCGCCTTGGTTGTGCGATCCGCGAGCTTGCGCACTTCATCAGCAACAACCGCGAACCCGCGTCCGTGCTCGCCCGCTCGTGCCGCTTCAATCGCGGCATTGAGCGCAAGCAAGTTGGTCTGGTCGGCGATGTCGTTGATCACGCTGATGATCTGGCCGATCTGCACGCCCCGTGCGCCCAGCTCTTGAACGCTCGTGCTTGTAAGCTCGACAGCCTCGGCGATGGATGTCATTTCGGAAACAGTCTGGCCCACGATCGTGCCGCCTTCGGTCGCAACATCACCTGCACGCCCCGCCGCGCCTACGGCGTTTGCGGCCTTCTGGGAAACTTCCGACGCCGACGCAGAAACTTGCGTAACCGCCGCCGCAATCTGGCCAACCTGCTCACTCTGACGGCTCAGGCTCGCGGAGATTTCTTCGCTGCTCGCGGCGATCTGCGTTGCTCCGCCCGCAACCTCATGGCTCGCGGTCGAAAGTTCCGCGACGATGCCCCGCAACGATGTCGACATCATGTTGATCGACTCAGTCAAATCCTTAAGCTCGTCGTTCGTGCGAGCGACCAAAGGCGCACCAGTCAGGTTGTTCGCCGCGATCTCTCTGGCCCGAGCAACAATCGGCGCAATTGCCAGGCTCATCGAGCGCGACATGAAGATCGCCAAGGCCATGACAACCGAGAGTGCGATACCCGCAATTACAAGAGTCAGCATGTTCGCGGTTGACATCGTCGCCTTAGCTTGCGACTTGACATCGTTATTGCTTGCCTTCATGGCGTCGCCCACAGTGACAAACGCCGCTTCGAGAGCGACTTTAGCAGGGTCTAGCTCTGTCCTTGTTATATTGTTGCGGGTTTCAATCGTGTCAGCAGCGGCGTTGAACGCCGTCTTGTACGCGGTGATGTGCTCGGCGATATCGCCCGCCTCATCACCCAACGCGTTTGCCGCTTCGATTGCGGCATCAAGTTGCGTATTAGCGTTAACGCGCGTGCTGACGTCGCCGCTTGTTACAAGGCGCAAAGCAATCGTGCGCGCCTGCAGCACACGATTTTCGGCCAGCATGCCACGCGTCGAGCCACCCGAGGCGAGCTTCTGAAAATCCTTGGTCAATTCAGCAGCATTGGGATGCATGCCCTTGGTGATGCGCGTGTTCACCAATTCGTTTGCTTGCATTTCCTTGCGGCTTGCATTGAAAAATACCTCCGCCGACTGCGCGAGCTTATCCACCTGCACGCTCAGCGGAGAACCTTGCGCTTCCTTGGTCACGTCCGACAACTTCTCGGTTGCCTTTGCCAATGAAGATCGTGTCGCCGTGGCATTCTCTTCGCTCTGGTTGGCGCGGTAGTCCGCGAGCGCGAACTGGAACATGCGGACTGACTCTCCAGCCTCGCTCACATGTGAATCAAGCTCGGCCGCTCGCTCAAGGCTAATGTGTGACGAAGCGGCTTGTGAGTTGGTCCTGTACGACACCCCTCCTATGGCACACATGGAAAGAAGCACCACCCCGAAGCCGCACGCGATTTTTTGTCCAATGGTCAACTTCACGAGTAGTCTCCAATTTTTTTACGTGTAGCCCAGATTGTGCGCGAGCAATAAAGCCATTGAGCGATTGCCGCCGCACTGACAGGGTTTACCATCGGCTACTTACGAATTTTGTTCAAGGGATTGATCTAAATACGCCGCAAGTGGTGGTAGGCCTGTATGGAATGGATGAATCAGCGTGCAAGTTTCATGCAACTCCCGCTGATCATCGCGAGTTTGCCCGAAGCTTTAGCTTGCTTTGAACGTAATTAGGGCTCACGCTTAGCAGCTCTTTATCGCTCGACTCGTGCGGCTCGATTCGTGCGCGCGCACAACGACAAGACCCCCTGTTCGGGACGGATCATTAAGGCATACTCGCCAATTTTTTAAGGCGGGTTACCCGCCGCCGACCAGCGCCTCATTCGTCGGATACCGCTTGAGTGCCGCGAGCAACTGTTCCACTTGCTGTGGCCCTTGCATCGCCAATAACCGTCGACGCAGAGCCGATACCGTCTTGACTTCAGCTTCGGTCATCAGCTTTTCTTCTTTACGCGTGCCCGATTCGGCGAGGTTAATCGCCGGGAAGATCCGCCTTTCCGAGATCTTGCGATCAAGGATCAGCTCCATGTTGCCCGAGCCCTTGAACTCTTCAAAGATGATCTGGTCCGCCGCCGAGCCAGTGTCAACCAGGCACGAAGCGATGATCGAAAGGCTGCCCGCTTCTTCTGTGTTGCGAGCCGAGCCAAAGATCTGCCGAGGAACTTCGAGAGCCTTGCTATCAAGGCCGCCCGTCATCG
>JBBRGG010000163.1:0-8331 GCA_038240875.1 Phycisphaerales bacterium | reverse complement strand
ACGCAAGCCGGAATCCCACATCGCTAAAGCCTCGCCGCAACGCCGAAACCGTCGATCCAGCAAGCACAATCGGCGTCGCTGGCGCAGGCTCCGCAGGCGAAAGCGCCGACCCGCCAATGACACTCACCGCGCCAGAGAACGTCTTGATACTCGGGCTTAAAGCGAGCTGGTCATCCGTAATTGACCTGATCGCAGCCGCATCACTCGCGACAAATTCCGCAACATTGCCCACCACATCGCGCATGGCGTCCGAGCCCGCCTGCACCGGCCTGAACCACACCACGCCATCGTTCGCCGCAACCGCGGGTTCGGTATCTTCCTGCGCGTTGAGGCCCGTCTTCTCAGCGGGTCGCGCAATCTGCCCATTGGCCCAGCCCGCTTTGCCGTTGCCGGTGGCCGGCTGGTTCATCGCGAGAAACTGATCAAATACTAGCTTCCACGCCGCATCGCGCAGGTTTGTATCCCCGCCCGCTTCGCGCGATGCCGCAACCCATTCCTGATCCGTCGGCAATCGGCAGTTCATCGTGCGCGCCGCGAGCAGTGCCGCCATCGGCGACACATAATTTACTGGTGTGTCCCACGACGGCGCCGCAGGCACCGCCAGCCCCGCCGGGAACAGGCTTAAGCCCGCGTTCAATACTCCTTGCGTGCTCGCGATCCATCCATTCGCACATTCCTCGGCCAGTCCACCCGCCTCCAGCGCGCCCGGTACCAACTCAAATGTTGCCTTCGCGCCCTTGGAACGCCATACCAAAGGTCCGCGTTGGTCGTTGCTCGCGATACTGTCCGATGTGGTCATGATGCGGTCAAACATTTCCCCTTTGCCCGACGCCGCCATCACGTCGGCGAACAATCCAAGCGAAGTCTCGGTCGTCGCAACATAACTCACGCCTTCGCCGACCGATTCCGCCACTTTCTTAAAGTACAGCCGGTGGTTTCTACCACTAGGCCCGGTCCAGGAATATTCAACGAACGTCCCGTTGTCATCATCGCCGCGCACGACGCTCCACTTTGTTACCGCAGCCCCAGGGCCAATGTCCGTCCAGCTCGCCCCAGCCTTTCCTGATTCAAATGTCTTACTTCGCCGATCAAGATACGCAATCAGCTCGCCCGCATCGCTCCCCACCTTCAGCTCTGCGGCTTTGTTCTGAATACCACGCAATATCCCCGCCAAAGCCTGCAACTGTGCCGGGTCTTTCCCCGCTCCGCTTGGCCCTTTGTTAAACGCGTCTACCGCGGCTCGCGCCTCGATCAACATAAAGTTAAACCGTGGCTCTTTGGGTAGAGCGTCGATCGTCGCCGCCGTCACGCCAAAGCGATCACGTACTTCATACGCCTTGATCACGTTTGCTGGGTCCGCCCCCGCGCGATCTGTGACGAATGTCACCCACTTCGTGCGCACGCCCGTGTCCACTTTGGTCACAATCTTCGCGCGACGTAATTCAATCACACCCGACAAAGCCTCTTTCACCCGTGATCCAACTTCCAGCACTTGATCCAAATCTGTCGCGCTCGCTGGCCAACCAGTCTCCGCCGCGCTCAGCCGATCCCACGCCGCCGCGATCTTCGCACGATCCAAAGGCTGCACCGCCGCACCCTTGGCCGGAATCATCGCAAGCAACGCCGGGGCCGCCGCCGCTCGCGAAACTTGCTCTACTTCTACAACTTTCGCCAGCACCGGCGCGACCGCCGCCCCCGACGATGCGTACGCACCTTGGCCACTAGTCTCAGCAGCCAACCCATCGCGCACGCTGCGCAATGTGGGCTGACCTTGTATGCTCGCACCTTGCGCAAGCACTTCATCAAGCGCGTACGCCTGCCGTAATGCTTCTTCGATTTGCCTAGCCTTCACGGCTACCACCTTCGCACCATTCACCCACCCTTGCAACGCTTGTTTCTGAGCCGCAATTGCGCTCACAAACGTTGCATCCGTCACGCTGGGCACAACGCCCGTTTGCGCCAAGCCGCCCGCGAGCGCTTCAACGCCACGCATTCGCAACCTGATAAACTCTGCCTCAAACGCCACAGGATTTACAAGGCTTCCCTCTTCCTGCGCCACACCCGCGCTCGTCGGCAACTCCGCATTGATAGCGTCCAGCCAAGGCTTCAGCCCCTGGATTGCGACACGCGCAGCCTGCCACGTCACCGCGATATCGCTCGGATCAACCTTCTCAAAGACCCTCTCAAACGCCGCTTTCAACGCCTGCGAACTTCCCGCGAGCGCCGTCGCGCTATCGCGATTGCCATTCACATACGTCACCAGCCGCGCCCGTGAATCTTCCTGTGCCTTGCTCACCGCAGTCTCAAGCGGCACTTTGAGATCGCGCGCCGCATTTCGCTTGTCTATTGCGGCTTTTGATTCCTGATCGTTCGTGAAAGGATGATCTCGCGCCTCTTGTACCGCCTCAATAAACGCCTTCTGCTGCGCCCCCACCTGCGTCAACACCGCTACCGCCTCGCCACCTTCATCTTCGAGCGTTGTCTTGGCAAGCGCAAATGCGTCCTCACGTTCCTTCATCGTCGCCGCATACCACGTAGCCGAAACCGGATCAGTACCCGCCACAATTGCGCACTGCGCAGCCGCATCCGTCGTGCCCGTTGCAAGGCTCACCTCAAGCGCACCAACCTTCGCGGTAATATCCGAATACCGCTTGGTCCGCACTTCCTGATCTGCTTTCAGCGCTGCCACATCGGCAATCTCGCGCGCCGTCGGCCATGACTCTTCACGTGCCGTCTTGACTTCTTCGGCAACCGCCTTTCGCGTCACGTCCAAATCTACAAAGATTCTTTCTCCCTTGGCACAATCTTCGTCGGCGTACTTGCGCTTGCCTTCTTCGATTGCCTGCCTGAACGCATTGAGCCGCTCAACCTGCCACAGTTGCCCACCATCACGCGGATCGGCCAACAGCGTAATCGTGGGCATAACGACCACAGCCGACTTCTTCACCAGTCCAAACCAATCTGTCATTATCCCACCAACCGCAACGCCCGCGATCAACACCAAAGCCGCCGCCGCGATCGACACAATCGGGGTCTTGCCCTTTGCGCCCTTGAGCGTCAGCACCTCTTCGAGCTTCTCCCGCACCGATTCCAAGGGCATTTCCGATGCCGACTGCACGTTGATCAACTTCTCGCACAACGCACGTAACGCTTCGCCCTGTTGACGAAACACTTTCCATTCAGGCGTCACCGCGATGCTGCCACCCTTGGGTGCGCCGCGGTGCATCACCATCCCGAACAAGATCTCCCCCAGCGCATTAACGTCCGCAGCGTCCGCTCGCTTGCTCAAATCCGACGAGTGCGCCGGATCGGTCAGCACAACCGCGACTTCATCAAGCTCGCCATCGCCAACCAAAATGTTCGATGGCGTCAGCCTGCCATGCGCTCGCTTGGCCTTATCGCGCAACGTTGTCAGCCCCTCAACGATCCGCGACAAAACATGCGCGATCTCCCTCGGCGTTTGCTCACGACGGCGATCAATCAAATCCGCCAACGTGCGCGGGTACAGGTCCGTAACGTAATACGCCGCATCAAACGTTGTGCCGCTCGCGTGGATTGTCCCCCATCGCGCAGACTTCCCGCCTGCTTGTGCCAGCGTCGCTTGTAACTTCGCGCAATCAATAAACTTAGCCGACTCGCGCGCAAAGATGTCCTCGTCAAGCAACCCCGCATCGTTGCGATACGTTTTAATCGCAAACGCTGGCGCGCCAACCTCGCCCGCCGAGCGTGCGCTGCTAACAGCAAACGGCCCGCGCCGAACCAATTCCTCAACGATCTCAAAGCGACCGTACCCCGACATGCCTTGCCTTTAGGTAAGAGCTATTCGCGATGCCAACTCAACACATGCTCAACACACGCTCAACCACCTAGCGTAGCAGAACTTCCTTGGATTATTCGCTCGCTTCTCGTTCACAGGTTTCTCTGCCACCTAAAGCCACCTAATTGAACGTTGATCCAAATAAAAAGCCCTCGTTAGCGCGAGGGCTCTGGAAACTCTGCGTTTGAATAGTGCCCCAACAAAAGATCAACTCAACTCCAGCACTTACTGCGCGACCGGCAGTGGTTCCATAGCCGTCGGAACTTCGATGCCGCCGGAGCGAACAACGATGTCGATCTGCTTGACCTTCCAACGATCCGTCGTTAGCGGAATGTCCTTGCGACGAGGTTCAGCACCCTCCACAAATTTCACGTTCTTGTGGCTTGCCAGAATCAAAAGATTGGTCACGCCACGATCCTGCCACGCCTTCCAGATCGGGTCCGAAGAGGAAATCGTGAGGATGCCCGGCTCCGAGAACACAAACGCTTTGGCGTAGCCAGTTGCACCTTGGCGACGCTGATCCCCGCCAGAGAAGTAGCGGTCAACCGGGTAGCTCTTCCAGTCGTTGAGTTCGTCGCCCTTGAGGCCGATGACGTCAACCTGAAGCTGGGCCATGGTGGCAGTACCCGCGTCACGCAGCGAAGCGTCCGCCGTGGTACCGATGGTCCCTTTCCACATCTTGGTTTTTCCACCACACGCGACTAGGGAGAGCGAAAGAGCCGCAATACCCGCCATCGCAACGACGTTCGTAATCGACCGCTTCATACCTGCTATCTCCTGCACCTCGCGCTCCCGCGCGAAGTAATAGTGTGCCAACCTGCTCTACCACTGAATGTAATGTATATCTACCACACCAAATCCAACCTTCTTCATACCAGCCTACACACGCCGAGTCACCGCGTCAAAGCCGCCTTTACCTACGAACCTGTGCCAAGCACCCGTCGAGCACGCCTCGCACCTCGCGATTGAGCGCAAAGTCCGCCACGATTAGTGTTCGGCACGCCACCATCAAACCGTGCAATTCTTCCAACACCGGGTCAAATATCCGGTGCGCCCCGCCCGACGGCGCATCGCCCAAATCCTTGCATCGGCTAAACGGAAACAGCCCGGTAAACATCTTCATAAGCGACAACAACACGCACATCCAAAGTCGCTTGGGAATTGCCTCAAACGCAAATCCCGAATCCTTCACGTCATGCAACAACCGCTGTGGCCCAAGTGATTCCGCCCACCTTGGATCCTCATTAAAGAGCGATTCCATCTTCATCAATAGCTCACCAGCCTCCGTCTGCGAAAGCTCACGCCCCAGGCTCAAAAGCTCATCCAGCGCAACCGGCAACGTCCGCCCGCCCTCCACCAAAAGTGTTCGCACGCCCAACACCCCAAGCGCATACATATCGCAAGGCGTCGACAACAACGGCACAACCTCAAAGCTCACGTCTTGAATCGGTGCGCCCAGCGCAGCCTTCAGCCGTTCAACCACCGCAGGCGCAAATTCCTGTGCCACCGTCCGAACCCGCAACTCTCCACGCCCCATCGCCGACTGCGCATCCACCACTGCGTACGAATCCAGCCTGACGCCTCCCAAACTAAACCGCATCCACAACAAGTCATTGCGCCCGCTTTCAATGCGGTCCTGGGTCGAAAGCGTGCCTTCCAAAATCGTTCCATTATCCGCGCCGCCCGTGCCCCCAGCCAAAAGTACGTTTCGCAGCCGCAGCCATCCCTTGCCACTTACCGTGCGAAGCTGTGCCGAAGGCGAATACGCCGAAACGTTCCCCGCTCGCCCGCTCATGAAATAGCGTTCGCTCGTACCCTCCAAAGGCAGTTCCACCGCTTCGCCCGGCTCAACCAGCGCAGTCCGCGCCGTCCACCACAAAGGCAGCGCGCCCGAGCCCTCACCCATGCGCACGCGGAAACTGTTCGCCGTGATGTTGAGCATGGGCGCCTGCGTCGCGCTGGTATACGCGCGAACCGTGCCCACAGCTTGCGCCAACGCCGCTAGTTTCAAATGCAGCGACTCGACCAACCGCCCCGACGCGTCCACGCTCGACAAACCCAGCCAACCACCCTTGGACGCGCTAGGCGACGCACCAAGCCCCGCCGCTACCGCGAGCAATCGCACCAAGCCATCACCACCCGCCGCAGCTTCCACCGGCGAACCCGTCAACGCGTCGGTAAATTGCTCATACCCAAGCGGGCAATACGACAACGCCATCATCAACCCGCCACCAGGATTAAACGCCGTAGTCCCCGCAGGCAACCCAACCGAGGTCGGGTCCGCGCTTGCCATCTCAACAGGAAATGGAATCGCGTCCAGGCCTAGTTCCGGCTGATACAAATTGCGATTCAACGCTGACGCATATCCGCTCACACCTTGCTTAGCGAGCATCGCTTCGTCTTTACATAGTGCCCACGCCCGACCCGAACGCCCATCCACCGGCGCGACAGCTTTGCGCTCCTCGATGTCAACAAACATCGGCGCAGGGTGTTGTACTTCAAACCCGGTGCGCACAAGCCCCGCGTGCCCCAGCCCTTGAATGCCCCCGGCTCGATCAAACGCTTCGACTCGCGCGATCCACCGCTCATCAAGCACTTTATTCGTCAAATGTTCGCGGTACGCAACCGGACTATTCCCAAGACCGTCAGGATCCTGCACCCATAGTTCAAGCCAGCGATGCACCCGCCCAGCTCGGTCAGCAAGACACCCCAAATACACCTTGGCATCAAGGCTCTCACGCAAGACAATCGGTGCCTGCCGAACGACGACGCACAGCTGCACCGATGCCCCTTCTTCCGAAGTCGCAATAGGTACGCATGCGTACCCGCTCGGCAATATCGCTGGCAACTCGACATACAACCGTGCCTGCGTCGAAAGCGTCGTCACGCGTACACCTCAATGTCACTTCAAGCCCAATCTACCCTCAAGAGCCGCCCACGCGAACAGCTCACGCATGTTCCACTTCTATACACAACTGTACTGGCTCTCACGCCCAACCATTCACGCCCAACCATTCACGCCCACTGTACGCGTTATGGCACTCGCCCGTGACGCGACACAAACGTACATATGTCGTACCCATTTAACGAACCGTTAGCCATGCCCTAAGTACGCCTTGCGCACCATGTCACTCTTGGCAAGCTCCTTCGCAGGCCCTTCCATCGCTATCGACCCGACTTCCAGCACATACGCCCGGTGCGCCAGCGCCAACGCCATCGACGCGTTCTGTTCCACCAGCAATATCGTGGTACCGCCCGCATTAATCTCGCGGATGATCCGGAAAATCGTCTGTACTACCTGAGGCGCCAAGCCAAGCGAAGGCTCATCCAACAACAAAAGCCGTGGCTTCGCCAACACCGCTCGTCCGATCGCCAGCATCTGCTGCTCACCACCCGAAAGCGTTCCCGCGTTCTGCTTCAATCGCTCTTTCAACCTTGGAAACAGGCCATACACCTTCTCCATATCACTCTTGATCCCCGCGTGGTCCTTTCTCGTGAACGCGCCCATGTCGAGGTTCTCCTGCACCGACAAATTTGCAAAGATTCCTCGCCCCTCCGGCGATTGCGCCAGCCCTCGCCGCACAATCTCATGTGGCTGCATCCCGGTGATGTCATTACCAAGATACTTAACCCGGCCCTGCGCGACCTTGCACATGCCCGATATCGCGCGAAGCGTCGTCGTCTTGCCCGCGCCGTTGGAACCAATAAGCGTGACGATCTCCCCTTCATTCACGCGCAGCGACACGCCATGGATCGCTCGGATCGCGCCGTAACTGACATGAAGGTCTTCGATCACCAGCACTCGGCACCACTTCCTTCTTTGCCTTGGGAGCCCCTCTCTCCGAATGGGGGGCCTTGTCTTACTTTACTCTTCGTACCACCATGATTGCTTCAATCATGGTGCTGCTTTCCGTATTGAAGACTAGCCATCCCAATTCGCCATTCGTATTATCTTGTTTGGCTTGGGTATTCCTTCTCTCCGAGAAGAAATCATTTATCTACTTTCTAGCCGCCCATCCTCGGCTTCTTCCCCGCCCGCACGTCACTACTCGATAACCCAGGAGTAAACACACCAGTTTCTTCTCGCGCGTCTCGCTCCATCTGCACCGACACCGGCTCGCTTTCGACTCCATCAGCAGCAATCCCCAAGTACGCCTCAATCACCCGCGGATCGCGCTGGATCTCTGAAGGCACACCCGACGCAATCGTCACGCCATAGTCCAAAACCGTGATCCGCTCACAAATATCCATCACTAAACCCATGTCGTGCTCGATCAGCAAGATTGTCATTCCAAACTCATCGCGCAAGCGCCGAATCAACTTTGCCAGCCCGATCTTCTCCTGCGGATTCATCCCCGCCGCAGGCTCATCGAGCAACAGCACCTTGGGCTCGGTCGCAAGCGCCCGCGCAATCTCTAGTCGCCTATGAACGCCATAAGGCAAGTCCAACGCCGGCTCGCGCGCGCGATAACCCAGATACAACAACACAACCACCTCCAACGCACCATACTTAA
>JBBRGG010000162.1:0-8350 GCA_038240875.1 Phycisphaerales bacterium | reverse complement strand
GCTTCCTTGGCTGTATCGCCATGAGATTCTTCGCATTCGCGCTGCTCTCGACCCCAACCTCGGCCCACCTATCCAACAACTCGCGGGGCAATACGCACGCGCCAACGTCGATGACCGCCGCCACCTTCTTAAAGATGAAGTCGCGTTCATTACGCCAACACTCTCGCAGATCCAGTCACTGGCTTCGCGTACCACACCAGGTTCCAGCAACACGCCGCCCAACCCAGGCGAACACTTTGCAACCTGGTCCGCGTCAACACACGATCTCGCCATCGCGCTCGCACGCATCGACCGTGCCGCCCACGCCGCGAACATGGCACCACTGCTTGAAGCACTTGCCACGTACGAGACCAAGCTACCTCGAGAAGAACCAGCCAAACCAGAAGCCGCACCAGAAGCCAAACCTCTTTGGAGCCGCACCGTCGCTTTCGAATCTCGAGAGCCGGGCGTAATCGTTTCAGCGATGCTTTTGGATCGCCGCGACAACCGAACGTTCGTCCTCGTCGTTATCCAAAACCACGACTCCCAAGGCCTCAACCCCAAACGTGTAGCCGACCTTATGGCCAAAGGCACCACAATCCTCGGCAATTTCAAGCTCGACCAACCTGTCATGGCGCCCGCCAACGCGCCGTAATAAAAATCCAGGCGTAAACGAAAGACCTACCGCCAGAGTTCAATCTACGTACAAGCTTTGCCTTGATTCTTTACCTTTCGTGCCATCAGGATCTCATCGATCCTGATGCTGCCTTGGTGTTTGTCTTGCCTGTTTGTCTTGCCTGTTTGTCTTGCCTGTTTGTCTTGCCTGTTTGTCTTAGGTACCTTCTCTCTCCAAGAGAAGGTTTTGTGTGGCGTTACCTGAAGAGCGACCGTATTTTTTACGCCGCATCACGTCGCGTACGTAATTCGTATTCCAGAATCGCAGCCACGGCACCCGCCAAATCATTTCGCAGCGCGGCCCTCTCCACGGTCGCCGCCATGTGCGCGACGGCGTGCAATCCCAGCGTTGCCGATGTGCCCTTGAGCCCATGCGCTAATCGCGCAAGCCTCGCCGCATCGCGCACTACCGCCGCCTCGCGCAACTCTTTTGCCCGATCTGGAATCGTCCGAACGAAATCCTCAACAATCGCGCGCAGTTCTGGATCGTTCGCCAACTCTTCATCAAGCATCATGTCCGCCATGCCGCTCGCTTCGTGCGTGCCCGAATCGATCTTTGCTGATTCACAGCTCACTGCCAGCGTGTTCGCCACACCAGTCTCTTCTACATCAGCCTCTTCCACACCAGCCTCGTGTACCGCATGCTCGCCAAACGCCTTGTCCGAAGCGTCGGCATGCGCGCTCGCCTTTCGTCCAAGGTGTACAGCAACCGCGCGCACAAGCTTGATCGGCGCGATGGGCTTGGCCAAATGCGCATCGCAGCCTGCTTCAATAAATCGTGCCGCATCATGCTCCATCGCGTGCGCGGTCAATGCAAGAATCGGGATCGTTATTCCACGCGAACGCAAGATGCTCGTCGCCGTCAACCCATCCATAATCGGCATCTGCCCATCCATCAGCACGAGGTCAAAGTCCTGCTCCAGCACCATCGCCACGGCTCGCTCGCCATTGTCCGCAAGACTCACCGTCGCACCCGCCTCACGCAGCACGATGTCGAACAACTTGCGATTCACGATCGCATCATCCACGACCAACACGTTCACGCCCGCCAAACACTTGGGCAACGCACGCGATCCCGTCTGTCTTTCGCACATTTCGTCCACGCCACTTGCATCGCTTGCTTCTTCACCTTCGACTTCTTGCGCGCTTCGCGGCGCGGGTAGATCCAAATAGATACGCGTGCCCTTCCCCGGCTCGCTCGCAACACGAATAGTCCCGCTCATCGCCTCGGCGATTCCTTTGCAAATCGCAAGCCCGAGCCCTGTGCCACCAAACCGCCGCGTAATGCTCGCGTCGCCTTGGACAAAGGGCGTGAACAACTCGCGCATCTTCGCGTCTGAGATCCCAATTCCTGTATCAATCACCGAGATCATCAAACGCGATGAACTTATTGGCTCAACCTCGTCGGCACGAATTACCTGACTATCTTGAGCTTCATCTGCCGCGCCACTCACCTTCACAATCGCTTCTTCGCGCCATGACACTGCGATTCGTACACTCCCAGAATCCGTGAATTTTACCGCGTTTCCAACAAGATTCGTAATAAGCTGCCGCAGCCGCGTCGGATCAAGATCAATCAACCTAGGGACGCTTTCATCAACTTCAACATCAAGCTTCAGCCCTTTGTCCTTGGCTTTGGCCCGGTGCATCTGCGCCGATTGGCTCACAAGCTCGCGCACGACACACGCAATGGGCTCGACCGTCATGCGATTGGCCTGCAGCTTGGACAAATCAAGCACGTCGTTGATCAGCTCCAGCAAATGAGTCGCGCTGCCATGGATGATCGAGAGCCATTCAGCCCGTTCTACTTCATCTACTTCGTGGTCGCCGTCGGCGGCACTGCGCAACAACTCGGCAAACCCAAGGATGCCATTCAAAGGCGTGCGGATCTCATGGCTGACATTCGCGACAAACGTCGCTCGCGCGCTCGCGGCGTCTTCCGCTGCTCGCCGCGCCTCAATCAACTCGCGCTCTCGCTCGCGCCGCTCGCTCACGTCTGATTCAATTGCGATGAAGTTCTGTATGTTGCCTTGGTCGTCAAAGACTGGCTCGATGGAGACGCGAACCCAATACGGCGTGCCATCCTTGTGATAGTTCAATATCTCGCGATCAATGTGCACGCCCGTCCGGATCGCTTCGCGAATCTCCGCGCGAGTTTCTTCACATGTGGCCTCACCCTGGAGCAATGTGCCCGGCCTTTGCCCAATTGATTCATCAGGCGAATACCCCGTTAAACGCATAAACGCAAGGTTCACCCACTCAATCACACCGGTTGCATCGGTGATGACCACGGCGTTATCTGTTCGCGCCGCCACCATCGCCAACTTGCGATTCGCATCCGCGACGATGGTCTGCTCGCTGAGTGCTTCTTCTGTTTCTTGATTGGACAAACTCACTCGCTCGATGAGACGATTCATGCTGCGAATCAAGGAGCCTAGCTCGTCGTCGCGATCAACACGAACAGTTGCCGATCCGCCATCGCACCCGGCAACATGCAATAACTCGCGCGACACCCGCACCAGCCTCGACACGATAAGAACGTGCACGCTCGCATATACCGCGATCGTGACGACCACGCCAAAGGCGAGCAATCCCAAGATTACCGCACGCCGCAGCATCTTTGCTTGTGTTAAAATATCGCGCTCGATCACCACTCGGCCAACCAAGCAGGGAGCACCAAAGGCATCGTTAAGCAGAAAGTCGCCAGCGATTTGATAATTGCTGAGCGGTACCGCGATGGCGTCCGTATCGTTTGGTAACGCAGCCCGGAATGAAACCTGCGTTCCAATTTCTTCGCTCAGTTGCGCGATGTGCGCTTCATCAAGCCACCGTCCCATCGCAATCGTGCCAGCACTGGGCCCTTCGCGATTGGCTCGCAAAATCGGCGAGACCCCGATGATCATCGGTATGCCACTGATCTCGATCAAGCCGCCGACATCCCCCTCGCGCTGGGCACTCGCCGCCAACAGCGACCAGTCGTACTCGCGAACCGCCAAACCAGGATCGCGTACCTCATTCGTACCCTTGACCGCTTCAACCGCGTCGACGATTGCGTTCTTGGTGTTGAGATAAATCACAACATCCGCGCCCGCGTTGCGGATCGATTCGGCGATCAGGTTCTCATTTCGATACACCGCGTCGGGAGCCCCCGCTTCAATTGATTTCATGTACTCCCACGTCGCGTTCCACACGCCCCAGTCGCGAGACTGGCTTCGCTGAGTCTCTTCACGCGTCAACACGATCTTACGGGCGACCAATGCTGGTTCTTTCGCATACCTCGATTCAAGGACGGCAAAGTTGCGATTGATAATCGCATCCAGCACGAACCACAGCCCAACTGTCAACGCTACAACCAACGTAGCCGTTGACAGCAACGTCGCGGCCCTTAGACCAATAACTCTGCGCTTTCTTGGGACTGATTCGCTCACGAGATTTCCTTCGGCATAAAGCGTTTCCAACTCTGCGTTGGCTCATAAATGCGAGTGCCCGATTTGTGTACCATTACTTGTTGTGCGGCGTCCACTCACGCGAGCGTGGTTATAAGTCGTTGATCATTTTGCTGTCGTGCTGAAAGCGGGCGTGTTGTACGTGCGGGCGTATGTGCGCTACGCGAGAGTGCCTCTAACTAAACTGCTATCAGCGCCGGCCTTGGATCATCGCTTCGCGTTCAAGCCTGCGCAAGAACGCGACCAATCGCATGGTGTCGGTCGCGTCGCCACCCAAGTTGCCCGAGCTCGCGCCATTGGTTGAAAAATCAAGATCACGAGGCGATCGGCTTTGCATAGCGAGATCATCGATGGTCATCGCGTTGTCGAAGTTCACATCCCAGTGTGGCCCAAAGACCGTGCGCACAAGGTCGTTGGGCTCTTCTTGTGCAGGGTACAAATATGCGAGCGCGAGCGGCAGGCGAATGGTCCATGCGGCTTCGTTGTGTTGCTGGCCATAGCCGATGGCGTGGGCGACTGCGCCCGAGAGAGCCGCTTTGGCGGGGTTGGCTTCGACGAAGTGATCGCGCAGGCCCCAGGTTGCCCAGTAGTTGTCGTTGCTGGTACCGCTGTCGCCGCTATCGAGCCATATGCGAACCGGGCGCATTGGTGTTGCTCGAACGCGCGAGAGAAAATTTGGGCACGTCTGCCACGCGCCCGACAGGAGACCGCCACGAGTAAAGGTCGAAGTGAAATCCCACACGCCATAGAGAGAAACCACGCCACCCATGCTGCTACCCAAGAGCCCGGTGTCACTAGGATTCGTGCGAAAGTTTGCATCGATGAAGGGCTTGACCGTGTCGCGCACGTACGAAAGGTATCGATCGGCACGACCGGCACCGGTAAGAAAGTCTCCTGGTGGCAGATAGTCGGTCAGACGATTTGGGCCGTTGTCAAGGCCGACGACGATTGCTTCGCGCATGTTGGAAGCGGCTTGCGCGTTTACGATTGTCGTAGCGGCGTTCCACGAGCCAAACGAGCCAGACTCAAAAATATTCTGGCCATCGTGCATGTAGAGAACCGGATATCGGCGAGTCGTGTGCTGGTCATAGCCACGAGGCAAAAAGACTCGATAGCCACGAATTTCATTGAGCTGTGGCGAGAAGATCGTCGGTACGGCACCGGGCGAGTACGCGCGACGCGCGGGCTGTGGAGCGGCGGCGGGAATGTAGGAGTACAACTGGCCATCTTGGATATAGACGCCATCGAGCGATGTGGTGTAATTGCCAAAGGCTGGATAGCGAGATGAGTTGGTGGCGTCGTTAAAGTAGAACTCGATGGTGTCGCCTGCGGTTGAAAAGTTCCAAGCGAAGAAGCGAGACTCGGTGAGGCGAGCGGGGTCACTAGCTCCGAAGCGTTGAAGAGGTAGAGCGGCGAAAGGTGTGTTGGTACCCGGGGTTGGGCGCGTACGCCAATAAAGGATGGGGCCGGGACGATTCCACGTGAGCCAGAGAGCTTTGGCGCGTGTGGCGGTAGCTTGTGCAGACGTGGTGATAGTGAAGGGGCCAGCGAAGGTTGAGCCATTGGTGGCGAGAGAGGTTTGGCCTGGCGCGTCGTTACGGATGATGTAGCGATAGGTGAAGGACTTGCCTGCGGGAAGCGAGATCGTGGCGCGCCAAAGTGGATACGCCGCGGCGGAAAGTTTGGGGGCAAGGCGAAGGTCGTCGTCGCCGAGTTCGGGCGTGTTACCGACGACGAAGACAGATTGGCCGACGGTGGTGGCGCGGTTGATCTCGAAGACGACGCTTTGACGAGGGGCTAAACCCTGGACTGGGCTTTGAGCAAGAGCGGGAGACATCACAGGCACAATTGTGGCACACGCGAACGCTACCAGTAGCGCCAGAGCTTGTAGCAGGTGAACGACAAGATACCCTGTCCGGGTAGAATGCCCTTGGGAGACAGCCTTGCGAAGCGTGCGGGCATTCCCAATTGAAGGAAATGCGCGCGCGTTGAGAGGGGCGGGTTTATTGAGCGGTTGGTGGTGCTTCATTGCATGCAATTGTACGATAAAGAGGCCAATTTACAGCATGAATACTGCCTAAGTACCTCAATTTGGCGCACGAACATGGACGGTGCCCGTGAAACCAGGGCGCAGTCGCGTGTTGGGAAGAGCCGAGCGTGGGCGAGCGTTGGTGACTATGCTTGTGGTTCGCTTCGGCAAGTGGCTTTAAGTAGCTAACGAGGCGCGAGTTTGAGATGAATGTGGGTAGATTGACAACGATTTGGGTAGTCATGTCGCAACGGAGCGGCGTGAGCCTAATCACGATATGAGCCGATGGTGCAAGAGCACGTCGAAGTGTGGCGCGAAGAACGCGCGGGAGATCGATGGTATGGCTGAGTTCAAGATCGATGCAAACGGCGTGAAACTCAAGAAGGTTCGTTGGCACACTAAGCGCCGCAAGGGCAAGACGCGCATGTGGAAGAGCAAGTGGATCCCCGTTACCCTGGGCGCGAATAGCGGTTCAGAATCTACGACCGGTGCGGCCTCCAAGCCCGCTGCGATTCCGACCAAGCCCATGGGCAGCGAGAAGCCTGTAAAGGTTGCACCCAAGGCTGAGAAGGTTGCTATGGATAAGCCTGCTGGTGATAAGGGTGGCGAAAAAGCCGTGAAGCCAGCAGCGGCCGCGAAGCCGACGGCGGCAGCAAAGCCTGCTACGGCTCCGAAGCCTGCGAAGAAGCCCGAAGCCAAGGCGTAAGGCTGGGGACGCAAGAGAATTAAAGATTAATCAAAGCTCGGACTGAAAGGTCTGGGCTTTTTTACAAAGCGAAAGAAGCGAAGTCTAAAGCGAAAAACGAAAAGCGACAAGGGCAAGTAAAGGCGAGGCAAGACAGAGCAATCCATCGCTATTATGATCCGAATCATACGATTAATACTTGAATAACGAGCGTAGCTGCGTGTAGAAAGTAACGATAAAGCCTTCTCTTGGAGAGAGAGGGTACTTGATACAGCAGGGATTGCACCAAGAGTTGTTTTATGTAGCGTGCGTTAGCTCTTCATCCCGGCTTAGCTCTTCATGTTGACAAATTGCAGAGGCACTTCGAGGGTGCTTTCCCGAAGAAACTTCATGACGGCTTGAAGGTCGTCGATGTTTTTGCCGGTGACGCGGATTTCGTCGCCTTGGATCGATGGCTGGACTTTGAGCTTGGTTTCCTTGATCATTTTGACGATGGACTTGGCGAGGTCTTGCTCGATGCCATCGCGGATCTTGGCGTCGCACTTGAGTTTGCCGGCGAGGGTGGGCTCAAACTCGGGCATGTCGAAGGCTTTGGCGTCGAGCCCTCGGCGGTGGGCGGCGGACTGAAACATTTCGATCAAGCCACGCAGTTTCATCGAGTCGTCGGCGACGAACTTGATCTTTTTTTCCTTCTTGTCCAGCGTGATCTCGGCGGTTGCGCCGCGAAAGTCAAAGCGCGTTTGTACGGCTTTGTTCGTGTTGTTGATCGCGTTGTCCAACTCGGAAAAGTTGAATTTTGATACGATGTCTAGGCTGGGCATGTCCAAGCGTACCCACGCTCGGCGAAGATCGCCACGCGTGTGGTTACGACCCGACGACGCGTACACGAAGTGCATCGGCGATTGCGTCCCACCCTTCGCGCGAGTCGGGTTGGTGGGCAAAGAGCATGGGCGCGGTGATAGTGACGCAGATGCGTGTGGGGCGGGGAAGTTTGGCGTCGGGGTGAAGAGCTTGAAGGCAGCCATCGATTCGGCATGGAACTACGGGAACGGAAGTTCCCGCGACCATCATGCCTATGCCTGCTTTCCACTTGAGAGGCAAGCCATCGCGGGTGCGAGCTCCTTCGGGAAAGAGGATAAAGCCACAGTCGCCGGAGTGAAGGCGTGCTTTGAGGTCGTCCAAGGCGTGCCTGCCTACGCGCTTGCGCCACATGGGAAGAGCGTTGATGAGTGTGGCGGCGAAGGCGCTCACGACGGTGGTTTCAAAGAAGACGTCGCCAGCGGCGATGGGAAAGACGCTGCCTGTCACGCGGCGAGGCAAACAGGCGGCAATTACAAGCGCGTCCAAGTGGCTCGCGTGATTAGCGACCATGACAAAGGGCGTTGATGTAGGAATGTGTTCGATGCCTTGGATGTGAAGGCGGTGGTAGAGACGGAAGTACGTGCGCAGAGCGAGGTTGGAAGCGGTGTGGGCGAGGGTTGAGATGAGGCCTGGTTCGCGGCGTTCACTCTTCCACCGCTCGACAGTGGAGAGGCC
>JBBRGG010000161.1:0-8451 GCA_038240875.1 Phycisphaerales bacterium | reverse complement strand
GACGCCCCGCACACGTCCCACGACATCGCGCAAGTCACCTCTCCAGAGGCGGCCTCATCTACCGACGCGCTTCGCGCCAGGTATTCAGAAGTTTGCACGCGCATCGCAGCCGCAGCCAAAGCCAGCGGCCGGGCTCCTAGCTCCGTCATCCTCGTCGCCGTCACCAAGTACGCCGCTCCCGAACACGTGCGCACGCTCATCGAAATGGGCCACCGCGACTTCGGTGAAAATCGCGTTCAGCACCTGGTTCAGCAGGCATCGATGGTGGACGAGTTCCTGACCCGGCAAAAAATCCACGCCCAGACTCGTCGTATCTCAACCGCCGACACGCTCTTCGCGGCTCCCGGCGGCACCCCCATGCTCGCTCCCGCCGCAGGAAAGAGCCCAGACTCGGTTCGTTGGCACATGATCGGCCATCTTCAGCGCAACAAAGCTCGCAAGGTCGTCGAGTTTGTCCGCCTGATTCACTCGGTGGACTCACTACGAATCGCCGAAGAACTCCAGGCAATCGCTATGCGACGCGATGAAACAATCGAGGTGCTCTTACAGGTTAATTGCTCGGGCGAAGCATCCAAATTTGGCTGCCCCGTCGCCGCGACCGTCGCCCTCGCCGATCAGATCAACACCATGGCGAACATCCGCCTGCGTGGCCTCATGACCATGGCGGAATTGGCAGAGACCCCCGAAGAAGCAAGGCCCGCTTTCTCTCGCTTGCGCGACCTGCACGAAGATTGCAAACGCTCCGGCGCCGTTGACGAGAAAGCCTTCAACATCCTGTCGATGGGCATGACCAATGATTACGAAGTCGCCATCCGCGAAGGGGCGAACATCGTTCGCGTCGGCAGCGCGATCTTCGGCGCTCCAGCCTCGCCCGAACCCGACCTCGCCGAACCCGTCGAAGCACCCGAGCCGACAGATCCCAACGACCCCTATGGCAACGACCCCGGTGCTTGAAATTGCTTGAGATTGCAGGGGCATGACTGGGCATGACTGGGCATGACTGGGCATGGGCCCAGGCTCGCTTCATCTGCCTGCTTTGAAGAACGTCTTGAGTGAGTCGAAGAGGTCGTCACGAGTATTGACCTTGCTCGTGATGATCTTGGGGCCGATCTCATCAGCCATTCCAGTGGGAAAGGCTTCTTGCAGTACGTTGATAAAGCTGCCGCTGCCATACGCGCTCGCGACCTGGCAGTAGCCAAACATGTTGCAACGCGGCATCAGTAACTCATCGATGATCTTGAGGCACAGGCGATTATCCGAATCGCTGCAGTTGTCGCCATCGCTGAAGTGGAACAGGTAGATGTTCCAGTCGTGCGGGTCATAGTGGGCGTCCAAAAGTTCTTTGCAACAGGTCAGCGCGCTGCTGATGCGAGTGCCGCCATCTTCGCGCACGCTGAAGAACGTTTTTTTATCAACCTCGCTCGCGCGAACATCGTGCACGATATATCGGCTTTCGATTCCCTCGTAATTTCGCCGCAGCCATGTATCGATCCAAAAGGCTTCGAGACGCACCAAGTCTTTTTGTTCATTGCCCATCGAGCCCGAAACATCCATCATGTACACGATCACCGCGTTGCTCTGTGGCTTCTTAACCTCGTTCCACGTGCGGAATCGAAGGTCATTCTTAATCGGCACGATGATCGGGTTATCCGGGTCGTACTGGCCCATCGCAACCTGCCGCTTCAAAGCTTCGCGGTACGTGCGCTTGAAGCTGCGCAAGCTCGCCGGGCCAACCGGGCGAATACCCGTGTACTTGTCACGTACGGTAGTGATGTTGTGCTGGCCACGTGGTTTGATACGTGGCAGGCTGAGTTCTTCCGCCAAAATGTCGGCGAGTTCTTCAAGGCTGACATCCACTTCCAACATATGACGGCCTTCTTGCTCGCCACCTTGCCCCTTCGAACCATCACCAGGTTTACCAACCCCCTGGCCTTCTTCACCTTCGCCCATGCCGACGCCGCCGGAGTTGTCGCCGTAGCGGAAAGTTGGGATATCAATATCGTGAACAGGGATGGAAACGAACTTTTTACCCTCTTTACCGATGAGTTCGCCACGCGACAAGAACTTGCGAAGGTCCTTGCGGATCTTGCCACGCACGATCTGCCGGAATCGCTGATGGTCCTGCTCGATCTTGCTGATCATCGCTGGCCACACCTCCTTTTACACTTCGGCTTTCTCGCTTCGGCTTTCGCCCGCAAACTTGGCTTTCGCTCGCCAACTTGGCTTCGCTCGCCAACTTGTCACACACACAAAGAGCGTGACACTCGCGCGCTTGCCCTACCGCTCTTCTATACAACTTCGGCTCGCTGATAGATCGACTTTATCGGAACTGCGCGTAAAGACTACCGAAAGATCATTCAGATAACTGTCCATCACCAGAATGAATTGCTTTCCCCAGTTCTGTAACCAAAGGTTCGATGTTGATCGCAACAGCATCCAACACACGAGCCGCGTCGATCGTGTAATATCCATGAATCGTTCTGTTGCGCATGCGACGCAAACCAGCCCATGCGAACGTGGAAATAAGCTGCCTGGTTTGTTCGCTTGCCTTCGTCGACGCCTCGACGATAATCTCAATTTACTTGACTACTGCAAACGCTGCATTAAATCGATTTTGAGTGACGCACGCGTCAATCTCACGCACTACATCTAAACTTGTTCAGCGGCTTCGAGCATCTGCCTCAGACAAATCATGTCCTGCCGCCACACCTCCCCGGCGTTGTGCAGCATGAAGCAGCTTCGCTTTGGTGACTAATTTGTCGCGAAACAAAGGCGACAATTCGCTCGCTGTCCGCAGGTCAATGCGTCTGCCAAGAATCTCGGCAAACTCAGCTTCCATAATCTGCATGCCGATCAAGCCGATTCGTTCTAGTGGATAAAGCTCGATAAACACATCTACGCTACTCGCCGCACCAAAGTTGTCGCGCAAGATGCTCCCCAAAAGCGAGAGACCAATAACGCCACACGCCATGAAATCCTGAACGATGCGATCCACTGGAAAGTGGACGCCATGAATGTGCAAATAAGCTCGTGAAAATTGAATCGCTCAGTCGCCTACCGCAGGAAACGCACGCACAAACTCGGCACACTCGCTTGTTTCAAGCTCGACTTAGAGCCCATCTTCAACACCCACCCAACACCTATTCAACACCTATTCAACACCCAAGCTCGGCCTTGAACGCCGCACGAACGTCTTCAAGCAGCCGCTCAACCTGGAAGGGCTTGAAGAGCACGCTCTGCAAGCCTTCCTGCGAAGCACGAACGATGGAATGGTGCGGGTCATAGCCAAAGCCAGTCATGAGAATGACCTTGGCCTTGGGCGTGATGCGACGAGACGCGGCAAATACCTCGTACCCGTTTCGATCAGGCATGCGAATGTCCGACACGATCAGGTCAAAGCCCTTGAGCGCTTCCAATTCAAGCATGGCAATCGCCGTCGCGCCCGAATCGCACACCATGACCGTGCAACCCTTACTCTTTAGGACGCTGCAAATCGTGTCACGAATTCTCGCTTCATCGTCGGCGACAAGCACGCGCTTGCCTTGCAGCAACGGGTCTTCGCGTTTGTCGGCGAGAGCTTGTTCAACACCAAGCAAGCTCTGCGGGCCAGCCGTGCATTCGCTGATGCGCTTGCGGATCGATTCAATGTCGGACTGGATGCGATCAAGATGGCGAAGCGTGCCCGAATCCTTCGATGAAGGCTCAGCCTTGAGCATCTCGACCTCATGGGCGATGTCTTCAAGAGGCTCGGAAAGCTCGTGCATCACACGCCCACTAACCGTCTGATTTACCGTGCACCGCTCGACAACCAACAAGTCGAGCATGTGCAGCGAAAGAGCGGCGTACCGCGCAAACATTTCTCCCAATTGGAGGTCTTCTTCCGTGAACGCGCCCACACGCTGGCTTTCGACATTCATCACGCCAATGACCTTGTCGTGCAACCGCAAAGGCACCGTCAGGCTGCTTCGCGCGCCACGAATACCAGGCAAGTACAGCTTGTCCGTCGCGGTGTCGGTCGAGATGTAGCTGCGACCGCTCGAAGCGACATACCCA
The DNA here is from genome assembly GCA_038240875.1 of Phycisphaerales bacterium. Taxonomy (GTDB): domain Bacteria; phylum Planctomycetota; class Phycisphaerae; order Phycisphaerales; family UBA1924; genus JBBRGG01. Next base: position 4,398 of record JBBRGG010000161.1, on the reverse strand, counting down.
CTGATGCCATTACCTTCAAGCCCGGGACGGATCTCAAAGGCGTCAAACTCCGGCGGCAAGCCATACCCAAGAACCAGTTCAAGCTTGCCCGTACGCTCGTCAAGCAAACGAATCGCCAGCGAATCAAAGTGCATCAGATCGCGCGAGTATCGACCGATTTTATCTTCGAGAAGCTTCAGGCGTTCGTGCGCGTTGTTCTTGCGTACTACGTCGGCATCGAATCGAACAAGCTCAGACCCGGCGATATCGATCGCGTTGATTTTCTGTTGCAGGCGACGCGACGCCGTCACATCGCGGACGACAATCACAAGCCCATCACCCAAAGCCGCACGCGCACGCGAAACTTGCGCCATTGCGGCGGCCGGAGCCGTCGTTACGATGACCTCATACGCGCGCTCTTCTTCAAGCAACACCGTTTCGTCGCGAGGATCAAGCTCGCCCCGCACGCCAGCGAGCCCGGTCGAGCCGCTGGGTGATACAGGATGCGACCGATCAAATTGGCGACAAGCTACCGATAGCCGCTCGCGCAGATTTGGGGGCATTCGCTTGCATACTTCATTCGCCCAAAGAACTTCGCCCGTGCGCGACGCGAGCGTCACGCCTTCGCCGATGGCATCCAGTAGTGTGGCGGCCAACTCGCCGACAACAACCGACCCCAAGCTATGGGTGACGTTGGCGATACCTGTTGCACCATCACCAGTTGAGGTAACAGGGAATTCCAAGGCTAAACTTGAAGACTTAGTTGGAATAGAAGCTTGGGCTGGCACGCTAGGCCTTACCGGCTCGCTAGTACTGCACGCTATCCCGCCCTCACCCGCGCCCCCACCCCCGCCAACAACGCCCCCGCCAGACCCAAACCCGCCGACGCTCATCTGCGAAACAACAACCGACGCAAGGGGGACACCCTTCGAGGCTGGCGATCCGGAGTTGGGCGTTTGGGCGTTCATCGCCTCGCCACCGCCGGTTTGGTCCAAGCATCACACGTCGTGCGTGTATGAGTCGTAGTATCCATTTGTTTCATCGCTTGGCTTACATGCGCAAATGGTTCATTAACAAGCACATAGGCTAGCTCAGATGTATAGCAAAGATTTGGGAGCAATTGCCCCGCGCACATTGCGCCAATGCCCGAGTTGCTAACTGCCATTGCGTTCATGGTCGACTGCCTAACCCTTCGCAGACTACTGTGCGCACGAGCGTGGCACACGAAGAATCACCGCCGAATCTCCGACGTTAACATCCAACACACAAACTACCAACTCAATCACTGCCAACCCACGGCCTGAAAAAACATGTACCACACTGTAACGATATCCCGAATCTACTTTAGGCCGGTGACAATACTAGTTTTGACCCCAGTTTAAGTACTTGATCTTTGATTCCTTCGGCTTTTCCGATTCGTTCCTATGCCATCTGATGCCTGAACGCCCTTAAAGTTGCTTCGCCACAAGTCACAGGCCGATTCGCTTCTTGGATTGAGCTGTTCCAGAATACCGATATAAAGTTCCTGTTTTCCTTACCGTAGTTACCTTTGTATGGTATTTATCGCTACTTGGGAGAACATTTCCCCGTACCTTCATCGGCTAGCCGATGAAGCAAAGTCGTGAACATACTGTTTTCCATCGACTCCAGCGATCGCCATGATTGAGGTTAACGATGTCCATAAGAGCTTTGGCAAAGTACCCGCTGTGCGCGGCGTCACATTTGCGTTGGAGCCAGGACAGGTCGCCGGGCTTCTCGGACCAAACGGCGCTGGCAAGACTACCACCATCCGCATGATCGCTGGCTTTCTTTCTCCTGATCAGGGCAGCGTTCGTATCCAGGGATACGACACCCTTGATCAGCCTTTGCACGCACGCCGTCGGCTCGGCTACTTACCCGAAGCAGCACCTCTCTACACCGACATGCGTGTCGAAGAGTACCTTCATTATCGCGGCAAGCTCTTCCAGATGGATCGCCGGACGCGCATGGCCGCCGTGTCGCGTGTAGTTGATCGGTGCTGGCTCACCGACGTTCGCAAACGGCGCATCTCGAAGCTCAGCAAGGGCTTCAAGCAGCGGGTCGGGCTCGCCTCGGCTCTTTTACATAACCCACCCGCATTGATCCTCGATGAACCAACCAACGGGCTTGACCCCTCGCAGATGCGCGAGACTCGCCGCCTGATCCGAGAGCTGTCCGTTGATCGCACCATGCTGATCTCGACGCACATCTTGTCCGAAGTCGAACGGCTATGCGATCGCGCGCTCATCGTTGCGGGCGGGGTGTTACTTGCCGATGGCTCGCCTTCGGGATTAGTCGCCAGCGCACAAGCCTCGGCGATGTACATCATTCAGGTTCATCGAACCAAGCCGGGGGATGATGCACGCGTCTACAAGATGTGGCAGAGCTTGCCCTTCGTTGTAGATGTGCAACCCGATCAGCCCGATCGGTCGAGCTTGCTGACGGGGTGGTCGCTCTGGATGTTAACAGCTCGCCCTGGCGCGCCAGATCTACGTGAGTCAATTGCCAACGCCGCGTATCAAGCCGGGCTCTTGGTTCGTGAACTCAAGCGCGAGTCGGCGACTCTTGAGCGGGTTTTCCTATCGCTTATCGAAGGCTCGGAGAGCACGCGCGACCTGGCGGCTCGCGAAACCCAAGCCCAGCACGAAGAAGCCGAGAAGCGTGCGGACGCGAACGAGGCTTCACTTCGTACTTCGCGTGATTTGGTTACTCGTGATTTGGTTTCAAATGCAGAAGAGGGCAATCGCTGATGCGTGCGCCACTTCTTTCAACCGCCGGAACCATCGCCGCCCGAGAGCTTGGGTCGTACTTTCGCTCGCCGGCAGGGTGGATCATCCTCGCGCTGTACCTGTTCTTGACGGGGATCATCTTCGCACTTTCAACGCTCAGCCCCGGCTCGATTGCGTCGCTGCGAGACGTCTTTGCAGTATCGGGATGGTTGCTGTTGCCTATTGCGCCCGCGATCACGATGCGGCTGATCGCCGATGAGTTGAAGTCGGGCACAATCGAGCCTTTGCTGGCAGCGCCGGTATCGTCCGCCGCACTCGTGCTCGGCAAGTTTGCGGGCGCATTTGGGTTCATGGCGGCACTCTTTGTACCCACGGTGGCGCACGCGGCGATCCTCTTCAACATCAGCGATCCCAAGCCGGATTTCGGGCCGATCCTTGCGGGGTATCTGTGCCTGATGCTGGTTGGCAGCATGTATTTGTCGATCGGTTTGCTAGCCTCGTGCGTAACCAACAACAGCACGCTGGCGTTCATGACTTCGTTCTTTGCGATCCTGGCATTCCTGTTTGCAGGTGCCGGGGCACAGTTTGTTCCCGAAGCGTTGACCTCGCCTTTGCTCTCGCTTGCCATCGGTCCACGCATCGGCGATTTTTCTCGTGGCGTGATCGACACTTCGCACATCGCCTTCTTTGTCAGCCTGAGTGCACTATGCCTTTTGCTGTGCGTGTGCGTAATGGAGTGGAGGCGCTGGCGATGAGCACGACACAGAACCCATCGCAAATATCCTCGCCACAGTCGCGCCGCACTGCACAACCCGGCAAGAAGTCCGTCGCCGGTCGCAGGCGCGGCGCGCAAGTGCTCACACTGATCGCCGCGACCAGTGGCATCATCGCGGTTGCATTCATTAACGTGCTAAGCACTCGCTTCTCATATCGCACGGATGTGACGTCGACATCGGACCAGTCATTATCGCCGCGGACGCTGCGAATTCTTGGCCGAATCACGGCTCCGGCGCGGATCATCATTGCGACGGACCTGACCAAAGCCGACGCGCGCGTACGGACGCGCTTAGTTGACACGCTCCGCGACATGGAGCGGACCAACTCAAACGTGACCAGCCGAATCATTGATGTGTCGCGCGAAGATGGGCGGTTACAGTTTCGCGCGACAATCGCCGAACTTGCCGAGCGCGAGTCGCGCACGCTCAGCGATCAGAAGGCCGCCATCGAACTCGCCACCGGCGGGGCTACTTCGATGGCTTCGTATCTTGGCGATCAACTCTCGGGGTCGATCCTTCAGATTCGCGACGCCATCGCGCCATCCGGGGCGACCAGCGAGCGATTCCGACAGGCACTCGATCAAGCCGCGGCGCTCGCGCGCAACACCGCTCGCGATTTACAAGAAGCCTCGACGCGCACCGACGAGTTCCTCGATCAGAAGATCGATGAAGTGCCCTTGCCCGCGACCGACAAGGCTCGTGACGTTTTGACGCAAGGCATTGATAGCGCGGTCTCGCAGATGAGCCGGCTTGCGGGCGTGTTGCGCGAGCTCGCAAATAATGCCGACGCAGCGGGGCCTGCTGGTGATGCGGCTCGAACACTGATCCCAGAACTCGAACGCAGACGCGACCAATCAGCCGTTATTCTCGAATCGCTTCGCACGCTCCGCAGGCCT
>JBBRGG010000160.1:0-8462 GCA_038240875.1 Phycisphaerales bacterium | reverse complement strand
GGCATCTTCTGCGAGAATGGCGTAGGCAGCAACGGCGCAACCGGCCGCGGCGAAGCCTCTCTCCACGCATGCGCCGCCTACGAAGTCGTCCGCTCTATGGAACGAGGCCTTGAACCCATTGAAGCCTGCAAAGCCGCCTTGCGCCTTATTGATCAAACCACTCGCCAACCTCGCCTTCGCAACGATGGCAAACCCGCCTTCAATGTCACCCTTTACGCCCTTCGCTCCGACGGCCTTATCGATAGCGCGCCAATGCACCATGGCTACACATTCATCGCGCAACGTGACACAACCACCACCCTCGAACTCGCCGCCTCACTCTTCCCCAAGTCCTAATTCTCTCAACGCCTCCAACGCCTACCAACACTTTCCAACACTATTAAAAAATAGATCACTGTCCGGTATTGCCCCGGCACCTCATCACACTTTGATGTCGCCCTCATGCCAAAGTCTCGCTACCGACGTACGCTTTAGCCATGAGCAATACTGCACCTCACCAACGCGTGGCCTGCACCCCAGTCTCGACCTCATTCTCAACTCGCTTCTCGCGCCGCTGCGCCGTCACACTCTCTCTCGCCGCGATCTTCGCGCTCCCCTCTGTCGTCCTCGCCCAAGCAACGACCAACCCCGACGCCAAAGCAGGCATTAACCAAGCTGATCTCAACACCGTTCGCCAAGGCCCAGAGCGCGCTGGCTGGTGGAATGACACCGTCTTCTACCACGCCTTTGTCCGCTCATTCAAAGACAGCGACGTCGGCCCACTCGCAGGCGACGGCGTCGGCGACATCCGTGGCCTCATCAACAAACTCGACTACCTCAACGACGGCGATCCCGCCACCAATTCCGACCTTGGCGTCACTGGCCTCTGGCTCATGCCCATCCATCCTTCCCCCGGCTACCACGGCTACGAAGTCTCTGATTTCTACAGCATTAACCCGCAATATGGCACCATGGACGACTTCCGCGAACTCATCAAAGAGTGCGACAAACGCGGCATCAAAGTCATCCTCGACCTCGTCCTTAACCACATCTCCTACACACACCCTTGGTTCGCCGAAGCTTCCCAAGATCCCAACAGTCCAAAGCGCGACTGGTTCATCTGGTCCGATCGTGTCACCGACTACAAAGGCCCTTGGAACCAAAACATTTGGTGGCCCGCCGGTAGCCGCCCAGGTGTTGAGGCACCCGCCCCCGGCACCGGCCCCGACAACGACCCAGCAACAATTGACCCCGCATACTACTACTCCATCTTCTATCTCACCATGCCCGATGTGAACTATCGCAACGTCGACGCAAGCAACGCAATGCTCGATGTCGTTCGCTATTGGATCGAAAAAGAAGGCGTCGCCGGGTATCGCCTCGACGCCATCCGCCACCTCATCGAAGATGGCTCCGTACAGGAAAACACCCCCGAAACCCACGACTGGCTCCGCCTCTTTTACAAGACCTACAAACAATCATCCCCCGACGCCTTCACCATCGGCGAAGTCTGGGCTGGCAGTGAAGAAGTCTCGACATACGTCGGCGATCAACTCGACACCTGCTTCGAGTTCGACCTCTCGTACGCCATGCTCGATGCCGCACGCGATTCCAACCCAAAGCGCATCGCCGACGCGCAGCGCAAGGTCATCGCCCTCTACCCGCCCGGCCAGTATGGCCGCTTTCTCACCAATCACGATCAGCCCCGCGTCATGAGCCACCTCAAAGGTAATCTCGGCGCCGCTCGCTCCGCCGCAATCATGAACCTGCTCGGATCCGGCGTTCCCTTCATCTACTACGGCGAAGAGCTCGGCATGTCCGGCGACAAGCCCGACCCCAACATCCGTACCCCCATGCGATGGAACACACAAAGCAACGCTGGCTTCACCCAAGGCTCCCCATGGATCGCAGTGGGGGACCAAGCCGCAACTCGCAACGTCGAAGTCATGCGCGCCGACGAAGGCTCCATCTATAACCTCTATCGCAGGATGATCCACCTCCGCTCAGCCCACGCCAGCCTTCGCCACGGCACCTACGAACCGCTGGAATCGTCGGACCCCAAGTTGTACACATACGCGCGCGTAACGCGCAACGCACAAGGCAACCCCGCCGAGATCGCCGTCGTCGTGATCAACCTCAGCGACAATCCCGCGCAAAGCATCACCATTAAGTCCGTCTCAGGCAGTCGCGCATCTGATCCCGCATCGCTCTCATCCATCACTGGCAACCAGTGGAACGGCAGCGTCGTATGGTCGGGCCAGATTGCTCCCGCTGATGGCGTACTCAATCAACCCATCACAATCGATGGCACAACTCTGACAACGGGCGTATCAATCCCCGGTGCTGTAGCCGCACGCGACGCCGTAGTAATCATTCTCAAGCCATAAGCACGAGCAACGAAACCTCGTTGAATTCCAAGCTGTCTTGGTCCCCCTCTCGCCAAGAGAGATCTGTAGTATCTCTGTATCTTCGTGCCACCATGATCGTCTCGATCGTGGTGTGCATTGGCTATCTCTTCGCTGCGTAGAAGCGCACAATTGTTGCCAACGCAAAGCGTCTGGTTCACGCGAATCCTCGTTGAATTCCAAGCTGTCTTGGCCCCCCTCTCGCCCAGAGAGAGATTTGTAGTTTGTCTGTGTATTCGTGCCACCATGATCGTCTCGATCGTGGTGTGCATTTGCCATCTCTTTGCTGCGTAGAAGCGCACAGTTGTTGCCAACGCGAAGCGTATGGTTCACGCGAATCCTCGTTGAATTTCAAGCTATTTTTGGCCCCCCTCTCACCAGAGAGGCTGCGCCTTCTCCATTTTGTACGCCTCTTCGCCAGCGTTTCATGGCGAATTCCTACAACTCTGCAAACTCGCGTACTTATGCCGCCACAGCTATGGGCTTAACCGCAAAGATCTTGTCCAGGCATGCATCCAGCGTGCTGCACAATTCCATCTTGTCCACAAACAAGTCCGCGCCAGCACCTATTGCCTTGATGCGCAGCGACGGGTCGGCAGAAGTCAACACCAAAATCCCCGGACAACTCTTCGCATCAGTCCGCAGTTTACGAACCAAATCGACCCCATCCATCCCAGGCAAGCGCACGTCACTGATTAGCACGTCGAACTTCAACGCGATCATCATCTCCATCGCTTCTTCACCCGATTTCGCAAAGCTCGCGCGAACGTCCTCACGCTTGCCAAGCACCATTTCCAAAAGCTTCGACGCCAGCGCATCATCTTCCACAAGCAGGATCGTCCGCGACGGACGTGTTAGCACCGCACTTGCCACCGCCGTCAAGTTTCCTGTTGCTGCCTGCGCGAACTCGCTCTTCGCCGCTTCTACGCACGTCATCACTCGGTTTCGCCCCGCGCGCTTGGCAACATACAGCCCTTGATCCGCCGCGTGCACGAGCGCCGACGCGTTCGCGAAATTAAACCCTTCCGCATCCGTTGAAGCAACCCCAACGCTCACCGTCACCGTGATCTCGTTCGCCTTCGCCCCCGTGTTCGCCAGGCTGATCGCCTTACGCTCAAGCCCAGCACGCAGGATCTCGGCAACGCGCGCCGCCTTCTCAAGCCCGATCCCAGGCAACAAAATCGCGAACTCTTCGCCGCCATATCGGCACACTACGCCTGCCTTGCCCACGCTCTCGCGCAGCCGCTTCGACAACTCAATCAATACCGCGTCGCCCGCCTTGTGCCCGTGCGTATCGTTCACGCTCTTGAACTTGTCCGCATCTATAAAGAGAGCCGAGAATGGCTTCTTCCCCGCGACGCACGACGTAAACATCCCCTCGCTCTGCTCGTTAAAGTGCGCACGATTAAACGCGCCAGTCAGCGGATCTGTAACCGTCTTGATCGACAATTCGCTATTCGAACGACGCAACTCGATAGCCTCATTCTGTATCCCTTCGTTCGCCTGCAGCATCTGCTCGTGCGCTTGCGCAAGTATCGTCGTCGTATCCGGTGCTGCACCCGTGCGTAGGTCGAGCATCTTTGACAGCTCGACCGAGTTCTTCGCGATTGTTTGCACGTGTGCCTTAGACACATCCGGCGTGAACTCAAACCATTCTCGCCCGCGCACGATAAAGCCGCCCATCTTCTTTCGAGAATCCTGCAGCGTCAACGCCCCCGCCGCCAATCCGCCCAGATGCACGCAGCGAACCAGGCTCTCGTACTCAATCTGCGCAGACTGTGGCGAGTGATGCTTCGCGATGCACTCAACTACCTGAGCAGGAAACCGCCATCTTTCTGCAAGCTTCGCGCCCACATGCGTGTGATCAAATCCAAGCGTCTGCCGCTCCAGCTGCGCCAACTCATCATGATCCACCCCGACCGCGGCGACCAACTTGCCATACGAATCTTTCATCGCCGAGAATGTAGCAAGCACGCCGATATCTTGCAGCAGCCCTCCTAGGAACGCTTCTTCAGGGTCACAGCGCTTCGTCGCAATCGCCAACATCCGCGCGCCCGCTCCTCCATACACGCACCGACGCCAATACACGCTCAAATCAAAGCCGCCACCTTCGCCGACCTTCTTTGCAGAGTCAACAAGGCTGAACCCAAGCACGATCGCCTTGACCGTGTTCAGCCCCAACAAGCTCATCGCGCGAGGAATGCTCGGACACGGATGTGCTAGCGCATAAAAACTCGAATTGATCGTCTTGAGCACCTTGCTCGCCAACGCAGGATCATTCTGTACCAGGTCCGCGATCTTCCCGATCGAAACATTCGGATCGCGCGTCAGTTCCAAAACCTTGATCGCAACACCAGGAAGTGATGGCAGCGATGGGCACGCAAGGATCTTGTCCATCGCCGCAATCGCCGCAGCAGATAGAACGGTCGTTCCTTCACCCGACACCGTCGTGACAGAAGCACCGTTCAATGAGCTTTGATTGAGATTGGCCATTGGTTTCGTCGTCGTCATCACAAGCTTTCCTGCTGGTCTGTTCGCCGATGAAACTGCGTTGCTCTTTGGACTGGTTGCCATGCACTATGCCTCACTCTTTGAGCGACCCTCGCTCAGCGCACTATCTGCTATCCCACGTTCTGGTACTGTTTCATGAACGCAAGATTGATCGCGACTTTCATCGGCCGCAGTATCTTGGGAATTTGGGATGAATGACACATTCGCGTGAAGAAAATACCCCAGTACCGGCGGTGACGCATATGCCGGTACGGGTGCCTAGATGAGCGTAAACGCAAGTGCCAACACGCAATGGTCTTACAACCGTCGCACCCCCTGCGGCTCATCCGCGAAAATCGTATCTATTTAGGTAGCATCCTTGCGGCTTCTGGCATCGAATGATGTAGTAGTAGTAGTGGTTCGCGCTGTGCGAATCCGATTTGTTAGGGGCGTGACATGAACACCAGACGTGACCAACTTGAACCTGATCGTTTGTTCGAAGCAACCAACGCTGTTATGGCAGCTCTTGACGAATGGGCTACCGAGCATAAGGGTTCAACCATCTACCCCCTGGATATGATGGGTACTCCCGAACAACCTCGCCCACTTTGTGACTTCACCCTCTTTGAAGTCCAGCAGGCGTCCGAGTTTCTCGTGCGCATGGGTATGATCCAGCCGCCTCATGCAAAGCAACCTGATTAACTCTACAAAGTGAGTTCTCGGATCGCGTTCCCAAGCGTACCTCGGCTCGCAAGCCAACTAGCCCTCTCGTTTTCATCATACCCACAACAACCCTTAAATAGAACAACGCACCCACGCGAAAAGGGTGCGTTTTTTATGTATGCTATTTCGACATCCGCCTTTCCTCCTTCACGGTCTCGTCGCAAATGCATCCGGCATCACAATGAGCATCACATTCAACACTATCCCTATCAATATCGAACTTCCCATCATCCACTTTGCCACTTCACTCTTGCACTCAACTGCGAGCCAGTACAACATGTAGAACCCGAACAACGGACAGAAAATTGAACACAATATTAAAATCCCAGCCGTGGAATCCCCTTGTTTAAACGCGCTCACAACCATAGTGACAAACGAAACAATTGAAACGAGCGCGAAAAACCCTATCCCGGTCAATGCTAACGATGCCTCTTGCATCTGTATACCAGCACCCACCAACCCCCCAATCACAAGCAAAGGCACCAACCCAAACACGGCAGGCGGTATATTCAGCGACATCCCTCCACCGCCACTCGACTTGTTCTTCTCCCCCTTCAACTCAATTGGCTTGAGCACCATCACCGACGCGCGTTCACCCGACTTAAAGTTGTACCCGCACGACGTACATATCACCGCCTCCGCCTTGATCTGCTTATAACACGACGGGCACAACTTGCTCCCCTCAGCAGCCATCGGCGGCGGCACCGCATCAAAAATAAAACTATTATCAACCTGCCCGGGCATGCTCGTCGCCCTCTTCGTCAGAACTTCAACTGGTGCAGGCTTAGAAGCCTCAATCTTGCTCAGCTGCGCCTGTTTGGCTCGCTCGAAGCAATCCTTGCACACGTACCGCCCCTGCGCATCCTTGACGCGTTGCCTCATTGAGCAATCAAGGCCACAGATAATGCACAGCTTTGCACCCGTTTGCCCACCCGTTTGCCCACCCGTTTGCCCACCTACCTGTCCGTCTGCCTGTCCGTCTGCCTGTCCGCCACTCGCTTCGTCGTTTCCCATCGCATGCACCCTTATGTGTGTCCAAATATGATCTTTTCCGTCCAAACCTTCTGCATGCCCAATTTGTGTGCAGGATACACTTTTTCAGACTTTCTGCGTGTTAATTATGCAATTGAGAAAATCCCCATAGCCGGGCAATTTCGTGCTTCTTTCACGCTCAAAGCCCCCAAACACCCCAAACCCGCGCCATCATCCCACACCAATATCTCGCACAGTTTGGCCAAAACCCATCGCCGCTATATCACTGATACGGCGATCCCAATCACAATCAATGACCAAAAATTGACCACCGCCGTGATCGCAACCACCAAATACGCATCGCTCACGTCAAGCTCAAAGAGCCACACAAACATGAACACGTGGATCACAGCCACGATCAAAAATGCCAGCGAATACGTAGCATGAATCCCTATCACAACAGGCACCGCCAACACCACGTCACCAATCGCGTACATCGCCGCCAGCCGCAGCGCGGTGAGCTGAATCGGCGAGTCAAACCCAAAGAACCACAAGCAACACAAGAAAAATGCCACACTCCCCAGCGTCACGCGAATCGGTAACCCAATTACCCACGCCCCTAGCGAAAACCAATCGCCTGAAATCGCAAGCAAGCTCGCGGTCAGCACGCACCCAACCAGCAACAACACGATCGGCTTGGTGTATTCCTCGCGCACGATCCGCTGCGAATCTTCTTCGAGCATCGCGCTGCGACTGTACATCACGTTGACCGTGCCACACTCCGGACACTTGCCTGTCTTCAAACCCTCCAGCGAGTACCCGCACTCGACACATGTCCGAGGCTTCCTTATCTTTGATGCAAGGCTCTCGACCAGCAGGTGCCTCTCATAGCCCTGATTCGCCGGCGCCGCACTTCGCACATCTTCCATCCCAATCGCCGCCACGGGCAACGGCCCATGCTGCTTCGGTAGCACACTCGGCCCAGAACCTTGGTTAAGCTCCGCCTTCGACGCCTCTTCAATCAAGTCATACGCACCAGTTTCCACGGCTTTGTCCGAGCCATTCGCCAAGCCAATCGCCGAGCTAATCGAAGAGTCTATTGCGCTAGGCAAAATTAATCGTGGCATGTTCGCCGACGAGTTCGCGCCACCACCCTTAGCACCAAGCACATCATCAAGCGTGAAAGGTGTGTCGCCCGCAGGCTTTCGAGCAATCGCAGCCGCTTGTTCCGCAAGCTTTGGTGCAATGGGCGCAACAGGTTGAACGTGCGTAACTACATAAGCCGATGCTTGATCTGGCCCTGCTTCATCTGGCCCTGCTTGATCTGGCTTTGCAGCAGTAGGCAGTTCAGTTCCAGGTAGTTCAGCAGAAAGCACACGATTCTGTGACTCAATTGCCTTCGCACACGACTCACACAATAAGCGGCCATGTTGATCTCTGTGCGAACCATCTCGATGCGCTTTCACACTTGCCGAGTTCGCCCCACCTTGTGCCCCACCTTGTACCCCACCATCCGCCCCATCATGCAAAGCCGCGGCACAGCGATGACATCGCCCGCCAAGCCACGATTCGACTTGCTTTAACGCTATAGTCATGGCGTGAAATCGTGCTTAAAGAGTTGGCATAACCCACTACAGTCTGTGTGTCGAACTACCATGCCGGTCTTTACCCAACCCCACACTATCGAACAAGCGTGCTCCGGTGCCGTTCGCCCGCCTTTTTCAACAATTCAAGCGCGTTCGCGCCGCTTACCGGCACATCAGCCGTAAACCGCAGGTGCGTTTCGCCAACTACAATCTCATCTCCATCAGCGAGCGTTTGCTCTTCCTCCAACTTGCCACCGTTGAGCATCGTCCCATTCGAGCTCTTCATGTCCGTGACTCGATACAATCC
>JBBRGG010000159.1:0-8561 GCA_038240875.1 Phycisphaerales bacterium | reverse complement strand
AGTTTCAGCGCGATAGGCAGCTTTGCACCTGCGGCGCCTTCGAGCGCGCGGTGGGCACGCACGGCGAGGTCTTTGTCAATGGGCCAATTCACGGTTTCGGCGCGAGAAGCATCGTCGGCGAAGGCGATGTCGTATGTGCTCTTGCTGCCTTTGGGAAGGCGAGTGATGTCGAGATCGTCGTAGAGAGTGATGGGGACCATCCAAGAAGCAATTGGGTGGTAGCCGCTGACGTCTTTGTTGTTGTGCAGCGTGCCTGTAGGCGCGGGTGGGCCGACCGAGAGCATGAGGTTGAGCTTGGCGTGGCAAGCGCGCGAGCGCGTGTCGGGCGAAGGCGAGGTATTGGTGACGAAGTCATTGACCGATTGGGGCATGGACAAGTGTATGAAGAAGACCGGCTGGAAGTGAGCTCGGAAAGCAGAAGGTCGGCTTGATTGAAGTAGACTGATTGAATAGTGCGGCAATTCGACGGCGTTGCTTGCGGGTGTACTCTTGAGAGAACGGGCGGTAACGTTTGTGCGGCGAAGGCTCGGCGAAAATTAGCAGAGGCGGCACAGGTAATCAGTATTCGGCGGCGAAGGAGGATTTTTATGCGGGTGAGCGATGTTGTGGATGTCATCGAGGCTATTGCGCCGCCTACGTACGCGGAATCGTGGGACAAGGTGGGCTTATTGGTCGGTGATCGGTCGCGAGCGATGCTCGGGCCAATCCTGCTGACTATTGACTTGACCGAGCGCGTGCTTGCAGAGGCGCAAGCGGAGCGAGCATCAATGGTGATCGCGTATCACCCGCCGATTTGGGACGAGCTTCGCCGAATCACGACGGACACGCCTAGGCAGCAGATTATTTTACGTGCAATAGAATCGGCAATGGCGATCTATTCGCCTCACACCGCGCTAGACGCGGTGCCTGGCGGCGTGGCAGATTGGCTGTGCGAAGGGGTTAGCGGGAGCGAGACCCCGGGGCGAATCGCGGGAGATTGTCGGGCGCTATCGCCACATGGCGTGCGAGCCAAATCGCAAGAAGTCAAGGTCGTCACGTTTTTGCCCGAGGCGAGCGTCGAGACGATTCGCAACGCGCTCGCGACAGCGGGCGCGGGGAACATCGGCAACTACAAACTCTGCTCTTTCATCACCCGTGGCACGGGTACGTTTCTCAGCGGCGAAGGAACCAAGCCGACAACGGGCAAGCCGGGGCATATCGAATCGGTCGCGGAATGCAAGCTGGAGATGGTCTGCTCAAAGCAGAATTTATCTATCGCGCTCGAGACGCTGCGTCAGTTTCATCCATACGAAGAGCCAGCGATTGATGTGCTCGAGCTTGAGCCACACCCGCTGCGAACCATCGGCCCGGGACGGCGATTAGTGCTCGATCAGCCTGCGAATGTGAATGAGTTGGCGCAGCGGTTGAAGAAGTGGATCGGGAAAGATCGGGTGCGGATCGCGCTGGCAGACTCGGGAAAGAATGATGTGCCGATCAAGCGGGTTGGCGTGTGCCCGGGGTCTGGCGCGTCGCTGGCAAGGCTTGCTCGCGAACAAGAGTGCGATGTGTTCGTCACCGGCGAGATGGGCCACCACGAAGTAATCGCATCGTTGCACGCGGGGCTCTCGCTGGTGATCGCTGGGCACACTTCGACCGAGCGTGGGTACTTGCCAAGGTTTCGCGATGCGCTGTTGGCGAAGATGCCGACGCTTGACGTGCGGGTGTCGAAGATGGACGAAGACCCGTTGGTGTTGGTGTAATGAGGCGAGCACACGGGGCCAGGCATGTTTATTCAACAGCTCGGCGGACGCTCTCCGCGCGAATGCGCATGCCATCGGGCGCGGTCAGGACATCAACAACAGGCGAGCTTGGCTCGTCACGATTGAAGAGGCGTGAGTTCTCCATACTGAGTGAGCCGTTGATGATGAGCCTGCCATCGATGGCGATATCGCCATTGATGTCGGCGTCGCCTAGAACGATGAACGTGCCCGTGATGAGGGCGGGGTACGTGTCGAGCGTGTCGTTGTCGACCGAGCCGAGGTAAGGCGTACCGACGGGGTTGAGGTTGAGGCCTGTCACGGACTCGGCGAGATCATCGAGAGAAGTACGAAGGTCGAGGTTGCCTACCCAGAGGATGGTGGGAAGGCGCGAGTTAACGGGCGAAGCATTGATAGAGCCGCTGACGCGCGAAGCTGACCCTGGGTTGAGGATGATGAGCGTGCCGACCAGTCGCATGTTCGAGATGTTGATCGTGGCGTTGTTGCAATCGACGAGATAGATACCATTTGGATTGATGGCGATGCCAAAGGGATTGCTTGTTGGTGAGAGAACGCAGTTACTAAGGTTGCCGCCTGGTATTGAGGCATGGGTAATGCGAGTTGCAGACGCGATCAGAGCTGCGACATCTGCGCCGACCGGAAATATTGCTGCTGGACTTAGAGTGGTTGTGCTGAGATATATGGAGCCAGACGTGCCTTGGGCCGAGGTTACAGCGGCATCAATAAAGCTATCTGATGCGATTACGTTGAGAGCGCTATGCAAGCCTTTAGTTGATTGAAGCATGGCTTCATCGATCACCACATTGCCCGATACAGCTACGCCATACGACGCGCACGACATGGGCACGATGGCTGGATCGAGCGTGGCGGCGATGATCTGTCGAGCACGGCCGACGTGCGCAAAAACAAGAATATCAATTGGGTCGGTAACATCATCAATAAGTGAACCATCG
This sequence comes from Phycisphaerales bacterium, assembly GCA_038240875.1. Classification (GTDB taxonomy): domain Bacteria; phylum Planctomycetota; class Phycisphaerae; order Phycisphaerales; family UBA1924; genus JBBRGG01. The sequence continues at coordinate 5,851 of JBBRGG010000159.1, read as the reverse complement.
CCCGCGTCGCTGGCTTCGATCCGATAGCTCGCGTCGGCATACAGCCCATCAAGAATTGGATCGCCGTTGACAAGTTGGGTGCGAGAGGCGACACTGCCGTTAAGTACGTGCGTCAGGGTTTCAAGGCCCGAAGTAGCGGCGATTGTCGCGCGGCGTGCGTCATCTTGAAAGGTGTACGCCGTGCGCTGGGCGCGAGTAAGCGCAAGGCCCGCAACGCCGATAGCCGAGACGATGACGGCACATGCAAGGACCATCACATACGCCGAGCCAAGGCGTGCTGTTGAAGTACAAACTGGATGAGAATCCTGCACAGCGTGTTTCATGGCACAGCTCCGATGCCTTGTCGCGCACGAAATGCCACGCGTGTTGCGATGACGCGGGTGCCTTGGAGTATGTCGATGGTGATGCGAGCCAAGCCCGTACGCGAGAGCGTGGTCGGCATCATGGTTGTCGTGTCAAATTGCTCTATTTTTATCCGGCATGCGAGCGAAACCGGGGCGACGGCTTCGCCGCTGCGATCAGTGATTGGGGAGAGAATCAGCCCGTTGTAATCGTCAACGTCATCGAGCGTGGAACGAGTCAGTGTGCTCTCGCCTGCATCGGTGCCCAGTGCTGCATCGGGCGTTTGCGGATCGGCGTACGAGCGTGTCAGGATTTCGGCCAGAAGCATGTCGGCGGTAGCAATCGCCAATGCGCGAGTTGCAAGCTCGGTTCGTGCGCGAGTAGCGCCCGCGACAGCACCGCCCGCGGCGACCGCCATTAGAGCGACAACAATCGAACAGATGACTGCTTCAATAATGGTAAAGGCGCGACGCGTGTTCACTAGCCACCTCCGAGAAGGCCTGGGTACAGGCTGGAGATCTGTGAACCCGTGCCGCTGAGTACGCCGCCGATCGCTCCGAACAGGCCTTGGGTGTCGGTTAAAACAACCTGTGCATCGCCAGTCACAGCGAGCAACGGCCTTGCGGGAAGATGGACCGCTCCATGTGCTGCTGTCGAGCCTGGATCAGAAGCCTGAAGCGTGATGGTGATAGCATCGGCGACTGTCTTGGGTGTGGCACCAACACTCGTTGTTGAGACGCTGCCCGTGATTTGAAAGAAGAGCGACGCATCAGGATCGACTATCCATGTCGAGCCATTGCTTGATATCGCATACTGCGCTGTGTCGTCGGCGACAGAGTACGGGGTTTGTAAAACTCGAGCCGGTGTCAAGAGAATCGAGGTGCGTAGGACTAACCAGTACGCAGCGTTCGGATCGAGGTTTGACCTTGCTAATGGATAGGTTTGAAATCTTGGAGTTGATGCAAGTGCCGATTCTACGAACTGTGTCGAGGCGATGAATGACCCAGGCCTGCCCGCGGCATCAGCGCGAAGTTCGATCAAGCCGGTGCTGTCCGCGCTGCCATCGCGCCCAAGCCAGAGTGAAACGGAAGTGAGGCTCCATGAGGTCGCGTTCGGTTTGAGACGTGGCTTAAACCGCTGCGCTACCCAATTGGTCCCGATACTTATCTCGTTAGTGGACGTGTCGTAACGCTGAACGACGGCGATTGATTGCCCGTTAGCCGTTGCGCTAGTAGTACCGCTCGCCACGCTATGAATGCTGCCTGCGACGGAAATCGAGAACGTCTCAGCGTAGGGATAAAGCGTTGTTTGTAAACCGTTGAAGCTACGAATGACCGCATCGCGCGCGTTGCCACTCCATTGATATTCGATCGTGTCGGGTGCGTTGTCGCTATCAAGATCCTGCGTGCTAACCAAGAGGCGAACGATGCCACCGCTTTCGCTGATCGAGACACTAGTGGCGTCGGTAAGGTCCGAGAGAACCTGATCGACGGCTGTACGCGACGCGAGCGCGACGGACGTCGGGTCATCGTTCGCCGGAGCAGCTCGCACGGCCAGCGATACAACCGCTGTGGCTGCGATCATGACCATCGAGAGCAGCCCCATCGAGATCATCATCTCGATGAGCGTGAAGCCTGTTTGACGTGGGCACGCGTGCGACACTCTGCAACTGATAAATTGTTGTGGATAGACGTAAGGCTTCATCGGATCCTCCCGACTTCTTCGCCCGCGCCGCCAAGATTGCCAATACCTGAACCTACGGCGAAGATTCGTGTTTCGAGCCGGCCTGCAAGCTGTAGCGAAATGGTTGCAACAGTTGGCGACGCCATGCTGGAACTTGCAAGATCTGAAATCGCAACCGAGCCGTCGGCCCGAAGCGACACAATGACAAAGTACGTGCCAACACGAACGAGGATTCGTCCAGAAGCTAGCGGGAGCCCAAACCCACTAATCTCGGCGTTGTTGCTCACAAACGAAGTGTTCTCAATGCGTGCGAGATAGGGTTCAAGCGCAATGTCGATCTGTTGAGAAGATAATCCAGCTTGGTCAATGCGTTTATACGCGCCGGTGCCGACGTAAAATCGCAGCGAAGTGGTTTGGCTCATTGCCCTTGCTTTTTCACGAGTAACCAGTACGTCGGCGGCGACGCGGTTGCCCGCAGCGAGCACGCGATGCCGTGCCGAAGCATCAGCAAATCTCGGAACCGCGATCGCAGAGAGAACCGCGATGATTGCGATCACGATCAACAGCTCTACGAGGCTGAAAGCGTGCGCACTAAAACGCCGACGTGGTGTGCACCAAATCGGCACGGAAGAGCAGTACAGACTACCTTGCATGATCTTGGCGAAGTTGCTGCGAGCCGACATGAGGCGGCTCCGAAATGTTCAATATGCCGAGTAGAGCACGCCACGCGCGTCGACTTCAGAACCCGTGGTGCTCGCGCGGATCGCGCCGGTCGTATCGTCGTAGATCCAGCCGATGCCAGAGCCCGCGGTTGCATTCACACCGGTTGCGCCCTTGTTCGCGCCAACAGGAAGTGGCGGGATTGCGCGAAGGTATGGCCCAAAGATGAACGTGGAATCCTTTGTTGACATCACATTGCCAGCATCGTCGGAGAACAACGTGAGCTGATCACTGAACTTCACCAGGGTGGGAAAGAGCCCGCCATGCTCAGTCTGGAAGAGATCAATTGAGTTACGCAATACAGCGAGGTTGCCCGCAAGCGCGGAATCAGCGGCTCCTGCCGCACCACGGCTCATACGAGGAATGGCGATAGCGCCGATGATGCCGATGATCACCACAACGATGACTAGTTCAATCAAGCTGAACCCACGACGAACAGCGAAAGAGTGCATGCTTTGCTCCAGCGACAAGTTTTTACGCAGCTTGTGCAAGCGGCGAAAGGACGCGACAGTCGCATTACCTTCCGAACAACTCATCGGCACAACGAAGCCGTATGTGTAACACCTGGCTACTTCTATAGCCCATCAAAGAGGCTCTAGATCGCACATTCGTTGTACTCCGCACAGGCAAAGCACATCACGCTCGCAGGAGTCATTTTGCTCGTACATCACGCCACTCGCTCAGCATCACACAGCGTCGTTGAATTTCGCATGCCTTTGCCTCAAGGTAAACGTGTTTGGTTATCGAGCCGTATCTTCAATCGAGAGTACTACATCCGACTGGCTCGTGCGAACAACCGCAGAGCGATCCGACACGGAGATAAGCGTCACGCCTTGATATATTTCCCCGATCCTCTGGAGCTTTCCATCAAGGATCGCCCCGCCATTGGGCCCGGTGATAACCGCTGTGAGCTTGGGTAGCTGAACACTGGGTGTCTTCTGTGTACGAGTCGAGGCTTGCTCCGGTGCGGCTGCGTTCGACTGTTCCACAACTGGAAAGAAACCTAGTGGCGCAACGAACATCAGGCTTGGCGGAGCCTTAGCACTTGAACGAACAGTGTCAAATCGCTGCGATAGCGACGCGACTTTCGTACGTTGTGCAAGACTGCCCTGCAACTTGTCCTTTGCCTTGTTCGTCGTGTTCACGCGGACTTCGGTTGAGCCGGGCGCAATTGCGAAAGACTGTGCCGATGCTGCCCCCGGGCCCGAAGTGTCGAACACAATGCGATCAAGCGCGAGTGCGGCCCCCGCTACTACTAAAACGCCTACTGCTGCCTTGCGGCGAGAGTTCCACGTTGATTGTTGCTGTATGCTCACACATGAATAGTCAAATACAGGTCGTGCGACTGCAAGCAGAATACTTGGATACCTTTGATTTCGATGCGCACGAGGTCAGCGTCAGCCGCTGGATCAATATAACCAGCACAATCGGCATCGTCAGAACAACCAGCACGCACAGAACAGTCTGCACGATTGACTCGCTCGCTCGTTACCAACACGCTGCATAATTCCCAAGCAGTGCCTGAATGGCTTTGCATATGGATTTGCCTTTACACAAGCCACGTATTAAAGACCTGAATAATAACGCGTGTAACAAATGCTTGACCAACTATCTCGCCATTTGAATTAGCGCTCGCTCTGCGTGGTATTATTCTGTTCGTTACCCGATTCATCGCGGTGCAACACTGCCTCGGCTTTGGGCAGTGTGTACCAAACCAAGGTCGTGCTGAATCGAGCAGTGCCATCGGTACCAGGCCCGGAAAGCTCGAACGAGCGAACCGCTGTATCGGATAGCTGCTCATGTAAAGCCGCGACATAGGTTGCAAATTGTGTAGCATCGCCCTGTCCCGAAAGTTCGATTGGAACTAGGTCGAATCGTTTGCCATGCTGCGTTGCCACCGGGCGTGTAGCCTGGATCGTAATGCCGCTTCTAGCCGCGATGGATGCAATCGTAGCTCGGCGTGCGTTAATCGATGATTCTGGCGCGAGCGTTATCGCTCGTTCGATGCTCGTGGAAAGCTCATCACGCAGAGCACGACTATCACGCAGTTTTTCAGCAAGAGATCGCTTCTGCGCGTCAAGCGACGTCAGCTTCTCAAGGGAATTGTCCATTTGCAAGGCGTGTGACCTCGCGGGCGAGACACCCATTACATACGCCAGTACGCTCACAACAACGACCGCGATGACCATTGCACAGTCGCCTCGCGATACGAAGAATTTGGTTGAATACATCGGATAGACGCCCACGCGCGATTCATGACGTGATTCAGAATAAGAACCAGCGGCAATTTCGCCTTTCGCTTCTGCCCTTGCTTCAGCGCGCGTTTCAGCGCGAGTTACATGCTCCATAGAGCCATGAGTTTGGCTCGCACTGTTGACCATGTTCAAGCGTGAAGACCGCCGTGAAACAGCAATATAATTGGACGATCCCGCAGCATTATTGGATGAGCCATCGCCATTGGCTCGTCCGTTCTGCGAACCAGCGTGTAAACCGCCTTGCTTATCATCGTGTTGAGACGCGCTCATGGTAACTCCATAGATGCCGATCGAGTCGCTTCAGTCATCTCGATGCGAATGTCAAAGGATGTGTAGGACTTGTCCAGAACCACTTTGGAACGCGTGCCAACGAGTACTACCTTGTCGAATGAGGCGATTGCTTCGAGCGCGAGCGCATACTTCGATGCGTCGAGTTCAGATTTTGCAAGCCCAACAAGTGTGAGCTCATATCGAATTGGTAGCGGCGGATCCTGAGGCGCCAGCGGACCCCTGGGTTTGCGTGCCTTTGTCACTTCAGGTGCCGGATACACAGGCATGAGTTGAAGTCGTTCGATCACGACAGACAAGTCACCCCGCGCGCCCGACACAAGCCCGAGCGCAACGCTCCAATCCGGATGCTCGCCCACAGCATGAGCGGCATCCTGTCGCCGGTGAAGCTGCGCGATCTGTGCGTTCAACTCGGCAACGTCGCTTTGCGAATTTTCTACTTCCGCACTCGCGCGATCCAGCTTCGCGCCGAAATCCTCACTTTGTGGCGAGGCTATAAATGCCGCCCCAAGGAACAAGGCAAGTGCGAGCGAATACACCGCGATTCCCACCGACCAAACGCG
>JBBRGG010000158.1:0-8670 GCA_038240875.1 Phycisphaerales bacterium | reverse complement strand
GCGTTTGGAACTGATGAACCCACTCTTGGTGTACGGCTTGGTAGCACTGGGCGGAATCGGCGTGGCGATGGCGCTGCCGAGGAAGGCTTTGGGGCCACAGCTTGCTGGTGCGCTGATCGCGGCGGTGGCTGGCGGGATCATGGTGATGCTGCTGTCGCTGAAGGGCGCACAGTCGAACCAGTTCACCAACATCTATTTTTATGTCTTTGGAGCGATTGCGCTGGGCGGGGCGTTGCGTGTGATCACGCATGCAAAGCCGGTGTACGCCGCGTTGTACTTCATCTTGACGATCCTTGCGACGGCGGGGTTGTTCTTGATTTTGTCGGCGGAGTTCATGGCCTTTGCGTTGATCATTGTGTATGCGGGCGCGATTTTGATCACGTACTTGTTCGTGATCATGTTGGCAACGCAGGCACCGGAAGAGAACGTGGAGTATTTGGCGGAGTATGACGTCAAATCGCGCGAGCCAGTGGTCGCGACGGTCGTGGGCTTTGTGCTGCTTGGCGTGCTGACGGCGTTGATGTTCCGCGGTAGCCAGAGCCTGCCTGTGGCGAAGGCGGATGCGGCTCCGGCGTTGCTGGGCGAGATGCCACGGAAGGTTGAGCGGGTGCTCAAGGAGAATGGCCTGCTCAAAGAAGGCGAACGCGTTGAGATGGTGGGCAGCGGTGATGGCGCACGCGTGAACATGGACCTTGAGTCTGGGACGATTGCGATTACGTCTGCCGACGGATCACGTAGGATGATCGAGCGTGCTGTTTGGCCTGAAGAGCTTAAGACACTGAACATCGAGGCGCTTGGGTTTAACTTGCTGCGGGACCATCCTGGTGCGATCGAGATTGCGGGCGTGATTTTGCTGATGGCGATGCTGGGCGCGGTGGTGTTGAGTCGTAAGCAAGTGCAGATCGACGAAGAGTTGAAGATGCAGCAGGCGCAGAAGTTAGGGATGTCGATGGATGTGTCGCCTTCGGCACCGGTCCAGTCGGCTGAAAATATGGCTGGGCATAGAGCGAGCAATGCGGCTGCGAAAGCCGAAGGTGGCGCATGAGCAACATCCCAGGTTCATTAACCATGCTGGCACAAAGCGGCTATCCCGAGATCATGGGACAAGTCACGCTGATGCATTATCTCGTGGTGTCGATGGTGATGTTTGTACTTGGGTTGATCGGCTTTTTGACGCGGCGAAATCTCATCATCATGTTCCTGTGCACGGAACTGATGTTCCAGGCGGCGGGGATCGCGCTGATTGCGTTTGGGCGGTATCACATGGACTTTACCGGGCAGACGTTTGTGATCTTTGTGCTGACGGTTGCTGCGGCAGAAGCAGCGATGGGCCTTGCGCTGATCGTGCTCTTGTTTCGCAGAAGTGATTCACTGGATGCGGAGTTGTGGTCGGAGATGAAGGGGTAAAGACTGGACTAGGCATTCGGCATTCGGCAAGGCAGAAGCGGAAGGCAGAAGCGGAAGGCAGAAGCGGAAGGCAGATTTTTTGGGGTTGGTCGAGTCGGTTTGGTTGAGTCGGGTTGGTTGAGTCAGGTTGGGTTTGGCCAAGGATTTTGGCAGCGAAGTTGATACCCAGAAGTTCCAGACGTGCAATCTACGAGAGTTGAGCCCTCGCGGGGTTCGTCCCGAAGCGCACGAGAGAGTGGTAGCGAGTGACGACCGTCTTGATGAACATGTGGAACGCGGTAACGCAGACGGCGTCGGCATCGCTCAGCGCGCTCGCACCTGAAATAGCAAATGGCGCGGCGAATGCTGCCGGGGATGTCGCTAGCCACGCCGGGCCAATAGGCGTGAAAATCGAGACCGGGCCTTTGTGGGCTATGGCGGTGCCGCTGCTGCCTTTGCTGGGGTTTGTGCTCTGCGGGCTTTTCGCGGCGTTCAAGGTCAAGAGCAAGCTGCCTGCATATTTGACGGTGGGCGTGCTCGCCGCGAGCTTTGCGGTGATACTGGCGATTTTCCTGCAGTATTTCATGGGCAATGAGTCCCCGCGCGTGATGGTCACGCACGTGTACACGTGGCTGGATCTATCGTGGACGAATCAGGTCACGAGCAATGGCGATCAGCATTTCAAGGCGAGCTTTGGGTTTTACCTCGATTCGCTGACGGTCATGTGGATGTTGTTCGTCACGTTCCTTGCGACGATGATCGCGTTGTACGCCAGCGAGTACATGAGCCATGATGTTGGGCTTGGGTATTGCAGGTTCTTCGCGGCGTTCAACTTGTTTGTGTTCTCGATGGCGAGCTTGGTGATGGCCGACAACCTGGTGTTGATGTTCCTTGGTTGGGAAGGCGTGGGCCTGTGTTCATATTTGTTGATTGGTTATTTTTACAAGCGAGATGCGGCGGTGGCGGCGGCGAAGAAGGCGTTTATCGTCAATCGCATCGCGGACTTGTTCCTGTTGCTTGGGTTAATGTCGGTGTATGTAGCATTCGGAACGGTTGAATATGCACCCCTCTTTGAGATGATTCGTGCGGGCGTGGATGGCAAGGGCGCGGTGCTCGACGGGACTTGGATCGAGTGGGTGATTCCACTCTTACTCACGATTGGCGCGTTTGGCAAAAGTGCGCAGATCTTCTTTTACGTGTGGTTGCCTGATGCGATGGAAGGGCCGACGCCTGTGTCGGCGCTGATTCATGCTGCGACGATGGTGACGGCGGGCGTGTTCCTGATTGCCCGGATGTATCCGCTTTACACGATCGATGATGCGCGAATTGTGTTGTCGTTTGTCGCGTGGTCGGGGGCAATCACGGCGCTTTGGGCCGCGACCATTGAGATGGCGATTTTCGACATCAAGCGTGTGATGGGCTATTCGACGATCTCGCAGCTAGGGTTTATGTTTGCCGCGTTGGGCGTGCTTGCTCCAGAGGGGGCGGCGTTCCATGTGTTTACGCATGCGTTCTTCAAGGCGACGCTGTTTTTGTGTGTAGGTGCTGTCATGCACGGGTTTGGCGGGCAGCTTGACTTACGGAAGATGTCGGGAGTGGCGTGGATGAAGGGGTTTGGGATTGTTGGGATCGGGATGTTTATCGGGAGTATAAACCTTTCAGGCGTGCCCTTTACTGCGGGGTATTTCTCGAAGGATGTGATTCTGGCGGGCGCGTTTGCATCGACGCCGGGGCAGATTGCTGGCTCGCAGTGGATCGCGTGGATTTTGCTCTTGACTGCGGGGATGACGGCGTATTACACGTTTCGGACGTTCTTCCGCGTGTATGTCGGACCGAAGGAATTTACGCCGGGTCAAGATGTGGAATTGATTGATCTAGGCCGTCACCCCAAGGGCGAGAGCTTGGAAGAGTTCAGTTCGCATTCTGGGCACGGGCATTCTGGGCATGGGCAATCTGGGCATGGAACCGTCGAAGCTATGAGTCATGGTGCCCTGCGAGACTTTGATCCAACCACTGAAGAGTTTGACCCGCATCCGCCTGGCGCTGCGATGAAGATCGTCATGATAACGCTGATGCTTGCGACGATTGCGAGTGCGGCGTTGTACTTTGTCGGTGGCACGCCCGGCGTTTATGGTGGCTGGGCTGGGACAATGGTGGCGCAGTCATCAGCGGCTGTGCCACTTGCGGTGCATGATGGCCCGAGTAACGCCATTGGCGCCATTGGCGCGGGGCATGGTGATGGGCACACGGCCAATGGCACGTTCTTAGGGCTTGATCCACACAAGGCGATGTACTTTGTCTCGGCGGCGGTTGGCTTTATCGGGATCGCGATTGCAGCGATCCTGCACGGGCCCAAGGGGTGGCAGGGTTTGTTCCTGGGTTCGCGCACGATTGCGGCGCGATCGCGAGCGGACGCGCTCGTGCCTTTGTTTGGCAAGGTGGCGGTATATGCGCGAAACAAGTGGTATGTGGATGAGATTTATGACGCATTGATTCGTAATCCGCTCAAGGTGCTTGCGCGAGTCTTCTCGCTGATTGATCAGTATGTGATTGATGGGCTGGTCAACTTGGTTGGTGTGATCCCGCGTGCGGTTGGCACGGTGTTGCGGCCGAGCCAGAATGGCGAGATTCATGGGTACGCCGCGGGCATGGCTGGTGGTATAGCAGTGATTATCGTGCTGGTGTTGCTGGTGACGACGATGTGAGAGTGGGGATGTGATGGTGAGAATAAGAAGTTAGGTATGCGAAGTTTGACTAGGTCAATTGTTTATGTCTGATTGTTCGTAGCGCGTCGATGTCCTGATTTACGGCTCAAGAAGGAAGGAACGCGGTGCTCCTGCTCCTGACGATTCTGGTTCCTCTGCTCGCGTGCGCGGTGATTGCCGCTGCGCCAAAGGGCATGTCGCGGATGATCGCGTTTGTAGGCGCGCTGGCGCAAGTCGCGGTGATCGGTTTCGCTGCGTTCCAGTTTGACTGGGGCGACGCGGCGAAGTTCCAGCTTGGAACAAGCGAAACCATGATGTGGCTGCCTCAGCTTGGGCTGAGCCTCAAGGTGGGCGTTGATTCGGTTTCCCTGTTGCTACTCATGCTGACAGGGCTGCTTGGGCCTATTTGCGTGATGGCCAGCACGACCGCGATCACCGAGCGCTTACGCACGTATTACTGCTGCTTGATGGTGCTGCAGGCGGCGATGGCGGGCGTGTTTGTGTCGCGCGATTTGATCTTGTTCTACACCTGCTTTGAATTCACGCTCGCGCCGATGTATGTGCTGATCAGCTTATATGGCTCGACGAATCGCCGCAAAGCCGCGACAAAGTTTTTCCTGTACACGTTTACCGGCTCGGTAATCGCGCTGGCGGGGTTGGTGTATGTCGCGTGGCATCACGCCAAGTTCCATGCGGGTGGGTTATGGACCTTTGATATTGAAATCTTGATCCGCTCGGCAGAGTCGCTTAGCTCGAAGGAACAGGCATGGGTATTGCTCGCGCTCTTGATGGGCTTTGCGGTGAAGGTGCCCTTGTTCCCTGTGCATACGTGGCTGCCTTTGGCGCACACCGAGGCGCCGACGGCGGGCTCGGTCTTGCTCGCGGGCGTGCTCTTGAAGCTGGGCACGTATGGGATTTACCGCTTTGCGTTCCCGATTGTGCCTGGGGCAATGATTGAATATGCGCCGCTGCTTGCGAGCTTGTGCATTGTCGGCATTTTGTATGGCGGGCTGATTTGCTGGGTCCAGACGGACGTAAAGAAACTTGTTGCGTATTCGTCGGTGGCGCACTTGGGTTTTTGTGTGCTTGGGATGGCCGCGCTGAACCCAAACGGTATCATGGGCTCGGTGCTGTACATGCTGAATCACGGGTTGTCGACGGGCGCGTTGTTCCTGCTCATCGGCATGGTCTACGAGCGATATCACACGCGGTCGATGAAGGAGCTTGGCGGATTGGCGGCGAAGATGCCGATCTGGTCGACGTTCATGGTTTTCTTCGTGATGGCGTCGGTGGGCTTGCCTGGGCTCAATGGATTTGTGAGTGAGTTTTTATGCTTGCTCGGCACTTTTCAGGCGAGCAGCTCTTGGGGTAGTGGCGTGTGGGGTTCGGCGGGCACAGGCGCGCCGGGACGCACGTTTGGCGAGCTTGGCCCTTGGTTCGCGCTGGTTGCTGGTAGCGGGATGATTGTTGCGGCGATCTACTTGTTGTACATGACGGGTAAGATGGTGTGGGGGCCACTGAAAGAGCCAGCTGGGCATGGTGTTGGGCATGGGCATGATGCGCATCGTCACGATTCACATGGCAAAGATGCGCATGGGCTAGGCGTGTTGCCGCCAGATTTGAATCGTCGCGAGATCTTGACTCTGGTTCCTTTGGCGGCTTTGTGCGTCTTCCTTGGTGTGTATCCGGCGCCGGTGATCAAGGCGTTGGAAGCGCCGGTGGCGCAGACAGTGTTGTATATCGAGACGGCTCGTGCAAAGGGCCCGGTTGCACCACCAACGATTCCCGGGGGCGCTCCCAAGCTGATTCCGGCGAAAGCTGCGGTTCACTCGGAGAGTATTGTGTCGCCTGCGACTCTTGTGGAGGCACCGAAGTGATTGATCGCCTGCCGTATCTTTGGCCTGAGATTGCGTTGTTTGTTACGACATGTGTTGTGATGGTGATAGGGCTGTCTCGTTCGCTCGCGACGCGAAAGTTGACTGCGGTTGTCGCGGGGCTTGGCGTGGTTGTTGCGGGTGTGTTGGCGGCGCTGGTTACGCCGACGGGTGCGGAGCTTGCGGCGTTACCGCATCCTGAGCGTGCGGGGCAGTTGTTGATGCCGGACATAGTGCCTTATGTCAAGTGCATGATTGCGGCGGTGGGGTTGATGTTGTTGCTCGCACTTGAGGGAACGGTTGATCGGGAAGATGAAGAGTTGATCGCGAGTGGTCGAGCGCGGTTTGATCCGCTGCGAAGCAATCGAGCCGAGTTTTATGCGTTTTATCTTTTCTCGCTGACGGGGTTGATGCTGTGCGCGGGCGCGGACGATTTGATTTGGCTGTTCTTGGCGCTGGAGTTGACGAGCCTGCCGACGTACATCATGGTGGCGATTTCGACGCCACGCTTGCGCGGGCGTGAGGCGGCGGTCAAGTATTTCTTCCTAGGCGCGCTGGGAGCAGCGGTTTTCTTGTATGGGTTCGCGCTGATCTATGGCGGCACGGGAACGACCAACCTCAACAAGATTCACGAGGTCTTCACCAACGACGGGATTAACGGGATTGCGATGGCGGGTATTCTGCTGTCGATTCTTGGGCTGTGCTTCAAGATTGCGGCGGTGCCGATGCACTTCTACACGCCCGATGTATACCAGGGCGCGGCGCCGCAGGTGTCGGGGTTCCTTGCGTTTGTGCCAAAGACTGCGGGCTTTATCGCGATCTTACTTTTATGTGCGACCTTTGGTTGGCGGTATGTGCCCGAAGCCGGGAGCATGCTCGCGTCGACAACGCGGATTAGTTCTGTTGGTACGGAATTGCCTGAGGTTGTACGGCTGATGCTGTGGATCATTGCGGCGCTCACGATGCTGGTGGGCAATGTGCTCGCGCTGATGCAGACGAGCGTGAAGCGGATCTTGGCGTATTCGTCTGTTGCGCACTCGGGGTACATGATCGTCGGCATTATCGCGGGGCCGGGCAATGGCTCGTTCACGCAGAGCGGCATCGCGGCGGTGCTGTTCTACTTGCTGTGTTACGGCGTGATGAACGTCGGCACGTTTGCGGTGCTCGCGGCGATTGAACGCAAGCCTGGGGCTGATGGGATTGTGCGCGAGGTTGAGAATGTTTCGGACTTGCGAGGCTTGTGTGGCAGGCACCCGGCGCTTGGATGGTCGATGGTGATTTGTAGCTTGAGTTTGTTGGGCTTGCCGCCACTGCTTGGGTTCTTTGGCAAGCTGCCTTTGTTCACGAGCGCGATCGCGTCGGATGAGTTGCCTTTGGTAATTTGGATGGGGATCAACTCGTCGATTGCGGCGTTCTATTACTTGCGGCTGGCGTTTGCGCCGTTGACGGAAAAGACGGACCCGGATGCGGAAGAGACGCGGCTGTCGCCTTTCCGCGGCCGAACTATCGCGGCGGTTGTGTCGGCGGGAGGCGTAATCACGGTTTCGATGTTTGGGATGTTCGTGATCGAATCAGCGACAGACGCGGGGCGGTACACGCCTGGCGTGAAGTCGCTGCCGACGAAGAATGCGGCGAACGAGGTAAAGAACCAGGTTAAAATTGGCGGGCAATATGGCGGGCAAGATGGCCTGAAGGAATCTGCAACCAGCGCGAACCAGCCGATGGAGATCGTGCCCATGGGGTTGAAAGGGCAGTAATGGTTAGCGGTTGTGGCTGGAGGTTGCGGCGGCTGGTGGTGGATAGTTGATGTGACGTCCAAATGCAGTGCGGCGTACACATGTTGTGCTGCTTTGTATTTGCACTAAACGCGGGGCGACACGCATCATGCGCGCGTCCAGTACAATGCGCCAATTCTCGTAGTGACTGGTACAGAGGTAAGGACAAGTCGGGTCAAGGGCAGGTCATTGACAGGTTGTAGGTGTAATCAAACTTCTCGCCGTCGGAGGTGAGGTTGCCATTCTCATCGTAGTGAGGATGACAGTCTTGCCGGTTAGGATATTGGAAGAGTTCTTAACCACGCGCGTCCGCAGCTCGTTGCGTTTGTTGAATGTGCGGGTATCATCCATCTCGCCCTAGGACATCGAGTCTGGCGCGTCAACGCCATCATCGTCGGCGTTGTGGTCGAATAGATCAGACGCGATGTTGCCACGAAGGTCGCGGGTGATGGTTTGGTTATGCCGCTCGTTAGCGGTCAGGTCGATGGACCTTTGGGTTAGGTTGCCAGACGAGCCGATCTCGCCTTTCCTGCGTCTGGTCGAGCGGAGAAACGCGTCGTACGTCGTCACGGTGTCGAAGACATGGCTTGAACCTCAAGTGCTCGTGACCATCGCGAAGTGGTACGTGCAAAAGGCAGTAGTACGCTTTGCTGAGGACACAAAGCCAGTACGTAATGTCTTCGAGAGCATTAGGATCGAAGCGATCCTAATGGCACGAATGCAAAGCAATTCTAACACGTGGATAGTAGTGCCACCCGTCGTCTTCGCGGAGAGACGGCGAGACCGTTGGCGGCGGCGGTAATTGGGTTTGCATAGGTGGTTTGCATTAGTTCAGTCTGTTGAAATACCGTTTGCGCCATTCTTCACGTGCCGTTTCAGAGGACAATCCGCCCACAAACCCAACCTAAAGTGCCAGAAGTCAGTCCCGTT
>JBBRGG010000157.1:0-8682 GCA_038240875.1 Phycisphaerales bacterium | reverse complement strand
TTTGGACCGCCCTCGACGATACCGGCCACAAACCCGAGCTCACACGCGATGTAGCAACAGGCCTTATGCTCGAACCCGCCGCAACCTTTGGATTTTCATCGAGGTTGGGTGGCTTGATCGCCAACGACCGCAGCAACGACGCGTGGCGAGTCCGCCGAGAAACCGTCGAACTGCTTCGCCTGCTTGATTCGCCCCCACCATCAAAGAGCAGCGGCCCGACCAACGAGGCCCCGGCAATCGCGTATGAACGCGCGGGCAAACTACTCGCGTTGTACCTTCGTGAAGTCGTAGGCAGAGAAATGCCAGCTCTATCGGCGTTCGTCGAAGCGAAAGAATGAAGAGCCCGAGCCGTGAGTCGCGAGTCGTGGATCGTGAAGCGTGAGCCGTTCGATGCATCTTGATTTCTTACTGTCTTCTTACTTCGGCCCCAGCCTTCCAACCGTCACAGGCGTGAATGGATACGCCTTGTGGATCGCCCGCAGATCATCCAGCGTTACCGCCTGAATCTTCGCCAGCTCTTCTTCCAGCGACGCATATTCACCAAGGTACGTCCATTGCCGCCCGAGCCGCTGCATGCGGTCGCCGGGGCGTTCGCCACCGACGGTGGCAGCTGTCGCAATCTTGTTGACCAGTCGTGCCAAATCATCCTGCGTGATCGATGCGATTAGGTTAACAAGCTCGCGCTGGATGACTTCCCAGATCTCGTCGAGGTTCTCTGGATCACCCGAAGCAAACACGAAAAACTCGCCAAAGCCATCGTGCGGATCAAACGACGCTTGCGCCTCATCCGCGAGCCCTGGCTCGATCAGCGCCCAGTGGAACCGGCTGTTGTCCGCCGCCCCAAGCACCTGCGCCAAGAGCGCCGCCGCGTACCGCCTTGGGTCCGACGAGCTTGGCCCATCGCATAGCGCGAGCAAATAGCCGCGTTCCAACTTGGGGTCGGTGATTGCAAATTCGCCACCAACCAGCGTGGGCCTTGACGCGTCGCGCGTGGGCCCGGTCGCGGGCCACGCCGCGCACAACCCTTCGATCTGCTTGCACGTAGCCTCAAAGTCCACGCGCCCCGCCAGCGAGACCACCGTGTTGTCCGCGGCGTACCGCTTGTCAAAGTACCCCGCCATTTCATCGCGCGCCAGCGCCGTAATTGTCTCGGTCGTCCCCAGCACGCGATGCGACAACGGATGCGCACCAAAGTGTTTTTCAACGCACGACTCGTACAAAATCCAGAATGGATTGTCCTTGTACATCGCGATCTCTTCGAGGATCACGCCTCGTTCCATCGTAAAGTCGGCGTCGCGCAACGCTGGTCGCATCATTGTTCCAAGCAACTCCACGATCCTTGGCATGTGCTCGGGCAGCGCCTGCGCATAAAAGCAGGTCATCTCATTACTGGTGTACGCATTGTTCCGCGCGCCGATGGCGTCAAACGCGCGATTCAACTCATCTGCGCTCAACGTCTCTGTCCCTTTGAACATCATGTGCTCAAGAAAGTGGCTTACGCCCATGAGCGCTGGCGCTTCGTCGCGCGCACCGGTCTTGACGAAGAAACCCGCCGCCGACGTGTGGGCCGCAGGGTCAACTTCGCCGACAATCGTCAGGCCGTTGGACAGGCGATGGTGCTTGAACGTGACAGGCATAACTACTCCAACGGCGAGCGACAAAGGATTACCAACTCAGAGGAAATGTAGGAGGGGCCGTGCCCAAGAAGCCGACAAGCCTGCTTCCAAAGAGAAGTCGTCTCGCCCAACGTACTCGAGCGTTGTTTAAACTCGTTTTAGCTCACAACATTCGCCAAACCGCTTGCAGATCGCGTGCTCCGCGCAAGGCTTGTTCTTCGCGTTCCCGCTCGCCTTGCACGCGCGACGACCATGAAAAATCAGCAAGTGCGACAGGTCGCACCAACTGTCTCGCGGAAACTGTGCCATTAAATACTTCTCGATTTGTTGCACCGTCGCGTCCTTGGGCCTAAGCCCAAGCCGCCCCGATAGTCGCTCAACGTGCGTGTCTACCACCACGCCAACGTTGACTGAAAAAGCATTCCCCAACACGACGTTGGCCGTCTTGCGAGCGACTCCTCGCAGCGTGAGCAACTCGTCCATCGTCTTGGGCACTTCGCCGCCAAACTGTTCGCACACCGCCTTCATGGCTTCGTGTACCGCTCGCGCCTTGTTGCGGAAAAACCCCAGGCTCTTGACATACGGCTCGATCTCTTCGGGCGTCGCGTTGGCATAATCCAAAGGCGTATGAAACCGCTCGAATAACGCGGGCGTTGCCTTGTTCACGTTCACGTCGGTGGTCTGTGCCGAGAGGATTGTCGCGATTAATAGTTCGTGCGAACTGGAGTGATCAAGCTCACAGTGCGCGTTTGGATAGTGCTCGCGAAGCGTGGCCAACAACTCCGCCGCACGTGCTGTGTATGCCGCCGAAAGCACAGGCAACTGCATCGGCACATCGTCGTACATCTGCTTCACGCGTTTGGCTTTAGGCATCGTTTTGGAAGCATGCTTTGGCGAACGCGATTGCTTTGGATTGATTACACGCGCTGGCTTGGTTGAGCTGCTTTGCTGAGCCTTGGAACGAGATGGTGATGTCTCATTCATGTTGACCTTCGAGCTGACCTTCGAGCTGACCTTCGAGCTGGCCTCTGAGCTAGGTTTCTTGATGGCCTTCAAACGAGCATTCTCGTTTGCCTGACTACTGGCTTTCTTCGTGCTCATGCCCCGCCCCCCGCACGCGCTCGAAAAGCACCTCTACCCAACCCGCGCGATTGGATGATCACACACGCCAACATGACCACAACGCACGCGAGCGTTGCGTAAAGCACACTCGACGCCGTCGGGTGGTCCACCTCAAACGCCGCCTGTGCCGCGCTGGCAAGCTCAACCTTTCCTTCTCGCGCAATGGCCCAGTACTTCGCGATGTTCTCCGACATCCGAGGGCCGAGCACGAACAACTGATATCCCACCAACCCGCTCGCCACGCTCATCAAGATCGCTCGCCCCGCGAGCAGCACCGACTTCACGCCATTTGGTTCCTTGGATCGCAGCGACAACCCCAGGCCCAGCGTCGCCAGCGTCACGATCACGCACACAAGTTGCAACGCGTCCGAGATCGTGAACACACGAAACGCCACACTTCCTGCGGCGATCTTCCAATGCTCTCCCACCGCCTCAAACCCAGGCAGCTTCGGGTCAAGCCTCTTCATCGTCGGAAACGCGACCGCCGCCACCACGCCAGACATGACCAGTACGCCCATCCAAAGCGCGAGCCCCGCCGCATGCACAACCTCGAACGTTGCCAGCCACGTTGACGAGCTTCGCGAATTGGATTGCGCATTGGCTTTCAAATCGGCTTTCGATCCGGCTTCCTCATTCGTGCTCATGCACAAGCGTATTCGAGTGCGTGACAAGCAAGCAATACTCACCCTCGCCCAAACAGCTTGTCCAGCTCACGAATCGTCAGCCGCACCGACGTCGGACGGCCATGCGGGCAATTGCTCGAACGCTCCACCGAATCGCGCAGTCGCGTCAACTCCATCAACTCGCCATCGCTCAGCTTGTCTCCCGCCTTCACCGCAGCTTTGCACGCCATCATGTCGAGCACGTCGCGCATCGCTTCTTCGCCGCCCGCCTTCGCGCTTGCGATAAACCGTTCATCCGACGCACGCTCTAATAGCCCCGACACAAACTCCGCCTCATCGACGCCACGATCAAACAAAAACGTCGGGAACGCATGCACCGCAACCGTCGTCGGCCCCATCGCTTCGGCTTCCAACCCCAACCTCGTGAGCAATCCCTTCAATTCACCCAGCCGTTCGATCGCAATCGGCGAAGCCTCAACCACAGCTGGCGCAAGCAGCCGCTGGCTCTCTAGCCCGCGATCATTCACTCGCTCCAACAAATACTCGAACATCACTCGCTCGTGCAGCGCGTGCTGATCGATGATGACCACGCCTTGCTCATCTTGCGTCACCAAATACGACTTGTGCACCTGCAACACTCGTTGCATCGGCATCGGCGCCCGCATCTCGCCCCGCATCTCGCCACTGCTTGTGCCTTCCGCCAAGCCTGAGAAAGAGCCTGAGAAAGAGTCTGCGAAAGGCCCTGCATTCGGCCCTGCATTCGGCCCTGCTTCCATCAACTCATCTGCGCGTTGCGTGTTGCTTGGTTCATTTCCAAACCCGTCGCGCGCATCCTGCCCACGCACCGCCGACCGCAGCTCTTCAACACTCGGCACGCCACCTCCACCAACCCCACCCGCACCCGGAGCTGTTCGTAGCCGTTCTATAAACGTGTTCATCGCTACCCGCGATTCCGCCGCGTTGTACCCGCCGCTATTTCCACTTCCGCTATTTCCGCCACTGCCCGCAAACCCGCCAACTCCAGCCATATTTCCATTCAAATTCTCATTTAGTCCGCCCTTTAGCCCACTCCCCATTCCGCCAAACGTCGACTTCAGCGAGCCCAACGTCGGCGTCAGATCCGCTCGCTGCAGAGCCTCTCGCACCGCGCGATACACCACCGAGTGCACCATCGACGAATCACGAAACCGTACCTCCGCCTTTCCCGGATGCACATTCACATCAACGCCCTCAGGGGACATTTCAACCAGCAACACCACCATCGGATACCGACCAGGCTCAACAAGCCCGCGATACGCCTCGTTCACCGCGTGCATGATCGTTCGATCACGCACCGCCCGCCCATTTACAAAGAACCGCTGCGCCTTGGCCGTCCCTCGTGCAATCGAAGGCAGCCCCGCCACGCCCCACAGCGTCACCCCTCGCGCATCATCAAACGCATCTGCTGAAACATCCATAATCTGCGTCGCAAGATCGATGCCCACAATCGCGAGCACGCGATCCTTCGCCGTCTGACCCATCGGTACATCCAACACCTTGCGCCCATCACACTCCATCACAAACCCAACCCCCGCATGCGCCATCGCGATGTCCTTCACCACCTCAACGCATCGTTCCTGCTCCGTCCCAGGCGTCCGCAAAAACTTTCTTCGCGCTGGCGTGTTAAAGAACAAATTCTTTACGCGGGTCTCGGTCCCCACCGGCCCCGCCATCGGCTTGATCGCCTCGAAGCGATCGCCCTCGCCCGTGAGCACGCTTGCACCAATATCGTCTCGCGTCCGCGAACGAATCGACAACCGCGACACCGACGCAATCGACGCAAGTGCCTCGCCACGAAACCCAAGCGTCGCGATGTGATCCAAATCTGAAACGTCCGCGATTTTGCTTGTTGCATGTGGCATCACCGCCAAAGGCAAGTCCTCGGCAGGCATCCCGCTTCCATCATCCGCCACCCGCACCAGCTCAATCCCGCCTTGGACAAGCTCAACCACGATCCGCTTCGCGCCCGCGTCCAGCGCGTTCTCGACCAATTCCTTCACCACCGACGCTGGTCGCTCCACCACCTCGCCCGCGGCGATCTGGCTCGCCACCAACGAAGGCAACGCCTTAATCCTCTTTGGACTCGCGTTTGGTATGCCCAGCAAAGGCCTCAGCCCGCCACCAGCTGGCCTGCCGCCGGTTGGCCCGCCACCAGTTGGCTCATTACCAGCCCCAGAATCGGTCGTGTGTGCAGTCACGCACACAGTGTAGTTCCCTGCCACAATCCACAATTCACAATCGAAACTACTCGCAAAGTGGCTCGCTGATCTGGTACGATGCTCGCATGAGCGAGACGGTTTTCACCAAGATCATCCGAGGCGAGATCCCCTGCCATCGCGTCTATGAAGACGACTATGTCCTGGCATTCCTCGACATCTTTCCATTAAGCCGTGGCCACACGCTGGTCATCCCCAAAGAACCCGCCGAACGCATCGACCAGCTCTCTTCCGACGTCGCCGCAGCCATCGGCCGTGCTCTTCCACGCATCTGCCGTGGTGTCATGAAAGCCACAGGCACCGACGCATACAACATCCTTCAAAATAACGGCGTCCTTGCCCATCAAGATGTCAAGCACGTCCACTTCCACGTCATCCCACGCTACGACTCACCCTCAGGAGCAGGCTTAGGCATCGTTTGGCGCAACGCACCTCTCGATTCCATGTCCGGCGCCGAACTCGCGGCAGACATCGCCGCCTGCGTCGCCGAGGCGTAAGCAATCAGAGTCTACTTAATTCAGCGCGAGCGTCTTGCTCACCATCGACACGCCCCCAGGCAGGCACGCTGCAACCATGTGCTGCACGCACGAGTCGTTCATCAAGCATTCCCAAGGCAAGTCCGCCAGCATGATCGCCAACGCCTCTGCTTCCTCTCGCGTCTTGGGCAACAGCCCAATCGGCCCCGAAAGTGCAAAGACCGAAACCGTCTGTGCCCCATCCATGCACTGGCCTTCCATCGCCGCGGTGACAAGGTCTGAGTGATCTAAGTCATTCAACTTCTGCCCGCCACAAATAAAGCCCGATTGCACCCTCACGCAATCACACCCTGGCGCATTACTGTCTCGGAACACCGCGAGCACCATCGACCGCTCTTCTTCGCGCCCGCCTGATGTAAAGCCGTAATTGAAGCCATCAAAACCGTTCCCGCCACCGCCTTCACCCAACCTGGTTTCCATAGGCGTCAGTCGAATGCCCATCCGATTTCCATATCCCGCTGCAAACTCACGAGGCACCGACACGCTCGTTGGCCTCAACCACCCCAGCCGCTCCTGAGCCTCTTGCGCTAGATCCGCATGCACAAACGAATTCACCCGCGCAAAGTTACTGCCAGAACTCGCCTTGTTACTTGGCGTCGCTGACTCGAACCTGTCACTCGTCCACATCGCCTGCCCAACACCCAACGCAACCGCCGCGGCGGCCACAAACCCCGCTACCTTCGCATGCCACGCCAAAGGCGTACGCGCCTTTGTAACAAAGACCGAAGCTTTGGGCACAAACTCCAAGCCACGCTTCATTCCAAACTTCATCGCAGCCGAATACCCAACCCACGCCGCACTCGGCGCGTCCAAATCTGTAACACGTAAAAGCCCAAGCGCGTCTCGCTCCAACGCTTCAGCTTCCTGCGCCATCACCACCACCGACATCAACGTGTCTGTATCCATCTGCGTCGGCATGTCAATGCGATTGTCGTTCATGGCGTTCTACTTGATAGCCTTTGCCTTGCTTTGGATACCCCCTCTCTCCGAGAGAAGGCATTTCGATTGTGCTTGATCCGCCGATTGCCGACTGCCGTGTCCTTGCCTTGCCTTTGCCTATTGCCTTATGCCTTCTTCATCCTCTTCAGCCAACCGCAATTTCAACGACTTTGTCTGTGAAGCAATCTGTGTTGAAGCCTCTTCACTCCTTGATTGCATGCCGAGACCGCCGCGCTCGGCGATTCTCGCTGTCCGAGAATGATCCACGTTTACACCAAAACTACTCGTTTCCACAGGCTTTGAAGTAAACCCAAGCGCAGCCAAGGCTCGCCCCAACGCTGCTAACGCCGACCGCTTTCGCGCATGCGCACTGCTCGGGGCGATCTTGAGCCGCTTGGCCAATTCCCGATCCGTCACGCCGCGCCCGATCGCCGCAAGCAGCCACCGATCCTCATCGGTCAAGAGTGTGCGCACAGAACTGGCCTCTGCATCCGCACCCGGCTGCACCTGCCCGGCGACGCACGCGCGAACCGCTTGCAACATCGCCGCCACATCTTCATCGCGTTCGGCACTCTCAATGCCGCTGGGCCTTGTGCCCGCGCTCTGCGATTCGTCGTCCTGATCCTGCTGCGATAGCGACTTGGTCCGCGAAGCCTTACGCGCGTGCACCAGCCAAACCCGGTGCGCCACCGCGTACGCATACGTTGATATAGACGCACGAGTCGGGTCAAATCGCCTTGTCCGCAACGCTTCCCAAACCCCGACAATCGCTCGCTGCGCCAAGTCTTCAGCAAGTTCTCGATTCGCCCCCACTCGCGACTGATACATCCGCGCGAGAGCTGGTCGAAGCTTCCCATCAAGCTCGGCGAACGAACCGCTCGAATCCGTCCCCCCCGACGCGACATCCATCGCCAGCCGTGTCAGCGCATCATCACGCTTCCGCGTACGCGGGTCCCCCGGTGGCGGCTGGTTCACGTCACTATCTTCAGTTGGCGAGCCATCGGACATTCCAGCATTATGGCCACTTGCCACCCGCCGCGCTCGGCACTCGGGCAGGGATCTTCCTATTTGCTTCGTATGTCTTCCCTGTCAAGGCATCGGTAAACGCCACAGAGATCACGATGTCTTGCCCACTTATTTGCCCATTTGCCTGCCCATTTGCCTGCCCATTTCGCAATTTCTGTAGACCGATCACGGCCAACTCCACACGATAATGCGTCCCCATCACGCCGCTGCGATACGCCTCGCGCAACTCTAAAGGCGTGAGTTTTGCAGGGACAGCAATGTCAACGCTCGCGACGGCGATGGGCTTTGATCCAGCCGCGGCAAACGTCCCGGAGGGATACGCCCACGCACGAACTGTGAGCGTGCCCACGACCTGGATGAATCGCCGACGTGCATCAAGCGTGCGCACAAACACAGGGAATGAAGTCGTGTCGCTCGCGCTTGGTCCGGAAAGTTTATCAATTTCGATCACCGCAAGGTTCGGTATCGCCGCCACCACGTCGGCGGAGAGGGCAGCGTTAACGCGAAGCGCGTTGGCCTCGGCTTCGTTCGCCCTCAATGTAAGCGTTTCCACTTGTCGCGCAAG
>JBBRGG010000156.1:0-8726 GCA_038240875.1 Phycisphaerales bacterium | reverse complement strand
ATTTCGCGCTTCGTGTTGTCACTCGTGATGAGAGAGATCTTACTTGTTGAGACGAACACAGGATTTACTCGCGACGGCTCGCTACCCAGCAAGCGCGAATACAACGCATTGGTGTCGTTGTTGCCATAGAGGATGACGTTTCGATTCATTGCGGCGCTACCAGACTGAGAAATCCAATCTGCGTACACAACATCGCTCACGACTTCGAAAGAGCCGTTGCCGCGATACGCGAAGGTTTCAGCGTCGTAGATAGCTTTGGCGCGAGCCCACGCGTTTTCCTGTGGCGCGCCAATGGTTCCGAAGACAAGTATGGCATCGCGATCAAAGGCTCGCTTGAAGGGGCCGCTGTGTGAGCCGCCGCGCTGGGTCGCGGGAAGGAACCCGGCTTCCCATTCCATGATGTTGGACTTGCTGGGCATTGCCCGCTTGACGAATGAAGTGCCGGAGCGTTCGTAGCCATCAATGACGGTTGATCCAACGGGCTCGGTCAGGTTCACTGAAAACCGCCGAACGTTGACCGTCGTGACGACGAGGGTTTCACCTTCGACGCTCGCGTCGATGGTGCTCAGTGTGCCTGGGCTTAGCTGTTGCTCGATGGTAATCCAATTACGTGTGCCTGAGATTGCCGGGTCGAGCGTTGCAAATGTGACGCGCGAGATTTCTTCTTGATTGGGGAGCGTGTGCTCATTAAACAGCTTGAAGAAACCGGGCCAATCCAGACACGCGGCGCCGGGGCCTACTTCATCGTCCCACCAGTGCGACGCGCCAGGTTGTTCGTGATACTCAAGTGGCGAAGCGATGCCGGTGAGTAGTTCGCGCATGGTGCGGGCTTGGGCGACGGGCACGTTGTCATCGACGTCGCCATGCAAAATGTAGATTGGTTTGTCGCGAAGATTCTCTTTGAGTAGTGCGGTTTGGCTCGTCGCGGCTGAGCGTCGAAAGATGTCTTGTACTTGTGCGCCATCCGAACCCTCGGGCAAAGTTGGCATCCACCCGCCATAGGACGCGAAGGATTCCCACCCTGCGCTCGGGGCTGCGGCCGCGAAACGATCCGGGAAGATGCTCGCAAGTTGCCACGTGCCATGCCCGCCCATCGAATGTCCCGTGAGGTAGACGCGTCGGGGGTCAATTTTAAAAAGTCTCTGCGCGTGCGCAAGCACATCAAGCGCGTCGCGTCGGCCCCAATCTTCCCAGTCAAAGCCAAAGGGACGACGGTTCGTCGGCGCAACGATCCAAAGATTCGGCTTCGCGGCGTACGACGACGCTTGATTCATCGCTTCGACGCTCGCGCCATGCAAGGAGAGAAGCAAGCCTTGAGCAGCCATACCGCTTTCGGAAGTGTCGACAGAGTCTGCCGCGGGTAGCACGGCGAAATACTGCGTGCTTCCATCAACGTTGCTCACATAGGTCACCGCGCGTACCGCTTGCTTTGGAATGACGCGCATAGATAGTTGCAATGTTGAGACCACGGCGCCTTGGTCAACGAGCTCGATTGTGAGCGGCACAGACTTTGCTTCAAGGAGTTCGGCCGTGGGTGCAGCCGCTTGCACGCGAGCCGAGATTTTGCGGATGGTCATGGATTGGATAGCGCCGATAGGCGAAGAGATCCACTCGCCTTCGGTACCGATGCGGGTACGAATGTTGAGCGAGTTTGCTTCGCCAGGCACAAACATCGGCGTAGCGTCATTGGTTGCGTTGCGAACGATGACGCCAATGGGCGCGTCAAGGGGCATGCCTTCGACAAGATCAGGGAGTGTGGAGTCGTCGCTGGTGAGCGCAAGAGTTGGAGTGAATGTTGATCCAAGTTCGAGGAAGTCGAGCGTAACGTTGCCACGACCGCCAGCGAAGAGCAGTTCGTTGATACCCTTCTTGAGATAGATCGGGATCTTCAAGTAGCCGTGCCCGTAGGGGTCGCCAGCGCGTGGCTCTCCGTTAACGCGAAGCATGGAGTGCCCGCGGCCGTGCAGGAGCACAACGGAATCAAAGTCGCGCTCGATCAGCAGCCGGGCGTACCCCTGCGCGATCAACGCACCGGGGATCACGATTGAAGTGGGGGAAGTAGTAGTTGTGGTAGTTGAGGAACTCGCAGGCAAATTAAGACGTTTCCACGTCAAGCCGCCGGCGGTGGCAAATGGTTCCAAATCGGTTTCGTTCGCGTCGGCTTTCGGGTTTGACGCTGGAACGTTCCACGCGCCGTTAGTCATCGTGGCTTCGACGGCGTCGGTGCGCAAGGGCCAGCGTGCCGAGGTCGTTACATTGGTGATCGTCCACGCTGACACACTCAGCGTTCGTGCAGCAGGGTGTTCAATTGGCACGGTTACTAGAGGAGCTGCCAACGCATCCTGCATCGCGATACACGGGTAACCGAATACGTGCCCAGCACATATTGTTGCTATTGCCGCACGCGTAAGTCCACGGCTTCTGTTGACGTATATGTGGTTCGCGAATCGCATGGTGCCGTCCTCGGATGTGTGCAAATATTTGTATGGTCTTTCGAGTACATGCTCGGTCATGCTCGGTCATGCTCGTGCATGTTTGAATCGCGAGCTACGCACCCATCATATGAAAAACCCTCAGGGCGTGCGTGAGGGTTAGTGACGATTGTTTTATGTTTGATTACCAACTTGGTCGGGTTGCGAATGAGTTAAGCGCAAGAGCTATTGGCTACAACCCCTGGCTTCACGCCATTAGCTACAAGTGAGCAGGCACCTTAGCGGATGAAGAGCATTTCCTGATACGTTGGCATCGGCCAAAGATCCGCCGCGACCATACCTTCAAGTTCGTCTGCTATCACACGTAGGTCCTTCATCGCCGGGCGAACGTGATCACGCAGATGCTTGGCGTGCCCGAGCGGATCGGTGTCGGCGAGCTCCAGCGAATCGGCCAACGACTGCGTTGCTTTCTGGAGCTTGTGAACAAGCCCCGAGAACTCCTGCAGCGCATCGCGAATGTGCGATGGATCAACGTCGGCCGCTTCGGTCGTGGCGACGGTTTCAGCGATCTGGGTCTGGTGACGCATCGCCGCGGGAATAAGCATGGTGCGCGACATCAACAGCGCGGTCTCGCCTTCGATCTGGATCTGCTTGATGTACTTCTCTATGAAGATATGGCATCGAGATTCGTACTCGGCTTTGCTAAGCACGTTGTAGCGCTTGAAGAGGTCGGCGTTCTTCTTGCTACTGAGCGTCGCGAGCGCCGAAACGGTTTCGCGGTGGTTGGCCATGCCGCGGCGTGCTGCTTCTTCATGCCATTCCGTGGAGTAGCCGTCGCCATCGAAGATGACTCGCTTGTGCTGCTTCACGATCTTCTGCAACACCGACCGCACGGCGGCCTGCATCTTGGCGTCGCTCGGGTCCTTCCCCGCTTCTTTTTCAAGTTGCGTCGCTACAAAGTCCATGCTCTCGGTCACGATCGTGTTGAGCACGGTCGCGGGCCAGCTCACGCTTGCCGACGAGCCCACGGCTCTGAACTCAAACTTGTTACCGGTGAACGCGAAGGGGCTGGTGCGGTTGCGGTCGCCCGAGTGACGCGGGATCATGGGCAAGGTCTTAGCGCCAAGGTCGAGCTTGCCACCCTTGATCGTGCTCTTAGGCTGGCCGGTTTCGAGTTGATTGATGATGTCGCTCAACATGTCGCCTAGGAAGATCGAGATGATCGCAGGAGGTGCTTCATTCGCACCTAAGCGGTGGTCGTTGGCAGCCGAAGCCACCGACGCGCGAAGCAGTTCAGCGTGCATATCAACCGCACGAATCACGGCGACAAGGAAGACCAGGAACTGCATGTTACTATGCGTGTTGTCGCGCGGATCAAGCAGGTTCACGCCCGTGTTCGTGCTCATCGACCAATTGAGATGCTTGCCCGACCCGTTGATCCCGGCGAAGGGTTTTTCATGCAGCAAACAATGCAGATCATATCGCGGCGCAACGCGGCGTAGGGTTTCCATGACCAGCATCTGATGGTCGCAGGCGATGTTCGCCGTCTCAAAGAGTGGCGCGATCTCAAACTGGCAAGGTGCAACTTCGTTGTGCCGCGTCTTGATGGGAACGCCCAGGCGATACAGATCGCGCTCAACCTCGGACATGAACCCAAGCACGCGAGGAGGGATCGAGCCGAAGTAGTGGTCTTCCAACTGCTGATGGCGTGGCGGACGCGCACCAAAGAGTGAACGCTCGCACACACGAAGGTCCTGCCGATTGAAGAAGTCTTCGCGGCTGATCAGGAAGTATTCCTGTTCACACCCGAGTGTCGCGGTGACACGCGTCACGCTTGCGTCGGCCTTGAAAAACTTCAAGATCCGCATCGCCTGTTCCGAAAGAGCTTCCATCGAGCGGAGCAGCGGCGTCTTGCTGTCGAGGGCTTCGCCACCGGTCCACGAGACGAAGGCGGTGGGGATACACAGCGTGGCGGTGCCGCCGGAACGATTGATAAAGACGGGGCTGGTGCAGTCCCACGCGGTGTAGCCACGAGCCTCAAAGGTGGCGCGAAGGCCACCCGAGGGGAAGCTGGAGGCATCGGGCTCGCCCTGCGTAAGTGCGTCGCCGGTGAACTCGGTGAGCGCGCCACCTTCGCTGTCGGGAACGACAAATGCGTCGTGCTTTTCGGCGGTCGAGCCGGTGAGTGGCTGGAACCAGTGGGTGTAGTGAGTCGCGCCTCGCTCCATTGCCCAGTCTTTCATCGCCGCCGAGACAACGTCCGCGAGAGCGTGGTCGAGGGCTTCGCCATGCTTGATAGTGCGATGAAGTTTCTTGAAGACATTTTTGGGCAAGCGCTGCTGCATCTGGCGCTCGGTGAAGACGTCGGTCGCGAACAACTGTTCGATGCGAACCGAGCCGGGTAAACCAGGAGCGGGCGTACCTTCGGGCATTCCAACAGACTGATGCGAAGCGGAGCCAGAGAAATGTGGATCGTGCGACATTGAGTGTTCCTTGTGTGATCGGGCGAGCAAAGTGCTGGCCTAAGTGTGTGTGTCGTGTACGAGAGTGAAGACTGTTGGAAGCGGGAACGTAGCCGGGTGTATGCGTTTCTGCCAGCGTGATTCGGTTGTTCAGCGTGATTCTGGCAATCATTCATCGACGAATGTTTAACCATGTCCAAATCCAACCGAATTTATGGTTGGATATGAGCAGGATCAATTCGAGTTGATTAATTTGAATCTTGGATGGTGGCTTGCAGGCGCACCAGTCGAGCAAAGCACGCTTGGCGTGGCATTTATGCCAACGTGCGTTGCAGGTCACGCGATCCGCCTCGGCGTGCGCGTGCGTCAGTAACTTGGCTTGATCGATCAACCATTTCGCGCGCTTTGCAAGATGTCGAACCTTTGCAAGTAATCATGCACGCCCATCAGTCTGAGCTTGACCAGTCAAGCTTGCGGGAACCAGCCCAGCTACAAACGTACGGGTTTCATCCTCGGCGACCCGAAGCACATCATGCCCTGCACGGTGCGCATCGCTCAACGTACGCACCAGCGCGCTGCCGACGATCACCGCGTCGGCGTGCTGCGATACCGCGCGAACATGTTCTGGAGTCGAAATCCCAAACCCGCAGGCAATCGGTAAGTTGCTCGCGCCGCGAACTCGCGCGACAAGCCCAGCAACCTCAGGAGCAGCGGCTTGTTCGCCTGTGATCCCGACCCGCGCCATGAGATAAATAAAGCCCGTAGCGGCTTTGGCGATCTCCGCCATGCGCGGTGGCGTGGTCGTCGCTGATATGAGCATTGGGAATACAAGCCCACACGCCAGAGCCGCTTCGCGATAAGGCCCGATTTCTTCCAATGGCAAGTCAGGAATTAAGACGGCATCAAACCCGGATTCTTTGGCTCGGCCCATGAACGCCGCAGGTGTGCCGCGTGCGCGAGAGACACGGTGCACGATCGATACGCTGACCATCGCGACTAATCCAAAGCGATCAGAGATCATGTTGGTTTCGCGTGCACTGAGGACTTCGTCCATCACGCCGCCAGCGGTCGTGCCACGGGCGAGAGCTTCGTGCATGGCTGCGGCGATGGTGGGCCCGTCGGCGATTGGATCAGAGAATGGAAAGCCGATCTCGGTCATCGCGGCGCCGCCTCGTTCGAGCGCGCCCAGAATGCCGCCAAGCACACCCGGCGAAGGATGCCCAGCGCAGACAAATGGCGACAAGAGCCTTTGGCCTGCGTCGCGTCCACGTTGAAAGATCTGTTCAATCCGGCGTTCCACGGGTCTGAGAATAGCCCGCAAGTTAGCCAATGGCACGATTACAGCTAATTCTCTTGCGATAGACCGACACAGCCGACTCATCGAGCCAACCCACCGAGCCAATCAATCAACTCGTCCCGCTATCAAAAAATGCATTTCATCTTATAACGCCAGCATTAGATAGGAATAACATCATCAAGTTCATCCAGCCCCTCGCTGAGTACCTTTGGACCACTCTCAGTGATGAGAACATCATGCTCATGGTGGGCCGAAAGTGAGCCGTCGGCGGTATATATCGGCCACTGCCCCTTGGCTTGAACCACTTGCCCGGTCCCGATCCCAATCATGGGTTCAACCGCGAGAAGCATGCCTGGCTTGCAGATTTCGTGTGCATCGGGCCATTCGCCAGCATAAGTGGGTACCGTGTTGGACACGAAAGGGGGTTCGTGCAAGCGCCGGCCGTATCCGTGTCCGCCTAGCCCGCGGATCAGGTGCAGGCCTTGTTCTGCCTCGACATACCCCTGCACGGCTCGTGCGAAGGCAATCAGCGTGTTGCCTGGCTTGAGTGCCGCGACACCCCGGCGAAGCGATTCTTTGCCAACGTCCAGAAGC
Source organism: Phycisphaerales bacterium (assembly GCA_038240875.1). Taxonomy (GTDB): domain Bacteria; phylum Planctomycetota; class Phycisphaerae; order Phycisphaerales; family UBA1924; genus JBBRGG01. The sequence goes on along the minus strand of JBBRGG010000156.1, from coordinate 1,941 downwards.
GTGCGCACAATCGGGGTCGGTTGGCCAAAGACATACGTCCACGCGGCGTCGCCGATCCAGCCTCGATACGTGACGCCGATATCGATTTTCAGCACGTCTCCCTCGCGCATCGGGCGCGCAAGACTCGCGGCGGTGCCATGAACGACGCACTCGTTAACCGAGAGGCACGCGTGCGATGGAAACGCTGGCGAGCGAGGAACCTTGTACCCAAGAAAGCACGACCGAGATCCAAGTTCATCAAGCGTCTTGGCTACGAAGAGATCGATCTCAGGCAGCGTCACGCCAGGGCGCAGCCATGCGCGTATGCGCTTGTGCGTCTCGACCACTTTCTGGGCGGCATCATATGCGAGAACGGCATCGGATTGTGTGATTAGTGGGGTGCCCGGCACGGCCCATGATAGTCGTCTTGAACTCAGGAACGCGAGCGTACACCGTTCGCTGATTTAGTCATGACGAAGCGCAACGATCGGGTCTTGCTGGGCTGCTCGACGAGCAGGGTACAGACCGAAAATCAACCCGGTAGCAGTGGCGACGAGGAAGGAGACAATGATCGACCATGCCGTCAAAGCCGTCGGTAGCTCGGAATTCGCATTGAACATGGTGCCGATAATTGGTAGCCTCGGCAGCGCTTCAACAAGGTACGAAAGGCCGATGGATCCGCCAACGCCTAGGCCCACGCCGATCAATCCGCCGACTGCCGACAACACGCTGGTCTCTACCAGGAACTGCCAGAGGATGTGGCGTCGTGTCGCGCCGATGGCCCGGCGTATGCCGATCTCGCGCGTTCGCTCCGTCACGCTCGCGAGCATGATGTTCATGATGCCTATGCCACCAACCAAAAGGCTGATCGCGGCGATCGCACCAAAGACTAGATTAAACGTCCTCGCTTCGCGCTCCGCAGTCGCAAGCAATTCAAAGGGCACGATGATGCGAACGTCCGTCAACCCCGGACGGCGAACATCCACGATGCGCGCGAGTCGAGCCGCATCAAGCATCACGCGGTCACGCGTAGGCACGCTGATGTACACTTCGGCAACCTGCACCGCGTTGCCTTGAAATGCGCCACCTACCCGCCGAAACACCGTATCGCCAAAGGTGTCTTCCGCAGTTGTAATGGGAATGTGCACATCGCTATTGAGGTCGCGACCAATCAGTGTCGCCCCCGCGCCACCTGCTAGGCCTACGGGCGCGAGCACGCCGATGATCGTAAAGGCTTTGCTATCGATGCGTATCGTCTCGCCCATCGGATCTTCAAGCGGGAAAAACTCTTTGGCCACCTGATCACCGATGACCGCGACCAGCGTACGTGAACTAAGATCCGCCGCGTCAAGGTACCGCCCGCGCGCGATGCTCAACCGCGCCACGCTCAAAAGTTCCGGCGTAGTGCCAAAGGCCTGGCTCGTGGTTCGCCGTTCATTGCGAAGGATTTGCGAGCCAACATCCTTCAACGGCACAATTGCCTCAGCATCGGGAAAGTTCTCACGAATCACCGCGAGATCTGCCCGAGTTAAACCATATCGATTCACAAAGCTCGCACGCTGGGTATTCTGCGATTGCGACTCGGGGGGCCTGATCGAACGCACGATGATGTTGCGCGCACCCAACCGATCAATCTGTTCAAGGGCTTGCTGTTTCTTACCTTCGCCCAAACTGCTCATCACGATCACGGCGGCCACGCCAAAGATGATTCCAAGCGCGGTTAACACCGACCGCAACAATCGCAGTCGAAGGTTGCTCAGCGCAAGCCGAATCGTTTCGAGTAGGAACTTCACCGAGATCTTGCTCCTGCGAACTTGGCCGCCTCGTCAACATTTCTAACCAATCAACACTTTACTAATGCCTCAGCCGTGATCGTGCCCACAACTCGACCCACTCGCTGGCCCACCGCTTTGTCCATGTTCACTCGCACTTGGCAGCGCCCCCTTGACATAATTCACATAC
>JBBRGG010000155.1:0-8737 GCA_038240875.1 Phycisphaerales bacterium | reverse complement strand
GTGAGCCCCATGACGTGCGCACCCTGGTTGCGCAGGATCGTGGCCGCGGTCGCCGCAGTATCTGCGGAGACAACGCCCGTTTGCGTCTGCCCGTTGCTCGCACGACCTTGGTACCTGTAATTCGGCATGGCTTTCACGAACCGATCCCGATGCCGTGAACGCGCATCGGGGGCCCGCATCTCCTTCAATCAAACAAACTGTAACGCGAACAGATGACACGATCGTTCCGGCGATGAAACCGACAAGGCGCGTTTCGACGCGATCCAGTACACCAATTGCCTTACGCCGCGAGCTGGCGTTCCAGCTTGTCGGGGAAGGCGGCCTGTGCAATCGCGTCTTCACGCGAGATCAAGCCATTGAAGTACAGCTCGGCAATCGAGCTATCCAACGAGCACATGCCGATGGAGCGGCTTGTCTCGATAACGTTGGGAATCTCGAAGGTGCGCGCCTCACGAATCAAGTTGCGCACGGCAGGCGTGCACAAGAGCACCTCGACCGCAGGTATCATCCCCGCGCGGTCGATTCGCGCAAAGAGCGTCTGGCTGAGCACGGCTTGCAGCGTGCTCGACAACATCGAGCGGATCTGGTTCTGCTGCCCGCCGGGGTACATGTCGATGATGCGCTCGACCGTTTGGCTCGCGTTGACCGTGTGCAACGTGGAAAGAACCAAGTGGCCGGTTTCCGCAGCGGAAATCGCCAGCGCCGTTGTCTCAAGGTCGCGCATTTCGCCGACCAGGATGATGTCGGGGTCCTGACGCAAGACGTGCTTCAAGCCCGAGGAGAACGTGGGCATGTCCTGCCCTAGTTCGCGTTGCTCGATGATGCATTCCTTGCTCGAGAAGACGTATTCGATCGGGTCTTCCAGCGTGATGATGTGCTTGCGATAGCGTTCGTTCATTGCCTGGATCATCGCGGCGAGCGTCGTCGATTTGCCCGAGCCCGTGTCGCCCGTGACCAGCACCAACCCGCGCGGCAGGTACGTCAGTCGTGCGATAACTTCGGGAAGATTCAGCTTCGCAAGCGGTGGTACTTTGGTCTTGATGCCTCGCATCGAGAAGGCCGCGTTGCCACGCTGCATGTGCACGTTCACACGATATCGGCTCAACCCCTCGGCGAAGTACGAGTAGTCCAGGTCCTTGACCTTCTCAAACGTCGCGACCTGATCGCGTGTGAGCATTTGCTCCAGGAATTTACGACCAACTTCCGGCGTGATCACCGGAAAGCTCATCGGCGTCATCACCTGATGCACACGCATCACCGGTGTCTGCCCGACGATCAAGTGCACGTCCGATGCTTCGCCTTCGTACGCCGCCTTCAAGATTTGGTGCAGGTCCACGGTGCTGCCTCCGCGTTTGGCCCGTTGAGATCAATCCTCGACAGGCACTCGCTGGTTTTGATTCGACTCGATCCGACGTATCGCCCCTTGCAGGTGCGCGTCCAGACAGAAAGGGCCACGCTCGTCAATCGGACCATCGCCCCCGAGTGTTGAAGCCAACGCATGTCTCATCTGTCACTTCGCACAAACCTTAACGCCCGGCCCGCACACCCGGCACAAACCAACGGTGTGATAACTTCGCGCCCTTTGACCCGCGCTTTCCATCTACTATGCAACACAACGCACCCAAGCCCGGCAAGGCCCTCATCATCGCACTGCTGCCACACAGGAATGTACACGATGGTTGATTTCAACTCGGAACACAATCTCGTTGTGTGGACCGATATCCCGGTGTTCGACATAGTGCGTACATCTGCGTTCTACGCCACGGTTCTCAATGTTTCAATGCATCAGCAACAGATGGGCGAGTTCATCTTCGCAGTTACAGACCATAACGCCAGCAACCGTTCGTGCCTGATACTTGCTACGTCGGCCACCGCCGCATCAACTGGCATGCTCGTCTACTTTAACGCTCACGAGCGAATCCGTGACGCCCTCGCCAAAGCCGTCGCGCAGCATTCATGCACCGATTCCTGATTTTTTCTCTCCGCTATTTTTTCGAGGTACACATGCCGCCGATTTTCGATATCACCAAGCTTCTAGGCACATCATGTCCGACTATCGACATAATCGATGTCGGCGCGATGTCAATCGGTGAACAGCATGTTCCGTATCGCGAACTCTTGCGGGCGAACCTCAGCCGAGTCATCGGCTTCGAGCCCGTGCAAGCCGAGTGCGACAAGCTCAACGCGCTCCAGCATCCCAACCACACCTACCTGCCCTACTTCATCGGCGACGGCTCTGAGCGAACCTTTCACCTTACCAACACGGTGATGACATCATCTCTCTATGAACCCAACACGCCGCTGCTCAAGCGATTCGTCATGCTACACGAACAAACCTACACGAAAGAAACATCGCGCGTTCAGACACGCCGCCTCGATGACATCAAGGAAATCGAATCAATCGACTTCCTGAAAATTGACGTACAAGGTGGTGAGCTCGACGTGCTCAAAGGCGCACGCCGCCATCTCAAAAACGTCACAGTCATCGAGTCTGTGGTCGAGTTCTTACCGATGTATAAGGACCAACCTCTCTTCGCTGAGGTCGATCAAGAGCTGCGATCACAAGGCTTTGTCTTCCATACATTCCAAGGCACCAGTGGTCGATGCTTCGCGCCTCTCGCGGTCGGTGAAGACAACTTCGGCATGCTCCGACAGATCATTTGGGCCAATGGCGTGTGGGTCAAAGACTTCATGCAATTCAATGAGCTCTCGCCTAGACAGCTCTTCACGATCGCTACCATTATGCACATGGTCTATGAGTCCTACGACCTCGCCGCCCTCGCCCTCCAGCATGTTGATAAAGACTACAGCGGCATGCTCTGGGAGCAATATTGCTCAGCCCTTACCAATGGGCACGTTCCCCCTCGCCCTAGTTATGACTAACGGACAATCCATTTATTACTTTCCTTCGTTTCCTCACTTTGCCACTTTGCACTTTGCACTTTGCACATTACCTTTCGCCGCTTCGCGCTTGAAGCCCACACCATGGACACGGCCACCGGATTTACCAAAGAAGAACTCCTCAACTCCGGCGAAATCTCGTCGAAGACCTTTGACATGATCCGCAAAGCCGCCCGCGTTCGTGGCCCGGCCCATGGCGGCCTTTCCTACGTCTTCACGCTCGACGATGTTGCCACCCTAGTACTCACTGCCGAAGGCGGACGATTCACCGAACGCGGCGCACCCGCAGCCGTCGGCTGGCGCACGCTCCCAGGCGTCCAGCAATATCTCGACAACCCGCCTTCCGAACTCGTCACCCGCCCACGCAAAGAGCCCAAGCGCTAAGCCACTCGCACGTTTACTTCCCAACCAGCCACGCGTACTAACCGCACGAAATTACGCGTGTCCTGTTTAGCATCCAGCAAGTATGCAGGTTCACTCTTTACACTCTGCCACTTCCTACTCCTCTCCCACCTCAACCGCCTCGGCCCAACTTCGCAGCCCGCCCGCCATAAACTGATCAAGAATTAAGTGCACTTCCTCAGGCCCTTTAGCCATCCGCATCGTTTCCTTGAACGGCTTGACCCCTTCCATCCTGCCGTTCTCGAGCTTGCGTTGCAACCGCTTTGAAAACCAGCTTACGCGCCGACGAATCTGGAACATCGCATAGCGATCGTCGCGATGTTCGAGCATCAACACAAAGAACCGCCGAATGGTCTCGACCTTTTCTTCGAGCGTCGGCTCGCTAGGCAATTCTTCGCCCCGCAGCACCGCCGCCGCATCACGAAAGATCCAAGGCGTAGACAGCGCCCCGCGCCCGATCATCACTCCCGCGCACCCAGTCAATTCAATCATCTTCGCCGCGTCGTGCGCCTCGCGCACATCGCCATTGCCGATGATCGGAATCCTGCTGCTGGCTCGCTCGTTCATCTTCTCTACCACGCGCGCAATTCCAGCATGGCGAACTTCGCCCTGGAATTTATCTTCCGTCGTCCGCCCATGCACCGTAACCGCGACCACGCCCACATCCGCCAACATCCCCGCAAGCCCAGGCGAACACGCACGCCCGGCTTCATAATCACTCGTGTGCCAGCACAGTCGCATCTTGCACGTCAAAGGCACCGCAACCCGCACTCTTCGCGAATCCATCCTCATCCCATCTTCGCCCGCAAGCTCTGCCGCCGTCCACTCGCGCCCTTCAACCAGCAACTTGGCATTCCCCAGCCGCTTGCTCCACTCGCGCATCGTCAAAGGCGTGCGATCAAGTTCCTCGCGCACGCGCCTCGCAATCTCCGCAGCCCGTTCCAAGTTCGTAAGTAGTTTGCTCCCGCCATCCTTCTTGGTCACCTTATCAACCGGGCACCCCATATTGATATCGACGACTGTCGCACCATGTTCAAGCGCCCACGCGCCTCCCTCGGCCATCATCCCCGGGTCGCTCCCATAGAGCTGCATCCCCACCGGCTTGTCAAAGTCGTTGGTCTTGGCAAGGTCCAAGCTGGTCGCCGTCCCGCGAAGCAACCCCTCCGGGCTTAGCAAATCTGTACATGCCAAACCTACGCCGCCCCATTCCCGGCAAACAGTCCGAAACGCCAGATCGCAGTACCCCGCAATCGGCGCCAACAGCACGTTCGTAGGCAGGCACACCGCCCCAAGTCTCAGCATGCCAAAGGGTAGCGACGAATTCGCCCAACTTCCCACACCGATTCATTCGCGCGCTTTTCACCAACACCAAACGTGCATCTTGATACCCGACATTCACCATCGCACATTTCACGCGACCATGAAAAAGAGGTCAGCCATTCCTGGCCAACCCCGTTAATTTGCACCGTCTAATTGCCCTGTCGAGTTGCACCACTCAGTTCACGCCACACAAGCCCGCCACAACAACATCACCATCATCATTCCAGAGCCGCGGCACCCGAAATAATTTCAGTAAGTTCCGTCGTGATCTGGGCTTGGCGAGCGCGGTTAAAGACGCGGGTCAGTCGCTTGCCCGCTTTTCCGGCGTTATCAGTTGCCGACTTCATCGCGATCATGCGGGCGATATGTTCGCTGACCAGCGCATCATTCAAGCACTGGAAAAAGACGCTGCGAACCGCAGCCGGAAGCAGCACATTCAACAAGTCCGCCGCAGAAGGGCTGAACTCGTAGAGCTGCTGCGTGCCCGTAGTTGCCACCGTTTGAGCAGCTTTTACCGGAGGCTGGAAAGGCAAAAGCTGAGTAACAGTGGGGATCTGCTTCCCCGCCGAGATGTACTTCATCGAAACAATGACCACCCGCGAAACTTCGCCCGCAAGAAACCGCTTGATGTATTCGTCGGCGACCGCCTTGGCTTCATCGTACTTGGCCTTGTCGCTAAACTGCGTATGGTGCCGCGAAATCTTGATGCCCGCGTACTTCATAAATGAAAGGCCCTTTCGGCCGATCATCTCAACGTCGCCAGTCTTGGCAATCACGTCGCGCTTGAAGTTCGCCATCGAAAGACGAAGCACGCTGCCGTTGTAAGGCCCGCACAACCCGCGGTCGGACGTCACAATCAGCGTGAGAACCGGCGCGCCAGCCCTTCCTTCTTTAAGAAGGGCGTGCGACTGATCACCCAAGCCCGCGGCGAGCTTGCCGACAAGGTCAAAGATTGTGTCGGTATACGGGCGTGTGCCGACCGACGCCGCCTGGGCGCGAGCAAACTTGCTGGTGGCGATCATCTGCATCGTCTTGGTGATGCGGCGGATGTTGCCGACGGCTTTGATGCGCTTCTTGATCTCACGAGTCTTGGCCATAAGGGTACAAGGATAGGAGCCTGCAAGCCTACATAGCGACTGTCACAGGTTGCTTTGCGAACTTCATGCGAAAGTTTCGATCGAGCAAATTACGAACAAATAGCAGGTGTGCATCCAAGTTAAATTCCTAGCTTTTACCCTTCCCACCTTAACATAGGACTAGTTTTTAATAGAGTCACACGCAGAACTGACTGGTACGCCATCTTTTTTTTATTTTTTGAATTGCTGACTGTACGGAGAGTTTATTTTGGATATAGTGACATACTCGGGCAGAGAGAGACACACGAATCAGCTAAGCAGTAAATGCGGCGGTACTTTGGGCGCGTTGCTCAATGTCTCTCTCCAACCAGGACTTTGCGGCGTAATTGCCCCAGGAGATTAGAAAATGCGCATCAATATCATGGTAGCGGTGGCAGGTCTCGCGTTCGCGGCTGCGGCTCAGGCCCAGATCGCCGTCGTCAACAACAACAACCCGGCAACTATCGCGAGCGTGATCGCTGGTGGCCCCTCGGGCATCACCATCAACTCGTTGAACCTCGCAGGTCAGTCCTTCGGCACGAGTCGCTCCACCGGCATCTTCAACGTCGTTGGCCCCAACGGCTACGGCTTGGGCGGCACGGGCATCGTCATGAGCACGGGCGACGCCGCGACGTACGCCAGCGGGCCCAATACATCGACTGCACGCACGTTGAACTACTTAACGGGTGTCACCGGCGGTGGAAGTGTACCAGGGGTTGCCGCCACGTCCGCGCAGAACACACTCTTGTCCAGCATCACTGGACGTCCTGACCACTTCGACGTCACCCAGATCGACATCAACTTCACTCCCGATGTCGGCATCACTACGGTCGGCTTTGACCTGGTCTTCGGCAGCGAAGAGTGGGCCGAGTTTGTCGGCTCCAGCTTTAATGACGGCTTCGGCATCTTCCTTAATGGCGTCAACATCGCTAATTTCTCCGGCCAGCCCATCTCGATCAACAACACCGCCATGTCTGGCCTCGTCGAAACCGAACTTGATGGCGTTATCACCACCGGCTCGGGTATCGCCGTCTTCCAGGTCTTTGGTAACGTCAACCCAGGCCCGAATACCCTCACCTTCATCCTCGGTGATGCCGCAGACGGTGTCTTAGACACCACGGTCTACATCCAGAACTTCGGCATTCCCACCCCTGGCGCGCTCTGCCTCCTCGGGCTTGGCGGCTTGGTCTCGACCCGCCGTCGTCGTGCGTAAGCCTTGTTACTATTGACGCAGAGAGCTTGAGCTTTCGGGCTCGTTGCGCCTGCGAATGTGAACCTTTCGCATCGCCCGCTGAAAGACGCGGGCGATGTACTTTTTGAGCGAGTGTTTGCTGATACACATAGCGGAGTTCTCGACGCGCTAAAGCAACAACCTTGTTATCAACGCGACACCAATCTGAAAGCATTGACAGCCATACAGTTGTGTACGCATATTTACCTCCTCGTACACGATTGCACGCACATTCGACAACGTCGCCGCAATTAATATGCACAAGTAGAACCCTATGCGATGGATCGCAACCTCTCGTTCGCTTCGGCGTGCTCGCTTTGCCGCGTGCGTGGCGTCGGTCGTGTTCATGCTTGCAATCGCGACCACGACCACGCGCGAGATCGGCGCGAACCTTGGGTACAACACGCACGTTGTCTTGGGCAACGCCTGCATGCAAGTGATCAGGGTTGATCCTAATAGCGCGAGTTTGCGCGCGTCCAAACTTGGCGTGTATGTGCTCACAAATTGGCAAATGGACTGGGCCTTTGCGTGGCGGCCTTTCCACGCAACGCAGACCCACTGGCCTACGGGCGCGCCTACCAAATCGCACTTGCTCGTGATCCCACTCTGGCCGTTTGCAATTGGTGCAATCGCGTTCGCGGCGTACACGCATGGCCGACTGGCCACGCTCAGAGCGCTAAGACAGACAACGTGCCGGGCGTGTGGTTACGAATTGGCGCAAGTACAAGCAGCCCAGGGTATTAAAATATGCCCTGAATGCGGCTTGACGGTAAGGCGTTCGCCTTTAGCAGAGTAAGAAATTCGTAAGCAAGTGGGCCTCTGGACTTCTAATACTAAACTTCTACCAAAGAAACCCCGAGCATAATTAAGTGGGCCAAGTTCATAAGTCACTTTAACACAGTTGCTTATGCCGCCGTAACCTCAATCGCCACAGCATCGGCGGCCCACGCCAGTTTGTGTTGTGGGTTGTGCCACTCAAAAAAACTGCAACTGGTACCTGTTTCAACCAGCATCTCGCGAACCGCCAAAGTTCATATCTTCATACAATTTAGTGCTAGGTTTCAATTGCCCAGTATCAAAGCTCATGGTACCTTTATTGTATCTGGTATAGGCTTTGAGCAGTTGCCACTGAAATACGCCGCGAAATATAACCTAAGACTTTTTAGTTACTGGCCATGACTTGAGCGAGCCAACTCAATATTGGGAAGACAATTCTCATGACTTCAAGGAGATTCCCATGACTGCGACAGACCGATCCATGACCAAAACGCCTCAGCGCACGACTCTTGGAAGCGCGTTCGCGCTAATAAAGGCGCAGCGCTGGATTGCCGCCTTGGGCCTCCTCTTGGCAACGGCGATGCCCGCGCTGGCCCAGTGCCCGCTCTCCTTCAACGCCCCGGCTTCCTACGCCGCGGGCGGCAACCCGTTCTCCGTCGCGGTGGGCGACTTCAACGCCGACGGCTTCGTCAACGCCGACGACTTCGACAGCTTCGTCGCCGCGTTCGAAACAGGCTGCTGAATGGCCAGTAAACCCCAAAGGGTGTTGACGAAACGCGAGGCCCGCCGGGCCTACGAGACTGACGAAGTTTGACGGCCGCGTAACCGCGCAGTGGGCCACATCAATTTCTAAGGAGAAGAGAAAATGTCGCACAGCAAGTATGGGTTCAACACGTTCGTCCTCATCCTCGCCGCCCTCGCGGCGGTGCTAGGTCTGCTCGCCACGCCAGCCCAAGCCCAGCCCTGCGGCGGCCAGTGGCTGCCGGGGGAC
>JBBRGG010000154.1:0-8741 GCA_038240875.1 Phycisphaerales bacterium | reverse complement strand
CATGGAGAAAGAGGATGGCGGGGGTTGCGGTTGCGCCGTCGTAATTGCGTGGAACGATGATGGCGTATTTGCGGGTGATGCCTTGGTACGAGAGTTCGCGGAAGAGGACGCCACGTTCTTGGCCTTGGGTTGTGATGAAGCGGGTTGAGGTCATGGTTTTATTCAGTTTGAGAAGCGGTGCGACGACCATCGCTCCCATGAGGAGCGCGATGAGGCAGGTTGCGAACCAAGCGGCGACATATACACCACTGATTCGGCCGGGGCGGCCAGAGAATGGGCGGCTCGCGCGTGGGCGGCACGAGTTTGAGCGAGAAGTGGTGGGGGGAAAGGTGAATGGAGAAGGGCTGTGCATGCAGGACATTAGGGGCGAGCGAGTTGGTAGAGTTGAAGCGGTGTTGGCTGAGTCAAGCTGCATCGACAGCATTGAAATTACATTGATAAAGATCAAGCTGCATAGGCTGATGGCATGCTATTGCGGTTTTTAGGAACGGGAACGAGCGCTGGTGTGCCAACAATTGGCTGCGAATGCCGCGTATGTACGAGTGCGGACCCCAAGGATCAGCGGCTGCGGACGAGCGTGAGTGTAGAGTGGACGGACGCGACCGGGCAAGCGCGAGTAGTGTTGATTGACGCGGGTCCTGATCTTCGGCAGCAGGTGTTGCGTGCGAGGATCAAGCGGTGTGATGCGATTGTGTTTACGCATAATCACGTAGATCACACGTTTGGATTGGATGAGGTGCGAAGGTTTAATGCGGTGCAGGGGCAACCTATCCCGATTTATGCCGAACCGCACACGCTGGGGCATTTGTGCCGTGTGTACGCGCATATTTTCGAGCGAGATACAAACGTCAACGATTCGTTCGTGGCACACTTGATCCCGCACCGGATCGAAGAGCAGGATGTGAAGTCGGGGCGCGGGCTGGAGTTGTTTGGGATGCGGTTTGTGCCAATTCGTGGGCTGCATGGCAGGCTGCCTGTGCTTGGGTTTCGGATTGAGGCGATGAGTGAGCAGATGAAGGGGGCGGCGTTTCCGCTGGCGTATCTCACGGATATATCGGCGCTGCCACCCGAATCCTATAAGAGGTTGCGTGGGCTTAGAACGTTGGTTTTGGATGCGCTTCGGCATCGGGCTCATCCGACGCACTTGTCGATCGATCAGGCGTTGAACATCGCGCTTAATGTTGAAGCCGACCGGACGTATTTCATACACATGGCGCACGAGGTTCTTCACGAAGAAGTAGAGGCAGAGCTGCCCGAGCGGATCCATTTGGCATATGACGGGCTAGTTCTTGAATAAATCGGCGAAGGTTTGGGTTACAAACTTGGCGTAAGTTGCTGTATGTGTTGTGGACATGAGCCGATAATCGTGGTATGCGCGAGATCCCACTATCGAGACCAGACCTCGGACCACTGGAAGAAGCCGCGGTATTGAGCGTGCTGCGATCAGGGAGGTTGTCGCTCGGGCCTCAGGTGGAGAAGTTTGAGGCGATGGTGGCGAAGCAAGCCGGGTGCTCGCATGGGGTTGCGGTGAACAGCGGCACCAGCGGGCTTCATCTGGTGATGCAGGCTTTGAACATAGGGCCTGGGGACGAGGTAATTACCACGCCTTTCTCGTTCATCGCGAGCGCGAATTGCATTTTGTTTGTGGGTGCGACGCCAAAGTTTGTGGACATCTGTCCGCGGACTTTGAACATGGACCCGGCGAAGGTCGAAGCGGCGATCACGCCACGGACCAAGGCGATTTTGGCAGTCGAGACCTTTGGCAATCCGGCATACATGGAGCAATACGCCCAGATCGCGGCCAGGCATGAGATTCCGCTGATCGAAGATTGCTGCGAGGCGCTGGGGACTACGCACAAAGGCAGGCCTTGCGGGAGCTTTGGGCGCGTGGGAGTCTTTGGGTTTTATCCCAATAAACAAATCACCACGGGCGAAGGAGGCATGATCGTGACGAACGATCAAAGGCTCGCGGAGCTGTGTCGATCAAGGCGGAATCAAGGACGGCCTTTGGGTTGGACCGCGCCACACCAACAGGCAGAGTCAGCCGCAGGCGGGACAGCGACTGGTTCGTGGCTTCGGCATGAACGGCTCGGTTATAACTATCGCCTGTCAGAGATTAGTGCGGCGCTAGGCGTAGCGCAGATGCAACGGTTTCAAGAGATCGTAGGGAAACGGCAGGAAGCGGCTCGAATGTATTACGAGCGTCTAGCCGGGCACTCGCAGTTGATGCTGCCGACGATCGAGGATGAAACGTCGATGTCGTGGTTCGTGTTTGTAGTTCGGCTGGCGACATCGTACACATCGGCGGAGCGAGACCGGATTATCCGGGGGCTGCGAATACACGAGGTCGGTGCTTCGGATTACTTCCCGTGCATTCATTTACAGCCGTTTTATCGCGAACAGTTTGGTTTTTGCCCGGGTATGTACCCAATTGCTGAGAGTGTGAGTGCGCGGACGATTGCGCTGCCTTTTTACGGCGGAATCACGGCAAAAGATATTGATTTGGTAGCACAGGAAGTGGATTTGATGTTGTCGCGAGAGAATCTTGTGCCAAGGCATTGATGGGGAAAGTCTGGTAGTGATAGCCGGTAAGGTGGGCAGTAAGTGGGCGGGGAGTTTGATAGTGGGAAACGAGCGAGTACTTGCCGAAGGCGAGTGCGCGCCTAGCATTCTCCCCTTGTCTTAGAGTTGGCTGTCGAGCCGAAAGGTTTGGAGCCAGCGATTGAGAATTGAATTTGGGTTTGGGTTTCGGCTTGAGTTTCGGTTTGAGTTTGAGATTGAGTTTGAGTTTCGGTTTGTTTGAATGACGTTCACGCATAAGCCGAGCAGGCTTCATGACGACTTTTGCGGTGCTCCACTTTTGACAGGGTTTGACCATGCCATCGATTTGCGTATATACCGGCAAGACTGTTTCCCGCGGCTACAAGCGTGCGTGGCGTGGCCAAGCCGTGAAGAAGGGTGGCTTCGGTTTGAAGCCAACCGGGATCACTCGCCGCACGTTCAAGCCGAACCTCCAGACGGTTGCTGCATTGATTGATGGCAACATGCTCCGCGTTCGTGCTTCGACCAAGGCCATCCGCACCGGCATGGTGGTGAAGGCTCTAAAGCGCAAATATGGCTACACCCGCCAGCAAAAAGCCGCGCAGGCCTAATCATCTGAAAACTTAGTTGAAACACATCACCTCGGCTGGCGCACGCACTTGGGCCGGTCGCTGTGCTTTTTATGCGTAGTTACTGGTGACTGAAGGTTGTGTCTGGATTTCACCCGGGCGGATGCGGGCTAGTATCAGACATGGATTCGCGGCTTAAATGCGATCAGTGCGAGAACGAAGCGACGGTGCATGACATCTCGCTTCGTCATGGCACGCGCATCGAAAGACATTTATGCGAAGGGTGCGCTCGCGAGGCTGGTCTGGCCCCGCCTGCCGATGGCTCGGGTGCCCCAACTGGTGGCATGGGCATCTCCATGGGGCCTGGGCAGATCATCATCACGTCGAGCACGTCCAAAACGCCTCGGAAGTTCAAGATGCCGCCGGAGCAGCCGAAGCCGCCGGGCGCAAATCCTGCTGTAAAAAAGAGCGTCAATCCTGCTGGAAACCCGCCGACGATTACCGGGCCAAATGTTACTGGCGCGATACACATCAGTGGGCAATCAGGGCTGATCGGTGGCGGCTCCAAAACGCCGACGAATGCTTCAGGAGCTGGCGTCCCTGCGATGCCCAGCGGACAAAGTCCTGAAGGTGTGCCAGCTGCTGAAAATAATCTGCAAGGTCAGCTCAACAAAGAACCTGCCGAGGCGAGCGCGAGTTCAAACGAATCAAAGGCACCTTCGGATAGCACGTTGCAATCGCCCGTACCTGTTTCTGTACCTGTCTCAGGAAGCAGCATTGGCTCTGGCAACACCGCTGGCGCGCAGGCCGCGAAAGCCGCGACGCTCGTGTGCACCGTCTGTGGTATGAAGTATTCCGAATTCAAGCAGCACGGCTTGATCGGGTGCGAAGCCTGCTACAAGACCTTTGAATCGCTCCTGTTGCCTTTGATCGAGCGGGCGCACGAAGGCGGCACGCACCACTTGGGCAAGTCGCCGTTGCGGATAGCTGGTGGCGGTTCGGCGCCAGACAAGTTGGCAGAGGCAATGGCGCTGGCGCAAGCGCGTGCCGAGCGAGTTCGAACGTTAACCCGCGAGCTCGAGTCGGCGATTCATACCGAGAAATATGAACTCGCGGCGAAATTACGCGATCAGCTTCGGCAGTTGCAAGGTGGAAGTATGAATAGCGAAACAAGTAATCCGTAATCGTTGCAGTGACTCGAACCAGAAAGCCTTCTCTCGAAGAGAGTGGGTAACCAAGGCAGAATAAAGAAGGTAAAGACAGTACATAAACAGCACTACGATTGAAGCAATCTTGGTGGCACAAAGGCAAAGGCTCCCTCTCGCAAAGAAGGGGTACCCAAAGCAAGCGGCGTTTGCAATAGGAGCTAGGCGTGGTCAGCGATCCAGGATCCTTGTCGCAGCCCAATCCAGATCCAGATCGCGATCCAACCCGCGATCCCAAAGGCGAGCCCGATCTGGCTCGTGAAGCTTCACTCGCGAGCACGAATCCGCATTCCACCGCGCCTGCATCCGGCCCTGAATGGTTGCGTGGCACCGGCCCAAATTCAGATGTTGTGATGTCGTCGCGCGTGCGCTTGGCGCGAAACATCGCCGGGTGTCCATTTGCGAGTAAGGCAACGCTGCGCGATCGGGCGCATGTGCTGGAATTGTGCCGAAGCAAGCTGATGGATGCTGGGCTTGCAGAGCGGCTGCGGTGGATTGATTTACATCTTGCTGAGCCACAGGATCGGATGTTGCTGGTCGAGCGGCATCTTGTTTCCAAGCCGCATGCAAAGGGCCGCACCATCGACGGCCGGGCGGCGTCGGACGAACCGCGGGCGGTGGTGTATAGCGTGCCTGATGAACGCCTCAGCATCATGATAAATGAAGAAGATCATCTGCGAATCCAAGCGATTCGCACCGGGCTTGATCTCGAGCAAGCGTGGCAGGATGCAAACGCGACCGACGATCGCATCGAAGCACACTTGGACTATGCATTTTCCGCGCGGCTTGGATATCTCACCGGGTGCCCGACCAATGTCGGAACAGGGCTGCGGATGAGCGTGATGCTTCATTTGCCTTCGCTACGGATCAGTGGCGAGATCGAAAAGGTTCGGCGTGCGTGCGCGGATATGAATCTGGCAGTACGCGGTTTTTATGGCGAAGGCTCTGAAGCTCTGGGCGACCTGTACCAAGTGTCGAACCAGACCACGCTGGGCGTGCGTGAAAGTGGCGTGCTCGAAGAATTGCAGGGACAGATTATCCCGAAAATCGTCGAGTATGAGCGAGTCGCGCTGCGTGATTTGATCAACAAACGCAGGCTCACAATCGAGGATCAGGTGCATCGCGCCCATGGCCTCTTACAAAACGCGCGATTGCTCACGACCGATGAGGCGATGCACGCGCTCAGCGTTGTAAGACTCGGAATCGTGGCTGGCTTGATCACGGGGCTTGATCAAGCGAGAGTCAACGCGTTGCTGTTGTTGATCCAGCCATCGCATTTGCAACAGGCGGTGAAGCGCGAACTGGATCAGGAGCAAAGGCGAGCGGGTCGGGCAGCGTTGGTGCGAGGCGAATTGATGCGCAAGTCATGAGCGGATGAGCTTGACGGTGAGAGGCGGGGGCGAATAAAGGCCGGGGGCGAGTGAAGGCCGGGGGGCACGCTTGGCGTTAGGTGCACCAGATTCCGATGAAGGTCGGCAAGGCCAAGAGGCCAGGACACCCGCTGGACCAAAGCGATTTGTTTGGCCGCCTGTGATGGTCGATGTTGAGGCTGCGGATAGTGCGATTAAGAAGGTTGCCGAACGAGTCGCACGAGAAGAAGCTGCAAAGCCCGGGCCTAGTCGCAGGCCGATGATTCGTGCACAAGTCGTCGCGCCCGAAGCTAGTTTTAAACCCGAAGAAGCCGAAGAAATTACGTCACCGATGCGCACCAAGGCGGGGGCGCTTCTCACGAGTGACACAGACTCGACCTATGACGACACGTCCGACCACGAACTTTCATGGTGGGCTCAGGTTGAGCGAACGTGGTTTGGCGTGACACACGAACCTTGGTCAAGGCGGTCGAAGTTGGCCAAGTTGGATTCGACTCGTTCTCATTCGACCATGTCAGATTCGACTCGTTCAGACTTGGTTTGTGCGTGCCCGCGCTGTGGTTGCACACTCCAAGAAGCCGAGGCCAAGTTGCGCGGCAGTGATGAAGCAGGCTGCTTGGCGTGCAGAGATGTGCGCGTGCCTTGGGATCGATGTGTTCGGCTTGGGGCGTATGAATCAGAGCTACGCGATGCAATCCACGATGTGAAGTTTACGGCGTTTCGCGCGCTGGGGAGCGATCTGGGCAGGTCACTCGGTGAGCAACTGATCTTGGCGTTGCGAGAGGAAGCGAGCAAAGCTGGAATGGTTGGGCCAGTGGTGCTCGTACCGGTGCCCATGCCTTTGGCGCGCAGGCTTTGGCGCGGGATCGATCACACAATGGTACTTGCAACTGGAATGGCACAGGCATGCAAAGCTGCGGGTCTCGATGTGCGGGTCGAGTCACCTTTGCGAAGAAGGCATAGGCCCTCGCAGGTGGATGTGCCGCCGAGCGAGCGAGGGAGTAACGTCGCCGGTTCATTCGCACCTGATCAAATCTGGATGGTTTGGCAGTGGGTACGTGGCTTAATGATGGGCAGGCTGGGTGGCAGGCTGGGTGGCTTGGTGGGTGGCAGGTTGGGGGAAGGGGCGGCAGCAGAGACGATCGTGATGGTGGACGATGTGCGGACGACCGGGTCGACGTTGGCGGCGGCCTGCCGCGCTGTACGGAAGATGGCGATGGGTGAGAAACCAAAACAGACGCAGGTTCAGGCACGAGTAACCGAAAGTGGCTTAGAAGTACATAAGCAGGGGGAAAAGGAACCGAAATTAAAGGATCGAGCTCGAAAAAAAAATATGGCGAAGGTAAGTGAGAGAATTCGTGTCTGGGTCGCGGTGGTTGCGGTAGCAGAAATACGAGATAGTAGAGGGAAGTCGTGAAACGCATGCGAACTTTATACTAACAAAGAGATATTCTTCTAGAATTAGAGCAAACATTTAGCG
The DNA here is from genome assembly GCA_038240875.1 of Phycisphaerales bacterium. Lineage (GTDB taxonomy): Bacteria > Planctomycetota > Phycisphaerae > Phycisphaerales > UBA1924 > JBBRGG01. The sequence goes on along the minus strand of JBBRGG010000154.1, from coordinate 1,576 downwards.
AACAAGTAGAGTAAAAATGATAAGGTTGAGAGAGCGGTAAGGGTGAGTTGAAGAAAGTGTGGAAGAAGTGAAAGAGAGTAAGTAAGCGCAAAGATTTATCGAGGCCTAGGTTGCGCGGGAAAATGTGGAGCTTACGAGGTCGAAGGCTTGACCGGCGAGCGTGAAGGTGTACACTCCTCTCCCTGCCAGTAAAGGCCGGGACGACGAGATCAACGAGGTCAGCGACCTCTGAGATCAATGATCCTTGACAACTGAACAGTTGGGAGCCGCACGAGAGTGTGCCCCTGTTTCATCGACGCATGTCGACTCTTCGATCGGAGAGAAGCAGGGAATCCATATAACTTTCACGCCTGCTGGAAAGCAGACGATGAGAGGATCGATCGGGTGTTCACAGCACTCGATGGACTCATTCTCGTGCAGAACACGGCTCAATTTCCCCCCCGGGAGTTGAGTTGTGTGAAAAATGAGTGAGTACCCAAACCCGTCGCGGCCTGCGACGGGGCTCAGGTCGGCTAAAGCAATTTAGTTGATCTGGGCGAAGACCAGTCTGTGATCACGAAAGTGGGATCAGACGAACATGGCCAAGCTCCGTTGAATTTATCGTCTTGCAGATGAAAGTCTGCAGGATCAACGAGTTCAATTGAAGAGTTTGATCATGGCTCAGAATGAACGCTGGCGGCATGGCTAAAACATGCAAGTCGAACGGGCCCGCAAGGGTAAGTGGCGAAAGGGTCAGTAATACGATCGAACGTACCCCGAGGTAGAGGATAGCGGTGGGAAACTGCCGGTAATACTCTATGATCTCTAAGGAGCAAAGCTTTAGCGCCTTGGGAGCGGCGATCGTCCTATCAGGTAGTTGGCGGGGTAAAGGCCCACCAAGCCTAAGACGGGTAGCGGGTGTGAGAGCACGACCCGCGACATCGGAACTGAGACACTGTCCGGACTCCTACGGGAGGCTGCAGTAACGAATCTTCCGCAATGGGCGCAAGCCTGACGGAGCAATGCCGCGTGTGGGATGAAGCGTCTTTGACGTGTAAACCACTGTCAGGGGTCGGAACCAACGATTGACCCCAAAGGAAGAGGCGACTAACTCTGTGCCAGCAGTCGCGGTAATACAGAGGCCTCGAGCGTTATTCGGAATCACTGGGCTTAAAGGGTGCGTAGGCGGATCCGTAAGTGTTTTGTGAAATCCCTCGGCTCAACCGAGGAATTGCAGAGCATACTGCGGATCTTGAGGAATGTAAGGGCGGGTGGAACAGTAGGTGGAGCGGTGAAATGCGTAGATATCTACTGGAACGCCGATGGTGAAGACGACCCGCTGGGCATTTCCTGACGCTGAGGCACGAAAGCGTGGGGAGCAAACAGGATTAGATACCCTGGTAGTCCACGCCGTAAACTATGTACACTAGACTGGTGCGGTTTTGACGCCGTATCAGTCGTAGGAAAACCGATAAGTGTACCGCCTGGGGAGTACGGTCGCAAGGCTAAAACTCAAATGAATTGACGGGGGCTCACACAAGCGGTGGAGCATGTTGCTTAATTCGAGGCAACGCGAAGAACCTTACCTGGGTTTGAC
>JBBRGG010000153.1:0-8743 GCA_038240875.1 Phycisphaerales bacterium | reverse complement strand
CTTAAACAATCAGGGTGCACTCACGTTCTGCAATTACCTCTGGGTCCTTACCCCTACTTCGTACACATGCTCGGCCTGCCCTGTCTGCCCCGCCGACTACAACCAAGATGGCGGCGTCACCGGCGACGACATCTCAGCCTTCTTCGCTGATTTCGAAGCTGGCAGTGGCTGCGCCGATACCAACGTCGATGGTGGCGTCACCGGCGACGATATCGCGGCATTCTTTGTCGCATACGAAGCTGGTGGGTGCTAAAAGACGCGGCATTCGATATTCGTCGTTCGGCATTTGGGAAAGGCATTTGATAAAGCTGCAACTTCGCGAGCCCTCGGCGTCCTACCGGGGGCTTTCTTTTGCGCGAGCATCCAAACTAAATCCAAGCGTGATGTGTACATTAAGTTCAGATTCACAAAGCGTCTCAAAGTCAAAGAAATGCTGAATCTCTCGACTTATCCACATGCGAAACATGGACAAGGGTTTGTCTGTGTACTCGCTGGGATTTGTCTGCTCAGGCGGCTCACGCGTTTTTTTATTCGATGCCTTTGGAATCGGAAGAACAATCAAAGGAGATGTCTCATGGCACAGCGTCACGAAACCGTTGGCGTTGGTTCATCCAAACACACCGCGCAGGCTACGGCTCGGGTTTCGGCGGAAGCATTGACCCGATATTTGACCCCGGCTTCGACGCGAGGGTTATGGACGCGTGCGGGGTTGGCGGCGAGTGTTGCCGTCGGAGTGAGCGGGTCGATATCGCACGCGTGGACACCGCCTGCGGACGCGAATGTGCGCACGGTCTTGACCTATGGCGCGATTCCTAATGACGGCATCGACGATCTTGCCGCGTTCCAAGCCGCGCTCAACGACAACGTTAATGCCAACCGAATCTTGTACGTTCCCAATGGCACATACAACATTTCAGGCAGGCTGAACTGGGGCGGCATCGGCCTCGGCGGTTTTTTTACAATGCAGGGCGAATCAAAGGAAGGCGTGATTCTTCGGCTGAATGATAACGCTGTCGGGTTTGATAATGCAGCCGCGCCACGTGCGTTCATCGATGCGTACGAAGGTAATACAGCGAACCAGTTTCGCAATTATCTTCGCGATGTTACGATCGACACAGGCGCAAACAATGTTGGCGCCATCGGGCTTGAGTTCCAGGCGAACAACACGGGGCGGATCGAGAACGTGACGATTCGTACGAGCGATGCGCAGAAGCGGGGCGTGACGGGGCTGAATCAAGGCTTTGAGTTCCCCGGGCCGTTGCTGATGCGGAACATCACTATTGATGGCTTTGACACGGGGTATGTCGGCGCGCCTCAAGAGTACTCGGCGATCTTTGAAAACTTGACGCTACGCAATCAGCGCGTTCGCGGGATCTATGTGTGGCGTTTGCCGCTTCAGATTCGTAATCTAGTGAGCCAGAACTCGGTGCCGGTGTTGCTGAACGATACTAACCCGGGCGCGTGGGGCCATGTCGTGATCGACGGCGGCACGTTCACGGGTGGTTCATCTGCGGTCGACGCGATCACGAACCTGAATAGCGCAGGGCTTATGGTCATCCGCAACGTGACCACCAATGGCTATCGCAACGCGATCAACGATCAGTCGTTCTCGATTCCAGCACCACAACTCGTGCCTGATGGACTGGTCACGCAGTTTATTACGGATCCGGTGTCAACACTCAATCCTTCGCCCACGGCGATCCTCAATCTCCCTGTTGAAGAAACGCCCGACGCCCCCAACATTCCTGTTGAACAGTGGGCGAGTGTCAAGACGTTTGGTGCAATTGAGAATGATACCTTTGACGATACCGTTGCGGTTCAGGCAGCGCTCAACTCGGGCGCTTCGGTGGTATATTTCCCGAGCGGGCAATACGTGATAAGTGACACGCTGACGGTTGGGCCGAGCGTTCAGCGGATCGAAGGACTGATGTCGAACATCACTACCAACGCGCCGCTGGCAACCGAAGAAAGGCCCTTGTTCCGCATCACGCAAGGCTCACAGGCAATCGTGCACATCAGCGGATTGAATTCTTCGTTCACTTCCAATGGCTTCCGAGGCGGCGGCACGTGGATCGAACACGCTACCGCCAACACGGTTGTCGTGCGTGATGGTGATATTTCGTATCGTAACACAGTTTCAGGTGGCAAGGTCTTCCTTGAGAACGTCGTCGGCAACGACATGGTATTTGTCGGCCAGCGCGTGTGGGCTCGTCAACTCAACCCCGAAGGTTCCGACATCACCAACATAACCAACGATGGTGGTGACTTCTACGTGCTCGGCCTCAAGACCGAAGGCAACGGCACGGTCCTGCAAACCCGCTATGGCGGGCGCAGTGTTGTGATGGGCGGGCTCATTTACCCAGCTACGGCGATTGCCGACCGCACTAGGCCGATGTTCATCAACGTTGAATCATCGGTGTCGATCTCGGTGCCGGAGTCGGCGTATGCCGATCCGAACAACGCGTTCGCGGTGTGGTTCCGCGAGACGCGAAACGGCGTGACCACCGACTTCACTCGATCGATGCTGCCATTTGGTCGCGGTCACTCGAACTTGGGTGGACAGATTGCTTTGTTCAATGGATACCAGACCGATGCGACGGCTCCCTCGACGCCGACAAACATTACAGTGGTTGATGCAAGCATGAAGGCTATCGCGCTCTCGTGGGACGCTTCATCGGACGCGCAGAGCGATATCGCGCGATATAACATTTATCGCGATGGCGTCTTCCTTCGTTCGGTCATGCCGGGCGGCGGCACTGGATACTCAGATGAAGGCTTAACAGATGGCACGGCGTACTCCTACCAAGTTTCTGCAATCAATGGCGCAGGGCTTGAGTCGCCTCGCAGCGAAGACGCGAGCAGCTCAACGATCGCGGATCAAACTCCGCCTCGGTTGATCGCCGCGACCGTAGGACTTGACCCGCGCACGATCACGCTTGACTTTAGCGAGCCGCTCGATCCTGCAAGCGCAAATACGCTGGCGAACTATTCGGTTCGGCGCGGCGGCGCGACAGTATTAGTTACGTCGTTGGGTTTGTCCAATGCCAATTCACGCGTGACACTCACGACCGCGCCAATGACGCCCGGCACGCAGCAGATCACCATCAACAACGTTCTTGATCTCGCATCAACGCCCAACGCAATTGCAGCGGGAACGCAAGCCGCGGTTCAACTCGCATCAACTGGCAACGGCACAGGCTTGACGGGACGGTATTACCTGAGCCGCGACTTCATCGGTTCGCCCACCCTGACGCGTGTAGACCCGCAAGTGAACTTTGTCTACGGCCTTAGCGGGCCTGGCGGCGGTGTGCCTGTGGATGGGTTCGCAGTACAGTGGTCAGGGCAGTTGAAGCCACGTTTCAACGAGGATTACTCGCTCTTTGTGCGTTCCGACGATGGCACGCGCCTTTTCATAGACGGCGTGCTCCGCGTCAACAATTGGGCCGATCAAGGGCCGACGGAGCGCTCGACGACGCTTCGGCTTGATTCATCACGCACGCACGACATCGTGGTGGAGTATTACGAGAACTCGTTTGGCGCCGAGGTACAACTGTCGTGGCAGTCTGCCAGCCAGCCCAAGGAAGTGATCCCGCAGGTGTATCTGATTCCGACCCCGCGGCTTACGACCGTGCGCACGAATCAAGGCGTCGGTGCCGACATCGACCTCAACCGTTTCTTCCCAGGGCCAGGCACCGGCGACAACATGGGCGCGTTCCACTCGCCAGCGTCGGGTGGCTTTCATTCTGCGTCGTATTGGCGCTTTGATCTTTCGAGCTTCAATCTCGCCAACAACTTCGTTGCAGAAGCCACCGGTACGCTGAGCCAAACATTCTTTGGCGTCGGCGACGGCAGGCGACTCATCAATGTCTTTAGTGTCCGCAACAGCGCCAACGGCGACAACTGGAACGAAACAGGCTCAAGCTTTGTTAACTGGAACACCGCAGTTGGCAACAACAACTTCGGCGGCATCGCCAACCCTGTGACAAGCCGTTTCGCGAGCACGTTTCTTCTAGATAATTCCAGTTTCAACCTCAACAACCAGCCAGATAAGACCTTCTTCACCGGCTCACGTCTCGCCGACGCGATCAATGAAGATACCGATGGCCGACTCACATTCCTCGCCAAGCGATTCGAAGCAAGCAACGAAGGGCAATCATGGTTCAGCAAAGAGTGGGGCTTGCCCACATTCGCGCCCGCGCTCAAGGCAAGGCTCTTGCCCAAATGCCCCACGATCCTTTCTCAACCGACCACGGTTGAAGCCGATTGCGGCCAGAGCGCGACCCTGCTCGCAGTTGTTCAGGGCCAATTGCCACTCACGTATCAATGGTCGCTCGACGGCTCGACACTTATGGAAGGCCAAGGCAGCGGCAGTGGTCAAGGCGCGTTTCTCACGGGAACCAATGGCGTGATCTCTGCCGGTGCAATCGGTTCCATCGATGGCGCGTGGTCACTCGCTCTTTCCATCAGCAATTTACGAGGCGTGGATGCGGGCGCGTACACGCTCGCTGTGACTAACGCGTGTGGTGTAGCTACGACCATCGGTGTTTCATTCACGCCGAGCAACCTCAATGACCCAGCGTGCACGACGTGCCCAGCTTGCCCCGCCGACTACAACCAAGATGGCGGCGTGACCGGCGACGATATCGCCGCGTTCTTCGCTGATTTCGAAGCTGGCAGTGGCTGCGCCGATACCAACGTCGATGGTGGCATCACCGGCGACGACATCGCAGCATTCTTCATCGCGTTCGAAGCCGGCGGTTGCTAAAATAAAAGCATTCGACATTAGTTGCTAACTACTCGGCATATGAACAACTGAACCTCTCCACAGAACCCATGGCGATTGCCGCGGGTTTTTTCGTAGGAATACTATTATACTCACCGGCTCGATGTTCTCGTTGCCACGCTCGCTCACGTTCCCCACAGAGGTCCATCGCGAAACTTTCCCTCGTACCACGCGTTGGTCGCGCGTCGCAACTCCGCCAAAAATCCAACGCCAGAAAGCGTGTTTACACCCATATCTAGCGTGATCGACACATCATCGATCTGGACCGCGTGGAGCACGACGCCCATTCGTTCGGCGAGCCCGCGCGCCGACGCATCCACCATCTCTCGCACCATCGGCTCATCCAAAGGCGTTCCCGATACCGCCCGCAGCCGAAGTGTGCATCGCTGGCCTTGTTCAAACATGTTTCAACCCTTATTCCTGCCGCGGTTCCAACTCAGTTGTATAGGTCAGCCAAAGCTGCTTGGTCACAACTCCAGCCTTCGTGTACACTCTACATATGGACGCCTCATTCCGGCTCATCTTCTGTGGCATGTTCGCTGGCATCCCCGCCATCTTCTATCTCATCGGCTTATTTGGCGCACTTGACCAAATGAGCACGTTCCGCAACGCCGTCGCAACTCAAGGTGTCGTGATCCCACGGGAGATCGTCGCTGACCCGGAAGCCGCCGACGAACTTAAAGGCTCGAAGTCTAAATCGACAGTCGAGCCAGTTTCTATCGAACCAGTTTTCGCCAAGCCAACATCTACTGATCCTGCCAACGTCACCTTCCAATTTAATCGCGACTTCATCCAAGGTATCATCGCTTTCCGCTACGAAGTTGATGGCAGATCTTACACCGGCTCGCAAAATACCTTCATGCTCGACAACCTCGACAGCTTTATCCCAGAACACGCCGCCGAAGATAAAAAATATGCCCTGGGTTCTGCGATCACCGTCTACTACTCGCCCGACAATCCTAAAGAGTCGTACATCATCCGCGATATCGATTCGATCTACTTTATCATGATGCTCTTTGTCACTCCGTTTTGGCTTGGCGCCGTACTGGTGTTTAATGTGGCTAAACCGGCCCGCGCAATTATGCCTGCGACTCTCGCCGAAAGCGGCTGGTACACCTTGCGCCTCACCGTGACGCGCAGCGACAAGCTCTTCGCCGCGTGGATGATGCTGATCGTTGCAATGATCCCCGGCGCCTCGATCTTCATGTACATGTCTATTGCGCCTCTCTGGCACGCGATCGAAATGCTCGTATTTTCCACGTTATGGGCAGTGGTGATGGTCGTTCTCATCTCAACAGTCGTCTATCAACTCATGACCTTTCGTGCTGGCAAAGATCCAATTGTCTTCATCAACGCACCCTACGCAACCATCGGCAACCCCATCGCCATTCGCGTCGAGCACACCTTTAGCCGCTTCATCCTCGAGGGCGCGCTCGAAGTCGGTCTGCATTGCCGACGCGACACCAAGACCAGCAATGGCAAGTCATCTGCATATGGCTCGGACACGCCCCACGATCTTTGGCTCCTCACGAAAGATGTCGAAAACGCAGCCGCAAAGCAGCCGATCATCTGCGAAGGCACGATCATTATCCCCGACGCCGCGCACCCAAGCCGGACAGCAGGCGAGAACTCGTATCCCAGGCACCAATGGTCCATCCAAGTCCGCACCAGCCTCAAAGGCCCCGACTACAACGGCAAGTTCGGCTTACTCGTCCGCACCGCTTAAGCTTTTGGCCGCGAAGAGACTTTGTTCATTCCTATCGCCTCATGCCTCATGCCTCATGCCTTCTTCTCTTCTCGCTTTTTCCGCATTTTCCTGCGAGCTATTGGCTCTGTTTATTCCCCAGCACCGCCGCCGCCACATCTCTAAAGCTCTTCCACTTGCCTTCTGGCGCGAGCAAGTAACACCGATCCGCAGATAGCCCCGCATTCACGCCTGCTTCGATATCGCGCGTTGCGTCGCCGATGAGATATGACCGCGCTAAATCTACCCCAAGCGCGTCGGCGGCCGCGTGCAACATTCCAGCATTCGGCTTGCGCCACGCGTGCTCTCGCGTGTACCGCGCAACAAGACCCTGCGGATGAAAAGGGCAGTAATACACAGCGTGTATAACCCCACCAAGCAACTCACACACTCGCGCGTTCACGCGCTCAACCTGTTCAATCGTCCCGCCACCGCGTGCCACACACCCCTGGTTGCTCACGATCACCAGTACAAACCCAGCACCCGCCAACGCTTCGCACCCCTCGCGCACACCAGGCAGCAACCGTACCAGCGACGGCTCAACCAAGTCCCCCAGCTTCCCAGGCGGTGGCGGCGCGGGCAACCCGCGGCACGCAATAAGCGTGTCATCTCGATCCAGGAATACTGCGGCTCGCCTCTTCATCAATCTCCTTCGCCAGCCATCCAAACAGCCCGCCATCCAAAGGCCATTGTTCCAAGCTCGCGCCAGATGCCGATAGTACATGACTGGATCGTTCAACATCAAGCTCGCACAACCAATCAGCGCCACACGTACAGCTTTAAGCTAATCGCTCGCCCCCGTAATTTTCCTGCCCAATTTCGATGCCACGCCAAACTTCAATCTCACAACCCACACTCGACCGCCGTCGTTGGCTCGCACGCGCGGTCGTCTGCGCACTTCTCGCAGGCGCCGCAGCAACGGTTGCGACAAGATACATCTCTACTCAAACGCTCGATGAAACGCTTTCTTCCGGCGCTTCTCAAACCGCGCGCAATGCTGAGGCTGCGAACCCATTCGGCAAGAGCGAACGCGATCAAGCCGTCGTCCGCGTCATCAACCACGCTCGCTCCATGCAACTGGTCACCTCAACCATCGATGCTCGCGTCGAGGTTTCCCGCAACCACGCAAGTTGGCGTGGCGGCGTGCACGCTCAAGTCGACATCCCCGTCCGCTACCACTACGCCACCGACCTCTCCAAGCTCGATCCATCAAGCGTCACCATTACTTCCCTGACCGGCGCGTGTGTTATTTGGATTCACAAGCCAACGCGACTAAGCGTCGAACTCTTCCCTCGCGACGAGCGCACAAGCGTCGACGTCGGCTGGCTTCGCAGTCGTTCCCGCGCTGGCGAATACTACCTTGGCCAAGCTCGCAAAGATGCGTACGACGCCGCCAATTCGCGCGTGTTGACGCCGGAAGAACAAGCCACAATCCTTGAAGATGCTCGCGCACAAGTTGCAGCACTCATCCGCTCGATCCTTGGCGATCGCTCATTGGTTCTAGTCCGCTTCATCGACGCCGCACCGATGCTCAAGTGATGCGCGCCTCATCACGGCGAGAACTGTGCCTGATCACTGCTTGCCATGCCCTCATCCAAAGCATCCGTAGCGACCTCGCCCGAGCTTCAGCATGCCTTCGCACTCGTATGTTCGTCATGCGATACAAAAAACAAGCCCACGACTTTCGTCGCAGGCCTGCATGTAACTGAACTCAAATTGCGCCAGTTCTACTGGCCTATCCGATCAACTTAGCACCCACCCGCCTCAAAGGCGGCGAAGAACGCCGCGATATCACCACCGGTGATCCCGCCATCAAGATCGGTATCGCCGCATGCGCCGCCCTGTTCAAACTCAGCAAAGAACGCACCGATATCGCTACCGGTCACGCCGCCATCCTGATCAAAGTCTGCCGGGCACGCGGGACAAGCCGAGCTGTCGCAGAGGTTGACGCCAGGAACAAGCGTGAAGCGACGAGCCGTATCGCCAGCACCGATTTCGAAGCCCGGGATGCTGCCGCCGGAGGTTCCAGCAGCGTTCTCGTAACCGATGGTGTAATCACCAGCGAGAGTCTCGGAAGTGATCGCGCCATAGCGGAACTCAAACGAGCCATTCTCAAACAGGACGACCTGGAAGTTCTCGTTAGTCGTAAGAGCAAACTGCGTCACGCCTTCCCACGAAACAATCGTGCGCAGGTCAGTGCCCGCAGTGCCCAACGT
>JBBRGG010000152.1:0-8766 GCA_038240875.1 Phycisphaerales bacterium | reverse complement strand
ATCGCCAACAGCGCCCCCACCACCGGCGACCTCCAGATGGGCCTCTTCCGCCCTGGCGCCGCCAATGATCCAAACTCCGTCGCCATCACCGCCATGCCCATACCCTCGGGCCTCTGCCCCGTTTGCCCCGCCGACTACAACCAAGATGGCGGCGTGACCGGCGACGATATCGCTGTGTTCTTCTCCGATTTCGAAGCTGGCAGTGGCTGCGCCGACACCAATGCTGACGGCGGCATCACCGGTGACGACGTCTCCGCCTTCTTCACTGCTTACGAAACCGGCGGCTGCTGAGCCCTAGGTTCATCACTCTACAAACCCTTTCTCCTAAACTAATTTCGACAACATAACTACCAACAAAAACGCCGGGGCTCCACAGCCTCGGCGTTTCTTTTCGCAAATTCGTAATTCACTGGCGGCTACTTACTTCGTTACTATTACTCGGCATCTCTGCCCACTCCTACCCTCCTAGAAATAGATCTTTGCCTTTGCCTTTGCCTTTGCCTTTGCCTTCGTGCCACCATGATTGCTTCAATCGTGGTGCTGCCTTACCTTCGTGCTTTCGTGCCACCATGATTGCTTCAATTGTGGTGCTGCCTTACCTTCTTGCTTTCGTGCCACCATGATTGCTTCAATCGTGGTGCTGCCTTACCTTCTTGCTTTCGTGCCACCATGACTGCTTCAATCGTGGTGCTGCCTTACCTTCGTGCCTTCGTGCCACCATGATTGCTTCAATCGTGGTGCTGCCTTACCTTCGTGCCTTCGTGCCACCATGATTGCTTCAATCGTGGTGCTACCTTTGCCCATTCTTAATTAACAACTGGGCGCTGGCCATGCCTTCCTACCTTTGCCTTGGGTGGTCCGGCGGTCCCCGCCTAGTGTCTTTTCCTTTAGTGCCTCTAACAAAATGATTACATTCTCTCGTGGCGCAGGCATCTCGCCTGTGTCTACTTGTTCATTCTGTGAGGGGCTCTTAGCCACTCTGCCTCTTCTATCTTCCTCAGCATCCCGACTCATACGCCGCAAAGAACGCCGAAATATCGTCGCCCGTGATCCCGCCGTCTTGGTTCACGTCGGCTCCACCGCTCCCCGCTTCATAATCCGTAAAGAACGCCGCGATGTCGTCGCCGGTCACGCCGCCATCCTGGTTGTAATCACCAATACAAAGCGGTGCACCCGCCTCAACCGTGATTATCGCCGTATCGGCCACAACCACGCTATCACTATCCGTTACTTCTAGAGTCACCGTCGTCGCGCCAACAGGCAGCGATACGCTCGCCGTCGGCGTCGCCAAATCGCTCAACACAATCACGCCATCGAGCCAGCGATACCGCGTGATCCCAACATCATCCGTGCTCGTCGAGCCATCCAGTAACACGATCTCTCCGCCACTGTTGTCAACATCCGTCACCGTCTGGTCTGCGCCAGCATCTGCCACAGGAAGGCCATTCACTCGCACAATCACTTCATCCGTCCGCGTCGCACCATCCGTGTCCGTCACTGTCAGCGTTAACGAGTTCGCGCCCACAGGCAACACAACATTCGCCGTCGCGATCACGCTATTCGACAAGACTTGATTCAGCAAGTTCGTCCACACGTACGAACTAATCCCGCCGTCGGCGTCGCTGCTCCCCCCACCATCCAGCGTGACGCTCTCTTGCCCATTTCCATCCACATCATTCACAACCTGATCCGTGCCCGCATTCGCTATTGGCCGCTGATTCACTTTGATGTTCTGCGTGTCTACGCCTGTCGCGCCAAGGTTGTCTGTCACCGTCAACGTCAGCGTGTTCGCGCCAACAGGCAACGAAACATTCGCCGTGGCCAAAGGACCGTTATACAACGTCGAGGGCAGCCTCTGCCAGCGATAATTCGTAATCGTTCCATCCGCATCCGTGCTCAGCGTCGCGTCCAACGTAACAAACTCAGCGCCCGATCCGTCCACATCCGTCACTACGCGATCAATGCCCGCACTCGCAATCGGCGGCAGATTCGTCGGGCCGCTAGCGATCACGGTGCCCGTCAACGTAACCACAATCGTCGGCGACTCTGGCGCATCTGTCGTGATCATTAAAGTGCCATTCTTCGCGCCCAGCGTACTCGTATTCATTGTGATCGTGTGCGAGTTTGTTACGCCGCCCGCCGCATCAACAAACAAACCCGCTGGCGCCGTAAACCCGCTCGTCGCGGCAGTCGAGTAATTCAAATTTGAAATGCCGTTCGCTGTCCACAACGTTGTATTTCCATTGTTGGAAATATTAATAACAAACGTCGCCGCCGCGTTCTGCACCACCGAGCCAAAGTTGATCGTCGCCGTGCTCGCCAGCGCCTTTGCTGGCACGCGCAAATCAAGAAACACCGGCAAGTGCCCCGAGCCCACGCATACATCAATCAAATCTTGTGCAATCGACGCCCCAACCATCGTATTGCCTGTAGTTGTCAACAAGGTGTTATAGCTCGAACCGTCATTGCCCCAGGAGCGATAGCTGTGGTTCGGGTCGTTCCACGTCGATGTGCTATACGCGAGGCTGGCGTTGCCCAGGTAATCAAAGCCCACCCCGTCGGCGAGGTTGTACGACACCAGAATCTGGTCGAACCGATCATCCATCCCGCCATTGCTCGCAGGCGTCGCAGGATCCTGCGTGTGCACAAATCGAAAGGCGGAGTTGTTGTTCCACGAGCCCGGTGTGTTGATCGGATCACGAAAGCGGCCAACATTGTTTGCTTGGCTCGCCACAAACTCCACATACGCAGCTTCATTTGACGACTGCATATTATAATCGCCGCCAAGAAGAAAGTTCCAACCCGCTGGCAAGCCGTCTGTGGGATTTCCATTGCTTGGATTCGTATCAAGCCCCTGCGCGTTATCACGTATCCGTGTAGCTTCGACCAATCGCCTCACGCCGTTGTTCGTCGAGCTTGCCACCCCCGCTTTCATGTGCACGTTGTACAACGCAAGGCTCGCCGCCGCGCTCGCCGTGTATCCAACCGGACGAATGTCATATCGATACGTATTGCGTGGCTGGTTGTCTGTCGCCGAAGAACCAACAGCAATAGTAGTCTGGGCAAGAAATTGCACTTTACTCGTGCGATACACAAACACACTCTCGGTGTCGGCACCATCCACAAATGGCGCGTTTGTCCAATCTCCCGGGCTCCCTGGTGCCGTGTTGAGCGCACTCACAAAGCTCGTCAATGCACTCGCGCTCGAGAACTCTTGCAAGAGCATCGCATCAGGCGACATCGACCGCCCTGAGAAGACGCCATACACACTGTTTTGAATTTCAACAGTTCGACCGCCAGTATAGTTACTAATGTTCCATGTAACCACGCGCAGCTGCGCACTGGCGGTTTCTTCAACGCCAACGAGTGCAGCAAGCCCAGCCATACCAGCCAAGCCAGCCACGCCAAAATTACAAAAGTTATTCTTGCCGATACCGCGAGAGGTCATCCTGATATTGCGCCACATCGTCAAGCTCTCTTTCTCGTACTTGCTTTTTCGTAATTAGTTTCTTGTACTTGCTTCGTTCCGTGACTAATTCTTCGTGTTGCCTTTGTCTACGTGCCACCATGATTGCTTCAATCGTGGTGCTGCCTTTGCCTTCGTGTATCTTGCCTTCGTGTATCTTGCCTTCGTGTATCTTGTCTTCGTACCACCATGATTGCTTCAATCGTGGTGCTGCCTTTGCTTTCGTGTATCTTGCCTTCGTATGTCTTGCCTTCGTATGTCTTGCCTTCGTGCCACCATGATTGCTTCAATCGTGGTGCTGCCTTTGCTTTCGTGTATCTTGCTCTCACAAATAGGTTATCATTCCACCTTCACTTCACACGTTCAAACTAGGTTCATGCAGAGTTCGTACACTCGTTCCTAAACCTCAGAAAGCACGTACGAATTTCTACCGTGCTTCACAAATCATCTACTGCCCAGAGTAGAGGTATTGAAGTCCTATAGCCGAAGCCAACCTCGTTAAACCTACGCAAGTCCTTGCTACAACTATACGTCCAGCCCGCAAACGAGCACAAAAACCTTCCCGGTATTCGCACCACTGCCACGCAGGTTATTGTTCTGTAGTATCGCACAACCAAAATAACCTAACATACAACTAGCAAATAGAAGACACTTCCCAAAGACCCATGCACGCACTACAACCAAGCACGCCGAATAAAAGTACGCATCTTCGACCAGGCAAGTTCCGGTGTTTGAGCCAAACACATCATGCGGCGAGCTTCGAACTAGCCCTAGGTATCCGCAACGTGCATCGCGCACCTTCGCCAGGCTTGGACCAGATCTCGATCTGGGCTCCCATAGCCGAAGCCAATCTTTGGATAACGACAAGTCCCCACCCGCTTCCCTGACGTGGGTATTGACGAGTATCGTAACTATGTTCTGTGCCGCGATGGCCTTGCGTGCAATTCCTGGCAGATTCGGACTCAGCAAGATTATTTGTTTGTGTATTGTTAGTATTACTATGTGTCCGAACCGTTGTGCTAAGCGTATTCGACTGGATCGCGAGTGATCGGTGACTCGTTTCTGCCTTCGCGTCGAAACCTAGGCCATCATCTTCGACCTCTATAATGATGAATCCCTCCACTGCCGAACCAAGTTTGGTTGCCGACAAGTCAATCTTTGCCCGCACGGCGATCGTGCCGCCGCCCACGCGAATAAGTGAGTTTCGGGCATTCAAAATCAAATTCAATAACACATGCTCAAGTGCGATTGCCCCGGCGGGCACACGAAGGTTCGGTTCGATCTGCCGAACCAGAATAATGCCATCGCGTGCAAGATCTCGCCCGATGCATTCTAAAGCTTGATCTAGGCAATAGGCTACGTCGCAGCCGTTTGCTTGATCGCGAAGTGTTCCACGTGGAACATCGCTCGTTTCATCCAAGATTAACCCCCCCACGCCGCTCTTGTATGCATCATGACGACTGAGCGACAAGACGGCATCGGTAATCCGCGAAACTCGATCAACCGCCAGAGCGGCTTTGGACAAAGCCTTGGTCGATAGAGCGTGATCCTCTGGATGCCGCATTGCAAGCTGTGCATACGTGCCAACAGGTGAAAGAACATTGGCGATTTCATGTGTGACCAGTGCGAGCAACTCGCCCAGATTCGCGAGCCGAAGGATGTGCTCATTAAACAGATCTGGCTGGCCTTGCTGGTTTGGCAAGGCGTGCTGGCTTGTTGGTGATGGCTCAATTGCGGCATCAAGCTGCTTGGCGAAATCTATGCCTTTGGTCTCTGCTTTGGGTTTGCGAGGCCGTTTAGGCACGAGACCACTCCTCGCGTGGCACGATCGCGCACGTACCGCAGGATCGGCGTTCTCGAAGCAAGACTTAATCAAAGCCTCGGTACTAACATGCTGGTGTATTAAGGCGGCGAGGCCATTCTCAGGAGTGTTCCACGTGGAACACTATCGAGATCCGTTCGCCTAGGGCAAGAGCCGCAGCGTGTGTGCTCAGCCATTGGCCATGAGAGTTGGGGCGAATATCAAGCTTTGTCGAGCCCGAAGTTTGAGCTGTGATGCTCGAAAGATCAGTTAGTAGTACCCAGATAAACGAGATATCAGGTTCGAGGCTGGCAATCGGCGGCGGCGTGGATTTGACTGGTAAAGCAGAGAGTGAAGAAGCGTGTGAAACGGTGGGGGATGATGCAATCGCCGATGGCTGTTCGCCAACGTGTTCCACGTGGAACACCAGCGTGTACTCATGGCGGCTCTTTGAAGTTCTTTTTTTGTGTTTGCTTGGCTGGGTAAAGCGATTCTCTCCAACCAGCATGCACGCTCCAACTTGTACTTCCAAACCAGCTTCTTCAATAAATTCGCGCGCGAGCGCGTCGGCGGCGGATTCGCCAAACTCGACGTGGCCGCCTGGGAGATAGGCGTACTTGGGCTCGCCTTGCGAGTCTAACGCCTGGCACAAGAGCACGTGTCCGGCGTGGATCAATACGCCACGCGCGATTGTTTCGATAGATTGCGAAGAGTGGGGGGTGCTTTCAGAGGAAGTCATGACGCAGAGATGGTATTGTGTGTGCACACGCTGAGATTAAAGAATCATGCGGCGAGGTTTTTATACACTAATAAATGTTCATAGTGAAGCAGGAAACGTCATGCCAACCAAGCCAAACAATCTAGCCAAGTCAAACAGAGCATCGGACTCTTCACGATCGGTGCCAACAAGTGGCACTAAAGTACTTGAAGCAAAGCTGGCACAAGCTGGTGCTGGAACAGTCAAGCCACAGATTCGGCGGCTTGGGCGTGGATTGTCGGGCTTGATCGGTGTTGAGGTGTCGGTGGCGGTGCCTGTGGATGTGCCTGTTCGTGAGCCTATTGCGTTTAATTCATCTGCGTACGCAGAGGAATTGGCTTCGCGCGGTGACGCCGACGCGAGCGAAACGGATGTAAACATTACACCCATAAAGGTTAAATCATCTGGGGCCGAACCTGCCACGTTGAAGTCGGCGGCTAGTCAGGTTGCGTCGAGTCAGGTTGCGTCGAGTCAGGTTGCGTCGAGTCAGGTTGCGTCGAGTGAGGTTGCGTCGAGTGAGGTTGCGGCAGTTCAGCCAGTTCAGGCAGTTCAGCCAGTAGAGCCAGTTCAGTCGGATGAACCCGCTTCGACGATTCGAGCGGGCGGAGTGGTCATGCTGTTGATTTCGGCGATCGTACCGAGTCCGTTTCAGCCACGGCGTGAGATGGATGAGGTGTCGTTGCAACGGCTGGCAGAATCGATTGCGCGAGCCGGGGTGATGCAGCCGATTATCGTTCGCAGGCGTGCCGACGGGGTGTTTGAGCTTGTTGTTGGTGAGCGGCGGTGGCGGGCGGCCAAGCGTGCCGGGCTTGAGACGGTGCCTGCGATTGTGCGCGAATTGGATGATGAAACCGCGGCGGAATGGGCCTTAATAGAGAATGTCCAGCGTGAAGACTTGAACGCGATGGATCGTGCGTGGGCGTTGAAAACGCTGTGCGACCGGTTTGTGTTGACGCATTTGGAAATTGCCGACCGATTGAGCATGGAGCGTTCGAGCGTTGCGAACTTGATTCGGCTGACGGAGCTCGAGGAGTCGATTGCGAGGTTGTTGGCGAAAGGGTTGTTGTCGACGGGGCATGGCAAGGCGTTGTTGACGATGCCTTCGAGCGTGGTGCGAGAACTGACGGCGAAGCAGGCGGCGGCAGAGGGGTGGACGGTGCGGAAGTTGGAAGCGGTGTCGAGAGATCGGGCGAAGAGGATCGCCGCGGGGCGAGGAATACCAGATTTGGATGGTTCGGAGGATGAGGTTGAAACGTCGCCTCGGCATGCGGTGCTGCGCGATTTGGAGCGGCAGATCGGGCATCAATTAGGGACGAAGGTGGTGATTGCGGCGGACAAGAAGGGGACCAAGGGGCGGGTGACGATTGAGTTTTATGGGCTGGATCACTTCGAGGGGTTGCTGGGCAGGATGGGGATCAAGACGACGTAAGGAGGGGGAGGACGGTATTCGGGGAAAGACGGTATTCGGCATTCGGCAACAGGCATTCGGGAAAGCAAAGGTAAAAGGTAATCGGGAAGGCAAAGGCTGAAGGCGGCAAGAAGCAAAGAAGGCATCAAGGCATCATGGCATCAAGTGAAACGTATAAGGCAAAGACAGAAGGCAGGTGGCGGTGGGGGAGTGGTGAAGCGGGCGCGGATCGAGTACGCTGTGGTTAAGTGAAGGCGTGTGAGAGTTCAGTTGGCGTCTGCCTGGGGCAGATTAGGGTTTCGTGGTTTGGACTAGATTTTGGACTGGATCAGCTTGAAGGCGGACGGGTACTTGACTTTGCATACGAACGAGCACATAAGCAAGCACACGCACGCGAACAGACACGCGAACAAGCACAGAGGAGCAGCAAAATGGGTTGTATGAACAGAATGGGTCGTAAGTACATATTTGGCAATACGGGTACGCTAGGTCTATTCGGCGCGATGGCTCTCGCGGCGGTGAGTGTGTTCGGACTTGTTGGCTGCGAAAAGGGCGCGAGCAAGTCGGTGCCTGACACCAAGCCGCCGGCGGTGACGACCGGACCGATTAAGGTCGGCCATTATGCGTCGCTTACGGGTAGCGAGGCCACGTTTGGCATTTCGACAGATAACGGTATCAAGCTGGCGATTGAAGAGCGGAACGCGGCGGGCGGCGTGAGGGGCAGGCCAATATTGCTCATCACCTACGACAATCAGGGCAAGCAGCAAGAGACTGTAACGGTTGTTACGCGATTGGTACAGCAGGACAAGGTGACGGCGTTGTTGGGCGAGGTTGCTAGCTCGCGGTCGATGGCGGGCGGACCGGTGGCGCAGAAGTTTGGCGTGCCGATGATTAGTCCGAGCAGCACGAATGCGGACGTGACGGCGATTGGCGACATGATTTTTCGCGTTTGTTATATAGATGAGTTTCAGGGATATGTCGGGGCGAAGTTTGCGGTGGAAAACCTGAAGAAGCTCAAGGCCGCGACGTTGTTCAACCGGGCACAGGCGTATTCGAGCGGGCTCAACAAGAACTTTATCGAGGCGTATGAGAAGCTTGGCGGCAAGGTGCTGGTGCAGCAGGCGTATGGAGATGGCGACAACGATTTCGCTGCCCAGTTGTCGGCGATTCGTGAGGCGGGTGTTGATTTCATATATGTGCCTGGGTATTACACGGAAGTGGTCAACATTGCGAAGCAGGCGCGAAAGCTTGGGCTCAAGATCCCGTTGATCGGCGCGGATGGGTGGGATAGCGAAGAGCTGAAAAACGCGGGCGATTCGCTTGATGGGTGCTTT
>JBBRGG010000151.1:0-8831 GCA_038240875.1 Phycisphaerales bacterium | reverse complement strand
TTGCTGGATCGCTTGCCCCAGGTGACGGAAGCAAAGGGATCGGTGCCGGCGGTGGTGAACTTGCGAGTGATTTTCATGGGTAACTCGTCCGTTGAGTATTTGAATACGTGCGTGCGCGATCTGGTCGAAGAGGCATTCGTGGTTCGGCATTCGTGGTTCGAAAGCCGTGTGCGTCCGTGCTTACTGGTCTTTCTTGCGTTTTACTTCGCGGGCGCGAAGATCAATGCTGCGAATCAATCCAGAGAGAACTTTGCTGATGTCGGTCCAATCTCGATGGAGTTCGTCGTAGCGGGGTTGCGTGATATAGCCGAGTTCGAGGCATAACAGAATTTGCGTGTCGACTTCGAAGAGCGAGCCGCGTGCGATCTTGAGGAACCGTGCATAATCCAGCGAACTCCCTCTGCCAAAGCCTTCGGCGATGTTGCTTGGAATCGAGAGCGTGGAACGACGAAGCTGAGAGATGATGCCGAAGCGTTCTTCTTTGGGAAACTCGTTGGTGACTGCATAGACAGCGGTTGTGAATCGGAATGCCAACTGCCAGGCACGAAGGTCGCGATGCGAGTTGATGGGTGACGACATTCACTCGAAACTCCCGTACATGCAAGTGATTTGCTAAGCGTGTCTTCCCGAATGCCTGTTGACGAATGCCGAATGCCGATTTATTAATCGACTTTCGGCAACGTCAACCCGCCTTGGTCTTGATACTTCCCACCCTTGTCCGCATACGACACGCGGCAGACCTGATCCGCTTTCAAGAAGATGAGTTGGGCCACGCCTTCGTTCGCATAGACGCGAGCAGGCAGTGGGGTGGTGTTGCTGATTTCGAGCGTCACCTTGCCTCGCCATTCCGGTTCCAGGGGCGTGACGTTGACGATGAGGCCACAGCGGGCGTACGTGCTCTTGCCGACGCAAATCACGAGGATGTCGCGCGGGATTTCGAGGTACTCGACTGTCTCACACAGCGCGAAGGAGTTTGGCGGGATGATCACGTACTGCTTGTCGGGCGCACGGCTCGCAACGTCGATGTCCACCATCATGTCGTCGCTAAAGCTTTTGGGATCGACCACGGCGATGTCGCCACTACGCGTTGTGGGCGTGAAAATCTTGAAGCGAGACCCCACGCGAACGTCGTAGCCATAGCTCGACGCGCCAAAGGAAATCCGCCCTGGCCGCTTTTGCGCCCGCTCAAAGGGCTCGATCTTTACGAGCTGTTCAATCTGATGGTCTGCTAGCACGCCCACGCAACGCCTCCAATCCAACTAACCGAATCCAACTGACTAATCGAACTGGCCCATGTTTAGGCCCACGTACATGCTCATGCATGACATTCAACTGCAAACAATCTAAAGCTAACGTATCACTATCTAAACGCTAACAGTTTTGCTGATAGACGCATATGAACACCTTGCAAAGCGAGCCTAGAAAAGTTTAATTCTCATTCAGTTCAGGCATCAATCTTTCCAGCCAAGTCACCATCTACCCACATTAAAAACCGTTGGTGTCAGTCAAGCAACGATCTCGTACTAGAACTGACACAAATAGACACGAACGACCTATAACACCTCGACACACGACACCGACAAACTCAAACGCCCACACACAGATAAGAGCGTACATGATCAAGAGCGTCATTCATGCGCTACGCGGATTAATGTAAGCCAGGTCAGCTGCGGTCGGTTTGATAATGAAGATTTCGACTCTGACTGGTTTGGACGCGGATAGGTAAGTAGTAGCATCATACGCGTTGTGGTAGGTAAATGAAAGGGTATTTTCAAGAAGTGCTGGGCCGTGAGGATACCACTACACATCGTGTATGCAAGGGGTACAAGGCACAAATTCTAGCGTAAAATCTAGTGGAGTGCCTGTCGGTTGTGCGCAACCATATGGAATGCGTGCCGTTGGGCACGAGGAACAGAATCCCTAGCTTGATTCTGTCCACAGTCACCGACATCCTAGGGGCTAGTAGAACTCACTGTTTTCGTATTCCGTTTGATCGATTTCGGGCACACGCGCAAAAAATGTACCTTGACACCCACTTCGTTTGCGCGTCCGTCTAAAAAGGTGGAGCGATCTTCTGTTGTAGCAAGCTTTGATCAGGTAGTGGTTGAATTAAACCCAGTTTGGCGCTCGCGCATGTTGGAGCAATTGGCATTTTCAAGCAACGATGTCGAACCAAGTAAACCGAGCATGACGAATGCGAGCAAGGCGAGATCTGGACCTTTCGATCTTGTTAGGGTGTCTTTCCTGTATTTCAGGAATACTTTGTGTATTCTTGTTTCAACAGAAACATTCGGGCGGCTTCATCTGGCAACTCTGTGCCTGGTTTGTGTTGGTACGTTTCGGTCTTCAACTAACTACCCCAAACAAAATGTCGGGGTACAGTGTTTCGGAACTGCGGCGTAGCGTGTCGCTGACCGGTATCAAATTGATAAATTTTACTCACTGGCGCGTTGCTTTGGAGGCGTGTTGGGTTTGAGTCTTGTGAGTGCGCGAGCGCACGGGAGTGGTTTAATGGCGGCATTGCGAACGGCTTTGACACTTGTCCTTGCTGGAGTTGCGCTTGGTTTAACCGCGCTGAATGGCTGCGCGGGTAGAGGCGATAAAAAGCCGGTTGCGGTCCAGCCAACGATCCAGCGTGATGTGCCGCAGATGTTGCGGGGCACGGTCGGCAGCATGTCGTCGTTTCGTGGTATCGAGCCGGTGCTGGTATCGGGTATCGGGATTGTTGTCGGGCTCAATGGCACGGGTGGCGATCTGCTTCCTGATTCGGTCAAAGCCACCATCGAACGCGAGATGGGCCTTCGCGGCATAGGCACGGCGGAATCTGACAACGCACCAGGAATTGCGGGCAAGTCGCCTGGAGAATTGTTACGCGACCCAAATATCGCCGTAGTGCTTGTACAGGCTGCAATTGCACCGGGATCTCCAGATGATGCGACCTTTGACGTAGCGGTCAAAGCGTTGAACGCGACAAGTCTTGAAGGTGGCGTGCTCTGGTCGACGGATTTGCGATTAGGCTACGCGGCGACATTTGGCACGGTCGCGACCAAGATCATTGGGCGTGCTGAGGGGCCGATCTTTATTAATCCGTTCGCCGACGGCGTGCGATCAACCAGCGAAGTGACGCGGACGAGTGGGCGAATCCTTGATGGCGGCGCGGTCACTGATCCGCTTGGTATTGAATTGGTCCTTGATAATCAAAGCCATACGTTGGCGCGAAGCGTTGTTTCGGCGATCAACTCGCGGTTTCCGCCTGGGCCTGGAGATCGGCACAAGACCGCTCGCGGCCGTTCGGGTGAGTCGATTGAGTTGCGGATTCCAGGTCGGTTTCGCGATGATCCCGAGACGTTCTTGAATTTGATCCGTTTTTTGCGGGTTGATCAGAGCATCCCCGAAGAGACTTCTCTTTCCTTAGTAGAGGCGATGCAAGCCAACCCCGAGATGGCCGACGTGCTCGCGTGGTCGGTTGAGGGGGTTGGGAACAAATCGCTGCCGTTTATTCGCAAGATTTACGACAGCCCTGAGACGCTTACGCGGTTGGCGGCGTTGCGAACTGGTGCGAGGCTAGGCGATCCGGTCGCCGCACAGTATCTGGCGGACCTGGCTCGCAATGGATCGCAGAGCATACAGACCGACGCGATTCGGTTGCTAGCGAAGATCGATGCCGGGCCGAAGGTCGATTTGACATTGAAGGCGCTGATGTCGGATGATGACATGTTGGTTCGGGTGGCGGCGTATGAAGCGTTGGCGACTCGAGCCGAGCGAGCCCAGCTTGGGCGGTTGGCTTCATGGCAGGCGTCGAATCGGGATCCGACGGCGGAACGCCTGAAGCCTAGACACTTGGAAGTGCTTGCCAAGAGCAATTTGCCTTCTGGTACAATACAAGGCGTACGGCGGCGGTTACTGCCTGGCGGGTTCTTTCTGGACGTGGTTGATTCGAATCAGCCAATGATTTATGTGACGCAGCAGAGGCAGCCACGCATCGTGCTGTTTGGATCGTCGATGAACTTAACCAAGCCTTTGACGATGTCGGCGTGGGGTGATCGCTTCTTGTTGACCACGCAAGCGAATCAGTCGGTGGCAAGGATTTTTTACATGCCGGCGAAGAGTGGCAGGCCGATCACGACATCGGTTGATGGCCACGTCGCAGCGCTGGTAGAAATCCTAGCACGTCAGGCGACTGGAGATGAACCGAGCTCGGGCATGTCGATGTCGTATTCCGATATCGTTGGCGTGTTGTATGAGATGCAGCGAGCTGGCGGCGTGGTCGCGGACTTCACTACTGAAAGTGATCGTTTGCGCGCGCTACTTCTAGCGGCTGAATCTTCGCTGGAAACACGCGAACGCCCGGAGACGGCGAAGGATCGTGAGGTCATGATCTTGTCTCCCAAGCGTGGCGTGCTGCCAACGGTTTCGGATGAGCCTGCGACAGTTGATGTACCCAAGATTGTGCCGATTGTCCCGCCGACCAAAGGTAGGTAAAGCAGCTGGGTTTGTGTGTACGCGCTCGACGAGCGGCCACGTGTTTGGTCGCTGAAAGGATGTCGGTTGCGCGTGGGAATTGAATGGTGTGGTGCATGGCACAAAGGCGCGTGCGCAACGAGAAAAAAACGCTACACTGGGCTGATATGGTTGATACGTACGTCATCGGCGAGGATCGCCGGGGCGCACGCGAGTGTGTTCGCGCGATGCGCGTTGGATGCGAGTTTGGCGGATCGAAGGCAATTCGTTCAGGCTTATGTGCGGCGCGAAGCGTGGGGTACTCGTGCAAGATGCGTGGAGCTTGGTGCGTGTTGCGCACGGCTGCCTGTACTTGCCTTTGGCATCATGGAGGGTGCGTGGTATGCGTCTGAAAAAGCTGACCGTTGAAGGGTTCAAGTCCTTTGCCGACCGTACCGAGTTCACGTTTGATCGTGAAGTCATCGGGATCGTTGGGCCCAATGGGTGCGGTAAGAGCAACATCGTGGACGCGATCAAATGGGTGCTCGGAGAGCGCTCCAGCAAGAGCCTGCGTGGCACGGAAATGCTCGACGTGATTTTCGCTGGGAGCGCGGGGCGAAAGCCCGCGGGCCTGGCAAGCGTGACGCTCTCGTTTGATAACCCGTCGATTGTGCGTACAAGTTTGGCGAGGGTTGGCGTGCCTGCTTCGGTTGCAGCCGTTACTGGATTAAGTGCAGAAGGCGTGGCTGGTGACCGGGCGAGTGAAGAAGGTAGCAACGAAGCCAGCGAATACGCGGAGAACGCCGAGGGCTCGGCGGATGCAACTCAAATGCCGGGCATGTTGGCTGAGCGCGCGGGCGAAAGGGATCCCGAGTCGGTCGTTGAGGCGAAGGTACGTGGCAAGCGTGGCTTGCCGATTGATGCGGATGTGGTCGAAGTTGAACGCCGCCTGTATCGCGATGGGACAAGCAAGTACCTCATCAATGGCAGGACGGCACGCCTCAAGGATATCCGCGAGTTGTTTCTTGATACCGGCATCGGCGCCGACGCGTATTCGATTATTGAACAGGGCAAGGTCGATGCGATGTTGATGGCGAGCCCGCAGGAACGCCGAACAATCTTTGAAGAAGCGGCGGGGATCGCGAAGTACAAGCAGCGGCGTATCGAGGCGATGCGCAAGCTTGAACGCGCGACGACGAATCTGAAGGCGACGCGCGAGCAGCTTGATTCGACGGAGCGAAGGCTCAAGATTGTGCGTGGGCAGGCTGCCAAGGCGCGGACGTTTGTGCAGTTGGACGCAGAGCTAAAGGCGTGGCGGATCGCGCTGGCGTTTGATCAGTATGACGATCTGGTCTCGCGGCTTGCGGGGCTTACCAGTCGGCAGGAAGGCTTGGGCAACGAACGAACTGAAGCAGGCGAAGCACTCGCACAGGCCGAGGGTGAGCGTCAGGCAGTCGAAGTCGAACGGCACGAACGCGAGGGTGCGGCGCGAACGCTGGAGCAGGAACGCACCGGGCATGAGCATGCAAGGCAGCAAGCCGCGCAAAAGCGAACGATGCTTGAGCGTGCGAGCGAAGATGCCTCGCGGCAGGCCAAGATCGATGCGCAGCGCGTGCATGAGATTGAAGAACGGGCGCAGAGCTTGAAGCTTTCGCTGGTAGATCAGTCCGAATCGATCGCGGGGCTGAGCGAATCACTCGCGGAAGCCGAGCGAAGGCTGTCGACCGCGGGCGAATCCAAGGCGGCGGCGATGGAATCGCTTCAGGAAAAGCGGCATCTGCTCTCGCAAAAAGAGCAAGCCGCGGCGCGGATTGATCGTGAGCGTGCGGGGTTGCTCGCGTCGACGCTGGCGGAAGAAAGGCGATTGGAATCGCTGCGTGAGCAAGCCGAGCGGTCGGCGGCGAAGGCGTCACGCGTGTTGGAAGAATCGGCGACAGCGAAAGCGACACAAGCAACGACAGCGGAATCGCTCGCGACGATGAAGGCGCAGGCTCAGGTACTCGAAGACGATGTTGCCGAACTTGATGCGTCGTGTGGGAAGTTGGGATCAGATCGCAGATCGAACGCTGAGCGGATCGGCGCGATGGAACAGGAACTTGCAAGACAGGATTCGCGCCGGTCAACATTGGAAGAAATGGTGCAAGGACGCGTTGGCTATGCGCAGGCGGCTCGCGAAGTGCTCGAACGGCGCGATCGAGGCGAAGGGTTTGCGCGCGTGCTTGGCTCGCTCGCGGACTTGATCGAGACGCGGCCTGAAGTTGACAGCGAAGCGGCGGCGGCGTTCGAAGCGGCGCTAGGCACGGACCTTGAAGCGATGGTGGTGGGGTCGCTGGATGAATTGCCTACGAGCGCGGAGCTTGCGGGGCTGCCTGGGCGGGTTACGTTTTTACCTTTGGTGGGCATTGATGCACCGACGCGGAAAGGCGTGCCTTCGTTGCTTGGTGATTCGTTTGGAAGTGCATTTGGTTCCAATTTGGGCGACGTTCGCGCGCGCTTGGTGAGCTTGCGTTCGTTGGTGCGAGCGCGGGCGCAGGTTGAAGCGCAGGGTGCCACTGCGTCGCGCGATTCGGCGGTTTCGCAGCGGGTTGAAGACGTGCTTGATCGGTTGTTGTCGCGCGTGTATTTGGTGAGCGATCTGGACGCAGCGCGGTTGTTGGCCGCGGGGCCTTTGGCTGGGTGCGCGTTTGTGACGCGAGCAGGCATCGTGCTTGATTCGACGGGGCGCGTGCACGCGGGGCCAGCGGGCAGCGGCGAAGAATCTGGTGGCGGCGGCTTGCTGCGGCGGCGCGTTGAGTTGGAACGCCTTACGACGAGCACGGCGCAGCGTGCGAGTGAACTTGCGACGGCCCGCGACGAACTTCGCGGGATAGACGCCGAGGCGTCACGGCTAAGCGTGCTCGCGGGCGAGAAGCGGCAAGCTCTTGCCAAGTTGCAACGCAGCGCAATTGGCGAGCAGGCCAGGGTTGAGCGATTGGAAGCCGAGGTCGCGCGGTTGACGCGTGAGCACACGAACCTTGCCCAAGAGGCGAATCAGGCTCGCGAACGCATGGCGGGTGTTGAGCGTGAGCGTGCGGAGCTTGTTGAGCGTGCCGAGCGTTTGCGCAGGTTGCATGAGGAGGAAGCGGGGACCGCGAAGGAACTCGCCGACGCGGTGCGTTCATTGCAGTTGCGTGCGGAAGCGGCCCAGGAACAGTGGGCGATGGGGCGTGTTGAGGTATCGCGATTTGGCGAACAGTTGTCAGCGGCTCGGCGTGAGATCGCGCGAGCCGAAGCGATGCTTCACGAGTCAGAGCGGCAAGGGCGCGAGGTGCGCGATCACGTTTCACGCAATGAAGCGCGGGTGCGCGAGGTTGCTGGCGGGATCGAAGAAGCCGGGCGGATCGCCGAAGAATCTGCGTTGCTCGCGGCGGCGGCTGCGGAAAAATTGATACTGGCGCGTGCGATTGCGACCGAAACCGCGGCTCGTTCGACGCGGCTTGGTGAGGCGTTGTTGGCGATGCGGGCAAGGTTCCAGACGCTGGAGCGAGATTGGCACAGCATCGAGGTTTCTCGCCGCGAGCTTGAAGTTCGTCGTGAACAGCTTGAGGAGCGGACGCAGGAAGACCTTGGCTTTGAGATCGCGCGCGAGCACGTTGAATATGTCGAGATGATGAAGGATGGCCAGGTCGCGCGGATTGATCCGCCTGAGGCGGCGCGGACGATCGACGTACTCCGCGATCAGATTCGCAAGCTGGGCAGCGTGAACTTGGAAGCGCTCGAAGAAGAAGGCAAGCTCGCGGAACAGAACGACGATTTGATCAAGCAGGTCAAGGACTTGGAAGATGCAACTGAGCAGTTGACCGAGTTGATCACGAAGTTGAACCAGGTCAGCCGTGAACGCTTTGGTGAGGTCTTTGAGCGGATCAAGGACAACTTTGGTTCGCCTGATGGCATGTTCCGCAGGTTGTTTGGTGGTGGTCGCGCGGAGGTGCGGTTGATGCCTTTGATGCGCGAAGTTGAGCAAGCCGATGGCACGATTTCGAAGGTCGAGACCGATGAAACAGACTTGCTGGAGAGTGGTATTGAGGTGATTGCAAAGCCGCCGGGCAAGGAGCCACGAAGCATCAGCCAGCTTTCGGGTGGCGAGAAAACGCTGACAGCGGTTGCGTTGTTGCTGTCGATCTTCCGCAGTAAGCCAAGTTGCTTTTGTGTGCTGGACGAAGTCGATGCTGCGTTGGATGAGGCGAACGTCGGGCGATACAACTCGGTGTTAAGGCAGTTCACGGATATGTCGCACTTTATAGTGATCACGCACAACAAGCGGACGATGCAAGCTGCAGACATGTTGTATGGTGTAACGATGCAGGAACGTGGCGTATCGACGCGTGTGAGCGTGACTTTTGAGCAGGTTG
>JBBRGG010000150.1:0-8882 GCA_038240875.1 Phycisphaerales bacterium | reverse complement strand
GGCGCGAGCGAGATCATCCATTACGCGGATCAACATTCAGGCGTGGTGTACATGCCGCCTGGGGGATTTAATCCATACAAAATCGGTGTTGAGCTCTGGAAGGAAATCGAACGCCGATGGGACAAAGGTCAGCATGGCGCTGCGTGGGAGAGGCTCGAAGGCATCGGCGCGCGTGAAGCCTTTGACGATGGCTCGATGCAAGGCCGTGCGAAGATGTTTGAGATTCGGCGGATCTACAACGACGTTTCGTTCATCGATGAGTTCCTGACCGAAGAGTTTGTCGAGCGGATGAAAATGTACCAGTATCGTCGAGATCCGCAAACGGGCGAGGCGAAGATCGCTTCGCGAGACTTTGGCCGTGTGAAGCAAACTCTGCTCCACCAGTTGAGCAACATGGGCCAGCCATTTATCCATGTAGTTGATGCGAATTACAAGAATCGTGGCGAGCTTTTCCTCGCGCACCAATGGACCGGGCTCGAAGTAGACGCTACCAAGGGCGCGGAAGTAATGCGGGCGCTACGCACTATCTGGGGCAGACCCGTCCACCTGCAAGCACGTGTCAACGACGAACCGATGATCGCAACGCTTGAAGACGCCACTGGCAAGATCACGCGCGAGAAGATCACCGACGACACGATCCCGCCAGCGCACGTCGTTGTGTAACGGCGAATCAACGGTAGAGAAGCAACAGAAACGACGACGTTTGTATTGGTAGCAAACTGATTGCCTTACCGCATCGCCTCGTCCATCTGTCGGCGTTGCGTCGGCGTGAGGCCTTCGATGGGAATTGACTCGAGCAGGTCCTCGATGATCGCGTCGGTGGTTACCTGATCCGCCTCGGCGTTGAAGTTGGTCAAGATGCGATGGCGAAGCACGGGCATGGCGATATCGCGGACGTGCTCAGGCGTTACGTGCGGACTGCCCGCGAGAGCCGCCTTGGCTTTGGCCGCGAGGACTAGGTACTCGCTGGCGCGAGGGCCTGCGCCCCAAGCCAAGTAATCTCGGGCCAATTTAGGCCGATCCAGCCCGGCATCCATCGGTTCTTTTACTCGTGTTGCGCGAACCAGCCGAAGAGCGTACGAAATGACATGATCCGCGACGGGGACTTTGCGCACGGCGTCTTGTACCTTGCGGATTCCAACTTCATCAAGTACTGGCGTGATCGTTTCGCCGCCGCGGCCACTGCTGCGGCGCACGATTTCCATTTCTTCCGCGAGTGACGGATAGCGGATCTGGATCTGGAACATGAAGCGGTCGAGCTGGGCTTCAGGGAGCGGGTAGGTGCCTTCTTGTTCGATTGGGTTTTGCGTCGCGAGAACGAAGAAGGGGGAGGGAAGGTCGTGCCGCTGTCCGCCGACGGTCACATGGCGTTCTTGCATGGCTTCGAGCAGCGCTGCTTGGGTCTTTGGTGGCGTGCGGTTGATTTCATCGGCGAGGACGACGTTCGAGAATACAGGCCCGCGAACAAAGCGGAAATCACGACGACCTGTCGCGCGATCTTCCTGGATCATTTCGGTGCCTGTGATATCGCTGGGCATCAAGTCAGGCGTGAACTGGATTCGGCTAAAGCCTAGGTTCAGCGTTCGCGCGATCGTTGAGATAAGCAGTGTCTTTGCGAGCCCGGGCACGCCAACCACCAACGCGTGTCCGCGGCAGAGGATTGCCAGCAGCATTTGTTCGACAACTTCGTCCTGGCCCACGATCACCTTGCGGATTTCCTGGCGCAAGTTCGCGTATGCGGCTTGGACATCGCGAATTGTCTCAGACAGCAAGGCCATGTCCGGATTGGAGTTGCTCGTGCCGTTGCCACCGGTTGATTGGTCGTTCAGGTACATCATGGTTGATCGTATGGCAAAGAATCACTCGGGCCTTGCGTGCGAAATTGTGCCAGTTGAAGGTGCCACGCTGGGCAAATTCTTCGCATGGGCGTTGCATAGGCGCTGCAATAAAAAGACTCGCCACGTTTGGATCGAGCCTTGGTCTTTAACGAAGGAATTCAAGAGCGTGTGTCAGGGCTTGGGCGCAACCGTGTCTAGGCGTTTTTCAAGTCGGTCAAGGCGATCCATCAAGCGTTCCATCTGGATCGCCATGCGATCCATCGCGGCGGCGTTGTCGGCGTTGGCGTTACGGCGCGCTTCTTCATTTAGAATACCTGGCGCGCTTTGGGCTTGAGGCGTGATCGGCTTGCCTTCTTGTATGCCTTCTTGTATGCCTTCTTCGTCCATTCGACGAGCTACCTCCGCTTGCTGGCCACGAAGCTCATTCATCAAACGTTGGTGCTGTTCCATCATTGCACGCATCTCGGCTTGGTCCCCACCACCACCCGCGACTGCGCCCGGGACTCTACCTTGGGGCATCTTAAACATCTGCCCGGGACGATCACCAAAGAGCATTCGCTGGCCTTCGTCAATATTCCAAAGCTCGATCCATCGCTGAGCCTCTTCGCGAGCGCCAGCTTTCGCCTTATCTATACTGGCGAGTGCGTCGTTCAAGGCTTTTTCGACTTCCTTGCCGATAACTTCGGGCTTCATGATCTCGACTTCCTTAAGCTGCTTGAGCGCGTCCCGGATTGCGCCGCGCGCTTCTTCAATCGCCTTCTCGGCATCGTCCATAAATGGTCGAACCGCGACCGGCGACAGCACGTCGTTGACGCCAAGTTTCTGGGCATCAAAGGGTACGAGCAAGATCGCGATTTCTTGCTCGTTGCCTTCGCGCTCAATCACAAAGATCGTCTTCTCGCCAGCTTTCTTTGTGCGAAGCATGTCGCGGAACATCTCGGCGGACTTAACTTCGATCCCGTCCAGCTTCTTGATCACATCGCCTATCTTGATCCCCGCGCCTTCTGCGGGCAACCCAGACACCACCAAATCAACAACTACTTGGCTCGCGTCATTGGTCGACATCGTGATGCCCAGCATGACCGGTGGCGGGATCTGCGGCAACTGCTGCTGATTCAGCCGCAGCTCGCCATCGCCCGCGCCGCCCCACGCGCGAAGCCGAAGCCGATCTTGCCCGCGCCGAACGCCGGGCAAACTTGGCTCGCCGGGTATTACTTCAAAGGGTTCCATGTTGATCTCGGGAAACTTGCCAACGTTAAACGTTGTAAGCACATTCCCGGCTGGATCAAGCAGGTCGATCGTGCCCTCTTGTTGCAGGATTCGCTCCTTGGGCAAGGGCTTGCCATTGACCGTCGCCGAGGCCTCGCCATTGACCACGGTGACGGCGTATGCGTTTCCCGAACCATCGGTCTGCGACATACGCACAATGGTTCTCGCGTTGCCCCACTGCTGTGGATCTTCAGGGTTGGCGGCTTGGCCCAGCGGACGATTGAAGTCGCCACGGATCTCGATTTGTTTTTGTGATTGAGCGCTTTGCTGGCCACCTTGTTGGCCACCTTGCGCAAGAGCGATGCTGCTGCCTGCAAGGCTTGCGAGCACGGTTGCCAGCGACGCTGCGATCAAAGATGCTCTGGATGACGCGCTCAAGAATCGATGCGCATAGATCATACATTTGCTGCTTGTAATGTTGCTGTTTGCGTGTGTGTTCATGTTCATTGTACGTACTCCGTCATTGCTAGTTAGAACGGCGATTTGGCTTGGCGATTTGGCTTACAAACGAACTATTGCTGCCTTGCGATGCGATGCGATGCGCTTTGATATCTTGAAAGCTCACGCACATGCTATCAGGATCAGATCTGGTTCAAGCAACGAAACTCGCGCGAATGGACCCGGAGAGCGGGCACTCTACCGGATCCGTGAGGAGGTCGATCATGTGTGCAAAATCAACAGTCTTGAACTATTCACTTGATGCGCGACACGTGCCTTTCCTTCGTTTAATTCGTACGACGCGCATGATTATTTTACCCTTTAAGAACCTCGATCCGCAGCGCACGAAAATCTTCAGCTCGTACACCAGTAGGCGTTTCATTAGCGCCCTTACATTGGGCTGTTGATCTGGCGAACCGGCACGGGCATTGATCGACCGGTTTCGTCCTGAGAGAACCGATACAGGTTGTTCACGCGTGCTCGTTCGAGAATCTGCCGAACGTATACAACATCAAATCCCTTGCCATCGTGCGCCGGTTCGGCTTGCATCAAGAGCTTGCGAGGCAGCTCGCCGATGACCGTGCCTTCTTCGTTTCCCTTGCGGATATACGCGCGAAGCGTGTCCGAAGTTGTCAGCCCAAGTGCCGACGCTAACTCGCCGATGGCGGGCACGAGCGAAGCTTGGTTGACTTGGTTCGAAGCGATCTCGCTTGCGCCGTCTGCGTCTGCAAAGCCTGAACCATTACCTGTGCCACGCATGCCTGACACCGCGACCAGTGCTAGGCACGCTGCTACGAACCAGCCACCAATTGAGCTCGCGATGCGAACGGTTCGGCTGCGATGGGCTCGTGCAAGGCTTGAAATCGCTGCATTAACCTTGCGATCTTCATCGAAAGATCCATGCGGGTGACCTTCTTCGTGACGCACAGCTGCGAGTGTATTGTGTTCACTTGGACGCACGTCACGCGCTGCATGAATGCCGACCAGTTGAGTGCTCGCCAGCTCGGCGTCTTCGCACGCGAACAAGCTCGCAAGATCGATGGCTTCTGCTAGTTCGCTCACATGCGCCACGCTCTTGCGCAGCATGCCTTCGTGTCGCTGCGCTAGCGCAAGTAACCGCCAAACCTCCGGCATGGTCCTGGCAATTGCTTCTATAGCTTCCCAATCCTGATTTGTCGCCTCACCATCAATCACATGGCTCACAAGCACATCAATATCCATGCTTTGCGCTAAACTTAATTGATTGCTCGAGTCACGTACGCCAGCCATGCTTGTGACCTGCTTGGAACCTGTTGGCTTGGAACCAGTTGGCTGATTGACACCATCCCAGGCTTCATCAAAGCCTGCGGTGAAATCCAATGGCGTAAGCAACATCGTGTTCATCATGATTCACTTTCCAAGTTCATACCGGTCCTGCGTCCACGCGGTGTACTCGATGCGCGCCGTACGACCTTCCGACACACTTCTTTCCGTTGAACAGCCTTGCGACGTGCTTCTTGCCGCCGAATCGAAGAATGATGCAGCCTTTGGCACGTGTGCTTTGGGTTCGATTTCTTTCTGAGTCACCGGCCCCAAGCCCTCGTTGGCCGCACGTTCTCGAAGCATCTTTCGCGCCCGAGCGATTCGCGTCTCCACCGTTGTTTCGGGCAAGCCCATGATTTGGCCGATGTGTCGATAACTCAGCCCTTCGACCGCTTTGAGTAACAAAGGCTCGCGATATCCATCGGGTAATTCTGCGGCGAGCCGAACCAGCGCGCGCCCTTCGTCGGCTAACGTCAACATTTGCGCAGGATCTGTTTCAGCCGCATTATCACGCACGCTGCCAGTACCAACAGCTGTTGCACCGCGTGGATTCTGCAATGTTTTTGTGTGTGCAATTGGCGCGTCACTGTTGCGCGCTGCTAAACGTGCCGAATTAATCGCGACCGTGCGAAGCCATCCCTTAAACGCTTGTGGCTCGCGCACCGTGTGCCCCTTGCGAACCAAGGCTAACGCTACATTCTGAAGAATGTCGTCGGCGTCGATCCACCAAGGTTTGTACGCCAACACGATCGCGGCGACCCACCGGCGATGCTCCTGCCACAACGCGCACAACTGTTCCCGACTTAATGCCGGATCAACACACGAATCCTGTCTTGGTACTTGGAGGTAATTTCCTTCAACGATTTGCACGTCTGCGCATTGATTGGCGTTACCACCGTTCGTGGCCGACGCTTCGCCTTCGTTGCTTCGTACTGAACCCATCTCGGGTTGACGCATCACCCGTACCCCTACAACTTCTTTTCGCGCTCGTGCTCGTGCTCGTGCTCGTGCTCGTGCTCGTGCTCACGGCCGCCATCGCCACCGCCACCGCCAAACACTTACACCATCTCGAACCTGGCAACACGCTCGTAAAACAAAAACCAGACGCGAACCAAATGAACGGTTCGCTGCACCGCCACTTTCGATACAGCTGCCTTCTGCTTGCAACCCACTGGCTTTGGACCAGCTCATTAACCGTTAACGAGTGCACTATTTGATGCGCCGCTTTGAGCTATCCGTCAAACTTCTAACCATTGGACGCACCCGTATCGTTGTGGGTTCACTGTTTCGATCCGTTTCTGCAACGAACCTGTTGATCGTGCCGGTTTGCGGACCAATTCACTTCTTCAATCTGACGCCCTAATTCACTTCCTTAATTTGTCGCCTTGCATCCACCAAAGCACACACACCATGGCTACTCGCGCCTCGTCATCTTCGCAACCTGCCACAGCTTCACAAAGCAGCATGCCCCTGGGCGATCACCTCGAAGAGCTTCGACGGCGGCTGCTCTTCGCAGTGCTCGGCCTTGTCCCAATCGTCTGCACCGCCCTGTATTTCGGCGAAGATCTGCTTGCCCTTCTCATCACCCCGGTGCAAGACGCCCTGCGCAACGCTGGTCAACCCGGCATCCTTCAAGCCACCGGTCCCCTCGAAACCTTCAGCACCTACATCTCGGTCTCCATCATCGCTGCGATCATCGTTGGTGCGCCGTGGATGCTTTACCAGCTCTGGCTCTTCATCACGCCCGGGCTCTACGAGCGCGAACGCCGATTCGTCTACATCCTCTTGCCTCTTTCCGCGCTACTTACATGCACCGCCATCCTCTTTCTCTTTCGCGTCATAATGCCAATCGTGCTGACATTTCTCGTCAGCTTTGGCACGCAAGTAGGCATGCGCGAACAACCTCACGTCACCGTTCCGCTCAACACCACGCTCACCAAAATCGTTATTCTCGCGGGCGATCCCGACAAACCAGCTCCAGGCGATGAGTGGATCAACACGATCCTTAAAGAACGTCGCGTGTGCATCGCCGTCGACGAAAAGGGAGTCCCCGAGATCCTTGCGACTCCCGTATCTAAAGACGTCACCATCGCGCAGCAATATCGCGTCACGCAATATGTAGACCTGCTCACGACGCTGACCCTCGCATTTGCCGCTGGGTTTCAGACGCCTGTAGTCGTGCTTGTGCTTGGCTGGGCAGGGTTGGTAACGCCAGCGTTCCTCGCGAAATACCGCAAGCAAGCCGTGCTTGTCACCGCGATCGCCGCGGCTGCCGCTACGCCAGGCGATCCGACTTCGATGGTTTTTTTGTGGATCCCGCTCATGCTTCTCTACGAGTTAGGCGGGCTTTTGCTTCGGTTCTTCCCGGCGCACCGCGTTTCCAAAGGCTTTACCAAAGGCCAGCGCGCAAGAGCCGCACTCGAAGACCGCCGTGATCGCTGGTTCCCCGAAGATGATGCGCGCGATGAGCGTAAAGAGCGCGAAGCCAGTCAAGCCCGTGAAGATCGTGAAGAACGCGAGCGCCGCGATGCGCGCGCTGCCCGTGAAGATCACAAGGCTAGCGCGTCGCGCGATACGGCTTACGAGCCTTATCAAGACAACGACTTTGATCGTGCTTCAGATCAAGGCGCGCCTCGCGATGCCGACGGCCAAGACACTCAAAACACTCAAGATAGTCATACCATTCAAGACAGTAACCAAGGCCGTCGAAGCGTGCCTCGCAGTGGGTCGCCTGGTTTACTAGGCG
Source organism: Phycisphaerales bacterium (assembly GCA_038240875.1). Lineage (GTDB taxonomy): Bacteria > Planctomycetota > Phycisphaerae > Phycisphaerales > UBA1924 > JBBRGG01. The sequence goes on along the minus strand of JBBRGG010000150.1, from coordinate 1,289 downwards.
GGCCAAACACCGATTCAACTCGAGGCGGTTTAACAGGCGAAGATTGGCCCGACGACGTGCCTGATCATGGACCAGATGATCTGCACAATGACTTGCACAATGACGATAACGACGATCTGCCCGATGTGAATAGCCTCGATTCAGATAAAAAAAGACCACAAGATCCAGGCACGCCGCCGGAGCGTACGCCTTGAGCCAAGCTCGATCTATCATCGCTACCAATCGCTCTGCGCAAGCAGCCAACGCAGCGCATGCGGCACAGCCTGTACAAAGTGCCCATCAAAGCCCCACAGGCATGCTCTGGCTCGCTCACGCACTCGCGCTCACACAAGCCAAGCACACGCTATCAAAAACACGAGCAAGCGCGAACCATCATTCCTCACTTCCCGATCCGACCCAAACCGAACCGAGCCAAACTGATTTAGCCATGATGGACCGCGCGCTAGCGCTCGCGCAAGCCGCCGCAACCAAAGGCGAAGTTCCTGTCGGAGCGGTGGTCTATCACACCGGTACGGGCGCGGTTGTTTCTTTCGCCACCAACACGCGTGAAACTCTCAAAGATCCAGCGGGCCACGCCGAGTTTGACGCCATCCGCGCCGCCTGCGCCGCTATCAACGATTGGCGGCTCAACGACTACACCCTCGTGGTCACACTTGAACCATGCCCGATGTGCGCCGGCCTCATCGTCAACGCGCGGGTAGGCCGCGTCGTCTTTGGCGCCCGCGACCCCAAAGCAGGCGCGGTTCGCTCGCTCCTGCGCATCTGCGACGATCCACGCCTCAACCATCGCTCAACAATCATCGAAGGCGTCCACGCAACCCAATGCGCCGCCGAACTCGCCGCGTTCTTCGCAGCGCTGCGCGCACGCAAGAAGAAGGTGCCGCACAGCAACATTCCACACCAGCGCTGAACACACACAAAGCTTTCGTCCTCGACCCTACCCTAGTTTGTGCCCGAACTTCCGGAAGTCGAATCTCTCCGCTGCTCGCTGCTTCCCTTTCTGATTGGGTCGCGCGTCACACGCGTAACGCTTAACCGCCCCGATATTGTCGGCGCGCGAGGTTCACGCAAACTTTGTACACGTTTGCCGCCCATTGCGCCCGAATCACTCCTGCAAGGCTGCACCATCACCGGCCTTCACCGCCTAGGCAAGCACATCGCTATTCGTGCGAACCACGATGGTGTGCTTTCACACCCCGACGATCTCAATTCTGATCGCTTCCTCGTTGTCCAACTTGGCATGACGGGCAGCCTTGCCATCGTGCATCATCGCACGCAATTGGGCGAAC
>JBBRGG010000149.1:0-8901 GCA_038240875.1 Phycisphaerales bacterium | reverse complement strand
TTCTCGCCGCCACGTTCGAGATTGAATGTACTGCCTTTAGGTAGTCCAAACCATGCTTTGGATTTAAGCTTTGCAAACGAAATGTCACCCTCGCGCTGGAGCGATTCGAGCAGGCGATCTCGTTCTTGGCGCGTGAGGCCTCGTTGGGTGTAGTCGGGCAATTCGATGAGGAGGTTGTTCACCTGTTGCAAAAGTCGAAATCGTTGAGCAAGCGGATGGCCCTTAGGTGCCCGTTTCTTGTCTGTGACCAGCTCACACTTTCCGATAAGATGGCTGGCACTCTGAAGCGGCCTTTGGAAGAAGATGGCACGATGGAGTCGAGATTGCACTTCTTCTGTGAGAGCTTTGTGGTGTTTGGCTTGCTCTTTCATGAGCCGCCCGAACTCTTCCAAGAACATCTCGCGCGCTGTCCAACGTCCACGAAGCCTTTGGTCGATTGTGCCTGTAGGGTCAAGGGTCGCGAAGTACTCAGCAAGTGTCTTGCACCCGGCCCCATCCATCTGTTTCCGCAATTCAATGATTGCGGCTCGAACTTGTCCGCCCTCGTCAACCGACTTTGAACTGCTCGTTTCGCATTCGATAGACGACTCTTGTACTTGCTGACGACGATTGCTCAAGTAACCACGGCGTTGCGCCAAGTGATAAAGTGCGCGACCCAATTCGTAGGGTTCGATTCGGTGTTGCAATCCCGCTGCTCGAAGCCTGTATGGGAGCAATTGGCGAATGCGATGGTCTGTGGAAGTCGGTGGTTCCCACTTCTCGCGAAGAGTTGAATCAATAGACTTGATGAGCGCGTCGCGGCCCTCTGCGGTTGAGATATCGCCTGCGGGCAACAGGTCCAGTTCTTGAAGCCAGCGAAGGAGACGTTTCTTCCTGAGAACTCGACGACGGTATTGCTTGCGAAGCTGCCGAGCCATCCGTCGAGGTCCAGCCCTCGATTCGTCCCGACCACTCGAAACATCTCCTTCGGTTCCTGCTTCAAAGAGATGGACGCCGACTCGCTCTACGCGAGTAGGTTGGCCTTTGTGGTCCAACGCGAAAAGTGCCCAGCCAATTGATGCAATACCTTGATCGAGTCCAAGACCCCAAGAGTTTACTTCACTCATACTTGTTTTCTCACGTCGTTCAATTATGCAGATTGTAAGTTAAAGCCTTGACAGCCTACCACGTATGAGGCTACATTTCATTCAGTGTAATCGAGCGACGTTCCCTCGCTATCACGGTAAAGGAATCGTCCGCCGGGCTACGGCCGAGGCCGCCCCTAAATCCCCTCTTGAAGGGGATTTGTTATTTTTGGGGGCGTGCCACCAACTACATTGCCTTCCCGCCACCTTGATCGCCATCTTCATTCGCGTGCCGAAACGATTTGCCCGCATTGACCACCTCAAAAGGTAAATTCGACTCACTTTGCATTCAGGCGAGCGGTCGTGTGCATTCTCAAGTGGCTCATTTGACATTGCTCGCATGTGCCTGTGCCCTCGCTCTATCGCGGGTACACTCTGGCTTCACCAGCGTCGGCCCAAAGGCGGGGTTTGGCCTCGTGCTCGATTGGTCGATCTCTGGCTCGGTCATACGTAGACGGAACCCGGCATGAACCTGCTCGACATCCTTTCGCCTCAGTGCGTCATTGCTCCCTTGGCCTCGATGGACAAGCGAGGTGTTATCAATGAGCTCGTCGATGTCCTCGCTGCGGCGGGGAAGGTTTCTGATGCCCAAGGGCTCAAGGACGCAGTTTGGACTCGCGAACAAACCCGCACCACTGGCATCGGCCACGGGCTCGCCATTCCTCACGGCAAGTCCGCTGGCATGCCCGCGCTCGCCATGGCAATCGGCAAGCCCGCAAACCCGATGGACTTTGAAGCTATCGATGGCCAACCCGTCAAGCTCGTCGTCCTGCTCGCCTCGCCACCTGATCGAACCAGCGACCACATTCAGGCCTTAGCCCGGATCAGCCGCTTGATGACGATGGATGATTTCCGAAATAGCATCTACTCCGCTAAGGACGCGAATGAAATCTACGCGTTACTCGAGAGCAAGGAACGTCCGGCGTGAACGCCTCGCACAGCACGCACGCTGAATTGCAAATTCCTTCGCATTCCTTAGTCACCAAGAGCGGAATCACGCCTGTGTCCGTCGATGTGCCACAACCCGATCGCACGCACGCCGACCTCTTCGAGCCAAGTGCCGAGATCGAAGCGTATCTCTCGCGTGTTTCCACATGGCCAACTGGGCCAGGCGCACTCGAAGATGCGATGCGGTACGCGCTCTTGGGTGGGGGCAAGCGCCTTCGTCCGATTCTTATGTGGTGGGCATGCCACGCTGCTGGCGGCAAGGGCGTTTGGACCCTTCCCATGGCTGCCGCTATGGAAGCGATCCACGCCTTTAGCTTAGTTCATGACGATCTGCCCGCGCTCGACAACGACGACCTTCGCCGAGGCAGGCCGACGCTGCACAAGCACGCAGGCGAAGCGATGGCGATCCTTGCGGGCGATGGCTTGCTGACGCACGCGATTTTGCATGTGCTTTCTGCACCCTTTGATACGGGCGGCCAAGAATGCGCGACCGGATCGTGGCCAAGCCCAGCCGTGCGACTAGCACTTGCGCGCGAACTCACGTCCGCCACATTCCAGATGATCCATGGCCAAGTCTGGGACACGCTAGGCGGCTTGCCTTCGTCGCTCACGCCTACGACCGGTAATGACGCCGGGCTGCGGCTGATCCACTCGCATAAGACTGGTGCCTTGCTCAGGGCGAGTTGCCGAATCGGTGGCATCATCGCGCTAGGTGAACGCTTTGACGCCAGTCCCGTCGCCGCTGCCCTGACACACTTTGGCGAAGCCGTAGGGCTGCTTTTCCAGATTGTTGACGACTTATTGGACGTGACCCAGCGCGCCGAACATGTGGGCAAGCGCACCAATAAAGACCAAGCCGCCGGGAAAGTTACCTATCCAGGCTTGCTCGGGCTTGAAGGCACCCGTTTAGCGATCCTGCAGCAACAGGAACGTGCCTTGGACGCACTTGCACCACTGGGATCACAAGGCGAACCACTTGCTCAGTTGTGCAACTACTTGGCGCAAAGAACGAAGTAATACATGTTGACCCTCAATACCTCACCAAATCCTACCCAAGGCTTCCACGGATCTTTACCAATCCGGACGAACCAAGGGTGATCGAAGGCGGTACGATGCAACTAATTGCGTATTAGTTTCTTTCTAAAAATATTGCAGTATTAGTACACGACTTTCCCCAGTGCATGGAAGCACGGATCACACATGAATACCAACCCGAGCAAAGCCGCCACCAATCCAACAAACATGACACCCGACACCAACACCAATACGCAGCAACCCGGCAAGGTCAATCCCACGATGACGCTTGGCGCGACCCCGATCCTGCCGACAATCCGCACGCCACACGACTTGCGAAAGTTGTCCATTGAATCGCTGCCACAGGTCGCACAGGAAATCCGCGACGCCATCTGCGCACAGGTCGCAATCTCCGGCGGGCACCTTGCACCAAACCTCGGCGTAGTTGAGCTTTCGATCGCTCTGCACTACGTCTTTGACTTTGCTCACGACCGCCTTTTGTTCGACGTCGGCCACCAGTGCTATCCGCACAAGCTATTGACCGGCCGCCTTGAAATGCTCAAAGACCTTCGCACCCGCAAGGGCATGGCGGGCTTCCCCGAGCCGCGCGAAAGCGAATATGACCTCTTCAGCGTCGGCCACGCTGGCACCGGGATCTCAACCGCCGTCGGCATGGCTCGTGGCGACACGCTTACCAAAGAAGCTTTCGACCCCAAGAGCCTGCCTGGCGGTCGCCGAGTCGTCACGCTTATCGGCGATGCCTCGATTGTCAATGGCGTCGCCATGGAAGGCCTTAACAACGCGGGCACGCTCAAGCGCCAATTCCTCGTCATCCTCAACGACAACGGCATGTCCATCGGCAAGCCTCAAGGCGCTGTCTCGCATTACTTTGATAAGCTTCGCGTCTCGCACCTCTACAGCGATTTCAAGAAGCAGGCACGCTCGGTACTCAGCCAATTGCCTGGCGGCGACACCCTTCGCGAAGCCTACCACCGCGTCGGCGAAGCCACCAAAGCCATGATCAACGATGGCAGCTGGTTCGAGCAGTTTGGCCTTCTTACTGTCGGCCCCATCGATGGCCACGATCTTCCTGAACTCATCCGCTTCCTGCGCGAAGCTCGCGAGATTGATCGCCCGATGGTTCTCCACGTCAAGACCATCAAGGGCAAGGGATATCCATTTGCCGAGCAGGACGCCGTGCGGTTCCACTCTCCTGCCGCGTTCCAGACCGTGCATGGCGATCTCGAAAACGAAGGCTGCCGAGTTGAACTTAAGAGTGATGGCCGAAGCTTCACCACAGCGTTCGCCGACGCGATGAACGACATCATGGAGAAAGACTCCAAGGTGGTTGCGTGCACGGCCGCAATGCCCGATGGTACGGGCCTCAGCAAAATCCTCCCCAAGTTTCCTGATCGCGCGTGGGACGTAGGCATCTGCGAATCGCACGCTCTCGACATGATGGCGGGGCTTGCCAAGACCGGGTTCAAGCCCTTCTTCGCTGTGTATTGCACGTTCCTCCAGCGCGCTTTCGACCAGTGCTTCCAAGAGTCAGCGCTCCAGGGGTTGCCTGTTCGCTTGTGCCTAGATCGCGCAGGCTTGGTTGGTGGCGATGGCGCGGTACACCACGGCTTTTGCGACGTTTCCATCCTTCGCGTGCTGCCCAAGGCTGCAATCACCGCCGCGATGGACGAGCCCAGCCTTAAAGCCGCACTCGAATTCATGCGCCTCTATGAAGATGGCTTGTCCAGCGTTCGCTATCCGCGTGATAACGTGTCTCAGCGATTCATCGCGGACAAGTGCCCCGCTTTCAAGCTCGGCAAGGCTCGCTTGCTCACGCCTGAGCACGCGGATTTGGACGATGCCGAAAGTCGCCCCGATGTCGCAGTTCTCGCCTTTGGCACGTGCGCAATAGACGCGATGACCGCCCGCGACACGATCCTTGCCGATACCACTGGCTCCCATGATGTAACTAAGGTCGCCGTCTGGGACGCACGCTTTGCCAAGCCCATCGATGCGGGTTTAGTTCGCTCGCTCTTGGAGCGTGAGATTCCGATTATCACCATCGAGGATCATTCCGTCGTCGCAGGCTTTGGAGCTGCGGTGATCGAAGAAGCGTGCGACATGGGGCTTGATGCCTCGCGCGTCACGCGGTTGGGCTTGCCCGATTCCTGGATCTACCAAGATTCGCGCAGCAAGCAAATGGTCGAAGCCAAGATCGACGCGGCACACATCGCCAAAGTGATTCGCTCGGCCGCGCTCGCGAACGTCAGCTCGCCAAAATCTGCTTCTCCCAAGCCAACGCGCGTGATTACTCGACGATCCACCAAGCCGCGAAAGAATGGCTCGTCGAGCTGAGCTTTGTCGAGCTGAACTAGGTTGTTACTTTTGTGCTGGCTTCAGATTCGCGAGGCGTAACCGTCGAGCGCGAACGATCTGCGTTTGCGTGCTGTCCCGCACTTCTACGCTATTGACCAACCTCATTGTGCCTTGGATCTATATCGGTTCGCCGACCATCAAGAGTACTTCCTCGGGAAGCGTCGTCGAGCTTTTGATCCGATAGATCAGGTGGAGTGTTGAGACTCTATCTGCCACCACGCCCCCACTTGCGTCTTGCATCGGCCCAGGCATGCACACATCGATCATGCCTCGTGACAACACAGGTACCACCAAAGGCGGCAGCCCGCCGCGGATGCACAGCGTGGCGCACGCCTAGTGCCCCTTGCCTTCGCCTAGCTTCATCACGCCAAGAAAGCACTTGCCATCAACGATCTCGGCTCGCATCGAAACTGTTCGCGGCGTTCTAGCTTTATCTTTCAGAGGCGTGATCGAAACTGTCGGCGTGACTAATTCGCTCTTTGCTTCGACGACCTCAATCATCCGCCTTCCCTCGCGCTCGATCAGTGTACCCATGACTTTGACACGCTGGTAGGCAAATGACTCGATGCGCTCGTGCACGTCATGGGTACCTTCCGCGACGAGCAAGTAAGGCACGCGATCAATTTGCGCCCCAGCCTCAAGAGCGCCGCTTTCACTCGCGCGAGGTATATCAACTTTTGACATCGAATAGGCTCAAGCACTATCGTGCCTGACTAACTTTCAATCTTCTCGCTCCACACGCCACGACCGGGGCTGCGCTGCTGCAATACAAACACTCAATCTAACACTGCAAAATGACAACGTATGTCGGCACAACACGCCTCAAGAAGCCTCGATCTTCTTTGGGTAGCGGCCGATACCCAACGTACAACTTTGGAAGTTGTGGTGTAGTCATAGTGCACGTTCCTCAACTGGTTTCACCGCGTGCGTTGGCGTTCCCAGTGCGTTTGCTGTCGGATTGATCAGCACCCGTGAGCCTGCGATGCTAAGCTCATTCGTCGGCACCTTCACAGTAAACGGTGGCGGACTCGAACCATTCTCCGATAAATACTGGGTTGCCATGCCAGGGGCACGTAATGCACCCATGAATGATCGCGCACGCCGAAACCGCCATAGAAGCCAAAGGCGATAATCGCGTGTAGCAATACGACTAAGAAAAACGCTACACCAAAGTGTCAGCGGTTGTAAAGCATCGGTGCCGCATTTGTGTACCGCGCGAGAGACCCGATGCACATGATGACGTGCAGCAATCTAATCCCAAGCGTGCCCAGCGCCCCATGAGCAAGATCGGCACGCTCACTCGCTCATTTGGCGCAAAGCCGCATATGGCGAATATGACGCACGCCGACGCGTACAGGCCCAGCACGACCAACATGCCGCCTATGAGGCCCGCCATCGAGATCATGCGATCAGTCCCACACGTCGTCTAGCAATGCACCTACCACCATTCTAAACAATGCTTGGGCAGTGAGCATTCTCCACTCATATTGAGACTGGATGCCCATAAAGCGTGCAAGGATCGCCATATTTCAATAAGGAAGTGAAAACAACTACGCCACCGAGAAGGCTCGGAGGCGTAGCTGGTTCAAAGTTATGCGCACCGGAGGGATAGCCAGCGCGCACTAGAAAGAGTGTTGCTATGGAGACCATTGCGTACCAAATCGAAGATAGCTGAGCCGAGGCCCGATTTTCTAGCCCTTCATACTCCTTCGACTGTGCACGCGACGGTGTGTTCCGTCGTGCACAGCGTTAGAAGTTAGACCACGTTTGTGCGCATAAATCGTGTGTGTTCACGTGTATGTGCATGAGCGTGATAGGAGAAGGCTCAATCCAGCTGAGGGCCACTGCTTTCTTTGAGCAGCTTGCGAAGGTAATCGTTCTCCCGGCGAGTCGCTTCAAGATCGAACACCAGGTACTTGATGCTCAGCCGAAGATAATCCAGCGACTCCTGGAGTTCCGAGATCGTCTTCTTCATCTTTTCGTGGCGTTCGCGTGACTCACTGGCGATTGCTTCGAGGTTGCCACGCTGGTCCTGTGGCAGCTCTGCGATCTGCTGAATAAGGCTCTCGAGGCGCGTTTGAAATTCCTTCTCTTGCATCTCTAGTTCTCCCCAAGTCTTAGATATGTCGAGTACCGGTCGGCTCCAGCCGTCGGCCTCTAGCGAGAAGGTGCCACACCGTTGGCAGATGGCAAGCCAATGAATCTATTCGCACAGCGATCGTGTGCCGTTTGCCCACACACGCGTCATTGTCAGCGTACACCGCCACACTGCGCACACGCGCATCTAGAAGACAAGCGTAAACACAGGCACACAATTACCTAAGTAGGAAAATTCCGGGATAATTTTCGTGTTATCGGCCCATATCGGCTTGTCGTATGGCTCGCCTTGCACTCGGGCCAGCCCCTGCAATCAATTCTTCCAGTGCCTTGGGGTCTTCTTTACGAAGCTCTCGCATCAATTTTTTAAGGCCGTTGTCCGCCTCGATCCGGAAGCGATCAAACCATTGCTCTAACTCGTGACGGTTGAACCGCGAAAGCGGATCTTTAAGTCCGGTCTGAATTGCCGCCCAATCGAGCAACCCCGAGTTCGTGTCACCATATTTGTACACAGCGAGATTCGCCTCAACACGCTTCCGCAAAGGGCGAAATGGGTCGGTGATGGTGTCGGGAAGCTTCATCATCGCTTCAAGGGTTGATGCAGCGGAGGCGGTCGCCGCGAGAGGGTCATTTTCAACGTCTTGCACACGTTCTGAAAGAGGTGCGTTCCCAGCTTTGGTAAGCTCGGCAAAGGCGGTTGAAATTGTTTTCATGCCAGCACGTTGGAAGCGAATGACCAGCCTTTGACAAGGCTTTCCTTCGTGAGCGATGGTGTCGGCTTGCATGACTTCGCCCGGTCCCCACTCAGGGCGAGCCAGATGGGTTACGCGATCTCCCTTGGCCCACGTTGAGGCGGATTTGGAATTCGGCTTGGAACCAAATGACGATGCACACATGCAAAGGCTCCATGCTGGCGAATCCGGCACTCTTTCGCGTCGAGCAATACCGATTGCGTCGAGCAAAAACTCATGCATCATAGAAACCCTGGCGAATTAATTAAAGCCGCGTGACGAGAGTTTGTCGAATCGAGTCGGAATGTGGCACGATGATGCCACGGTGCCAAACAGCCGTAGTTCCAACGTGCACGAGAAGGGGGTAAGCGTAAACCGTAGGGTTTTCACTCAACGCCTTTGCCCAATCAGGTTAATTGAACACACTCCCTACACACGAATCATCAGAGCTCGATACCCCAGATTGCCAGGGGAATAGGGCTCAGATGACCTTTCAAATCTGCACGCCAGTGTCGAAATCCACGCGCAATTCTCTTTTTAGCACGTACAGGCATATATCGCGACTTTGTTTCCGGCGTACGGTGAGCATAGCATCCTTGCTGCACCGAGTG
>JBBRGG010000148.1:0-9057 GCA_038240875.1 Phycisphaerales bacterium | reverse complement strand
GCACCGCCTTCAGGAAAATCCGTGGCAGGATCTCCGGGTTCGACACTTCATAAAACACGCCATCGCTCACCTCTGCCATTTTCTTCAGCGTCTTTGTGTCGGCGTCATCACCAACCGAAATCGTCGTAAGCCGAATGCCATCGCTCTTGATCTGCTGCGCCAAAGGTACGAGGCGGTCGTTGTCGCGGCTCTTGCCATCGGTCACGAGCACGATGTGCTTGACCTTCGCGTTGGACCGCGCGAGCATCTTGCGTGCCGCTTCGATTGCGGGCGGAGCGAACGTGCCGCCGTCGGAATAAATCGCTCGCACACGCTGGGCGGTCCTTGCCGAGTCGGTGTTTCTTTCCAGCGGCACCACGATAGTAACGTCGGTATTAAAACTGATCACGCCAACTTCATCGCGGCGATCAAGCGATTTGACGGCGATTGCCGCGGCTTCATTCGCAATTCTCTGCTGCGTCTGCGTAGAACCCATGACGAACCTTCGCATGGAACCCGAGTTGTCAAGCACGAGTACGGTTGCAACTTCGGTTGTCACAAGACGATCGGGCAGGTCAAGCTCAACCGGCAGCACGGCTTCGAGCGTGCTGCCTCGCCAACCACCCGCGCCCAGCGCATCAGGTCCACCCACCATCACCAGCCCGCCGCCAAGTTCACGAACGAAATCAAGCAGCACGCCTTGCACGCTTTCGGGCACCTGGTCCGCGGCGATATTCTCGAGTATGACAAGATCGAAATCTTCGAGCGACAAAATATCTCGAGGCATCTGGTCCGCCGAAACTACACGAACGTCCAGGCCGCTGCCACGAAGCGTGGTTGCGAGTGGCGAGCCTTGGCCTTCGCGGCCGCCGCCAACGCCGTCAACGAGCAAGACCACGCCACGCCCGGGCGCGATGGTGAAGGCATCGGCGACGTTGTTGTCCGGCGCGGTATCGCCCGACGCCATCGTCGCACCGACCACGCCGGTACTTGCGCCTTCCGCACCAAGTCCACTCGCAGCCGTGCTGTTATTTGCAGCGACGATGTCGGGCTCGTACACGGCTCGAAAGCGATTCACGCGGCCGCTGCCAAGCCGAACTTCAAGCGGGATTACGTTACGGCCGGGTTCAAGGGCGACGCGAATTCCCGTGCCTTGAGCAGTGCCATTGATATCGACGGTTTCGCCCTCGCGCAAAAGCCGGATCGTGCCTGTGGACGCTTCGGTTGCGCTGAGCACCACACGCACGGTCATCGGCGCGTCGCTCGCGGCAGTTGGTGGCGCATCGAGGCTTTCGACAACGACTTCGCGCGCGATGTTGAAAGGCAAGCCAACAACATCGATAGGGGTTGGACCTTGTGTGCCGATGCCCGGCGTGTTGCCGCCGCCACCTTCGGCGACACTCTCGAGCGCATCGCCGATTGTCTCAACGCCATCACTGATGAGCACGAGTCGGCCTCGTGCGTCGGGCGGGATCATGGCTCGGCCAAGCCGAATCGCGGCGGCGATATCGGTCGCCGCGCCAAGTCCAGACAGGGTTGTAGACGAAGTAAAGTCGCGGTCAAGAACATCGGCGCGGCTCGGGGTTGCGACCGCAATTGCACGTGAGTCAAAGGCGACTATGCCTAGAAGATCGTCGGGGCCACGGTTGATTGTGGCTGCTCGCAAGAACGATTTAGTTGCTTCGAGCGCGTCTTCGCGCGTGCCGGTGGCGGGGTTGGTCTGCTCGGCGAACCTGCGAACCGAGCCGGATGTGTCCACGAGCGCGACCACGGCGAGCGCGTCGGTTGTGCGAACGGTCGATGCGCCGGCGAGGAGTGCGGCGAGAATGGTCAGGAGCAAGCCACGCGTGATGATCGAGGCCCACTTGCGTGCCGGGCTCATCGATGCGAAAGCCTTGGACGCAACGAACCCGAGTGGGATCAGCAGCACCAGCAAAAAGAGCCAATTTGGATCGTCAAATCGCACGAGCACGTTCCAAGGGTAGCGCGAGCGCGCACGTGGCTGGGTCTTGTGGAGATTGTTTGCGAACGCGTGGCATGCTTATGGCTTAGCTGCTGGTTGAGCAGTTGGTGCGGGCGCGTCGGCGGCTGCTGGGGCGAATGTGGGTGCGGAATTAGTAGAGGACGGGTCTGGCGAAGTGGAGTTTGAAGAACCCTGCTCGCGCTGTTGGGCTCGCTTTAAGTATCGATCAAAGACGCGGCGGACAAGGCCTTCGTGGCGGGTGGGGACGCGCTGTTGTTCGATAGAACGGTCGGCGGATTCAGCGGCGCCGCGAACCAGATCGCTCACGGTGTTTGGCGCAGTAGAGGTTTGTGTGGGTGATGGGTCGGCGGGGTTTTGCGATGGGCGGGCAGCTGTCGAGGTGCGCGGGCGATCACTGAACCACTCGGCGATTGTTCGCTCGGAGTTGGACCTTTCGCGCGAATCAACAGGTTGGGTGCGCTCTGGAGATGAAGAAGGTAATTGTGAAGGCAATTGAGAAGGCAAAGTGGTAGAAGACGCAACAGGATTATTTGCTGCGGAATTGCTTGAGTTAGTGCTTGGTGATGTTGCTGGGCTTGATTGAGTTGAGCTGGTTTGATTCGAGCTTGAGTGTGTAGAACCAGTTTGATTCGAGCCCGGTGAAGTGGGAGGAGTGTTTGGATCGCGGGTTACAGGAAGAGATGGGCCTCGAGACGCATCGGGATTGGCGGAACCAGATTGATCACCAGGGCGTTGACCGGGACGTTGATTGGGTTGTTGATTGGGTTGTTGATTGGGTTGTTGGCCAGATTGCTCGCCGGGAGTTTGTTCACGAGGTTGTTGGCCAGATTGCTCGCCGGGAATTTGTTCACGAGGTTGTTGGCCAGATTGCTCGCCGGGAGTTTGTTCACGGGGTTGTTGGCCGGATTGCTCGCCGGGAGTTTGTTCACTGGGTTGTTGGCCAGATTGCTCGCCAGGAATTTGTTCACTGGGTTGTTGATCTTGTGGCGAGTCCTTTGGCTGTTGATCGTCGCGAGCCATATCGCGAGCAATGCTTTCGAGTTCTTTGCGTTGCTCGGGCGAAGCTTGTTCGAGCATGCGTTGGGCCTGATCGCGCAGGCTCTTTGCATCGGCTTGGCTTTGAAGGGCTTCGCGTTGTGCCTGAGGCAATGAACGCAGACGGTCAGCCATGCGACGCATCGCGTCGGCACTGGGAAGTTGCTCTGGATTTGGGTTTGCGTTTGGATTTGGATTTGGATTTAGGTTTGGGTTTGGGCTTGGGTTTGGGTTTGGCTGTTGACTGCCGTCGGAGGTTTGCTCGCCACCTGGATTTTGCTGCGAGCCGGGTTGTGGCTGCGAGCCGGGTTGTGGCTGAGAGCCGGGTTGTGGCTGAGAGCCGGGTTGTGGCTGAGAGCCGGGTTGTGGCTGAGAAGGCTGCGAATTGGGCGATTGCTCGGGCGAAGTTTGAGGCTGTGGCTGGTTATTTTGTGGCTCGGGCTGTTGAGGTTGTTGTGGAGGCTGCGCAGGTTGTGGAGGTTGTGCAGGTTGTGCAGGTTGTTGAGGCTGTTGAGTTTGTTGTGGAGGCTGCGCAGGTTGTGGAGGTTGTGCAGGTTGTTGAGTTTGTTGAGGTTGTTGAGGTTGTTGTGGAGGCTGCGCAGGTTGTGGAGGTTGAGGGTTACGAAGTTGGTTCGCGGCGTCGCGTAACGCTTGTGCGATGTCGCGTTCGGGATTGGGCTGTGTGCCGGGCTCGGGCTCGGGGATGGGCTCTGGTGTAGTTTCGGAAGAATTCGTAGGAGAAGTTGATTGCGATTGTTCGGCGGGCGCACCGCTCGCACGAGGCGCTTGCTCAATTGGTGAATCAGGCTGCGAAGGCTGCGCTTGCGACGAACTCGTGCTGTCGCTATTCGCGGCGGGTTGAGCAGGCTCGGCAGACTGGGCCGACGACGCGGGCTCAGTAGGCGAGGCAGGCTCAGTAGACGAGGCAGGCTCGGTAGGCGAGGCAGGCTCGGTAGGCGAGGCAGGCTCAGTAGGCGAGGCAGGCTCAGTAGGCGAGGCGGGTTGATTAGGCGAGGCGGGTTGATTAGGCGAGGCGGGCTCGTTAGGTGAGGCGGGCTCAATAGTCGCGGGAGGTTGAGCAGGTTGAGCAGGATTGGCAGGTGTAGTTGGCTCAGCTTCTTGTGTGGCGCGGTCGATTGATTCAGAGATTGCTTCAAGATCTCGCGCGATTGCTTCGCGTCGTGCCGCGGTTGGGCTTTGAGAAGGTGAGCTTTCTGAAGTTGGGCTATTTGATGCAGGGCTGTTTGATGAGTTGCTTTCTGTAGGATTGGTAGCGGATGGATTGGTAGCGGATGGATTAGTGGCGGATGGATTGGTAGCGGATGGATAGGTGGCGGATGGATTGGTAGCGGATGGAGGGCTCGTTTGTGAATCAGCTTGGGTAGCAGGATCAGAGTCTGGAGATGTAGATGCAGTTGTGCTTGGATTTGCTTCTGGATTTGCTTCAGGATTGGCGTTAGCGTCGAGATTAGTTGAGGAAGAGAGCTTTGCAATTGCGTCGGCAATTTCCGCGGCGGTTTCGATGTCGCCACGTTCGAGGGCTTGGGCAAGAGCGCGGCCTTCTTGTGTGGTTAACGTCTTTGGCGCGTCGTCAGCACCAGAACTGTTTTCTCTCAAGCCAGCTTGATTGGAGCCAGCTTGATTGGAGCCAGCTTGATTTGCGCTAGCTTGATTGAGTTGGCGAGCGGCTTGCGAAAGTCGCGCGATGGCTTCTTCGGTACGGCGCGAGGTGTTGGCTGCGGACTGTTCGATTACTTCGGCGGTTCGCACTGATTCGGCGGCGGCTTTGGTGAGTGCTTGGCTGGGCGTGATTGTGCCATCGCGAAGTTCGCGTTCGAGTGCGGAGATTTCAGCTGTAGCACGAGCGGTTTGATCGGTTTGGTTGGTTGGGGTTGCCGACTCGATGGCGCGGGTAACTTGGGCGATTTCTGAAGCGACGGCTTCGATGTTTTGTTGTGTTGATGCAAGTTGTTGGGCGCGTGCGTTTGTGCCGGGGTCGAGCGTGCGCGATGGGGCGTAGATGCCTAATGCGATGGCGGAAGCCAGAACTACGGCGCCCAGTGGTGCCAACTTTGGAAGACGAAGGATGACGGCTTGTCGCGGATGGGTTAGCGCGGCGAGCGCTTCGGCGCGAAGCGCGATAGCGCGGGTTAGCCCGAGAGGATCGCGAGTCGTGCCTGCGGCGGTTTCGGGAGAAAGTTGCAACGCGGACGAGAGCGTGTCGCGCGAGCCGATGGCTTGGTCCAAGGCGGAAGCGGCGCGAAGCACGGACCAGCGATTGCGAAGTGCCAAAGCCGCACCGGCGCAGAGACCAAGGGTTGCGCACAAAGTTGGAAGAGCCCAGAGCCAGCGATCGGGGGTGCTTGCCGTGCTGTTGAGAATGGGCGCGAAGGCATTGGCCAATGGTGTCGCGATCAAAAGCGGAAAGACCTTTGCGGCGACGATAGCGGATAGGCCTAGCGATGAACCGACAAGCAAGCCGATAGATGCGGTGCTGATAGTTGAGGCGAACTGGGCTCGCGCGCGGGTGCGTGCTACCAAGGTGTTGGTGGCGGAGAGCGAAGCAGAAGTTGGCAGTATGGTTCGCGGGTGCATGAGGAAGATCGAACGGTACGAGCACTTGGCGGCTGTGTTGTAACCAGATTATTTGAGCGCAGAGGCGGACTGGCGAGATGAGGGCAGATTGGGCGGTGGAGGATTTGGTACGGCGAGGTAGTGGGGAAATTTGCGTTCGTCGGTTGGCGTTATTGGCACGTGTACATGATCAGAGTTTGTACGCCGGGGCGGCTTGAATGTTTCAATAATGAGAGGAATCGCGCGAGATGTGCGATGATTGACTGGTACTTGTTCGATATGGTTGGCGATGCCGATTCGCGAAGTGCTGCAGATGCTGTTGGATGGCGAGCCTTTGAGCGTGTCGCACGCTCAGGGAGTGTTTAAGGACATGCTGGGAGGGTTGCTGGATGAGGGACAAATCGCGAGTTTTTTGACGTTGATTCAGGTGCGGGGGGTTACGGATGATGTGCTCGTTGCGGGCGCGAACGTGATGCGGCGGCACGCGACGCATATTCCTGGAGTTGAATTGCTGCCTGGCCTGGTGCTTGATACGTGTGGCACGGGTGGCGCGCCCAAGACGTTCAACATCTCGACAGCGGTAGCGATTGTTGTGGCGGCGGCGGCAGGGCCGGGATCAGATCGGTTGGGGATGGCAGCGGCGGCGGGGACTGATGGCCTACCAGCACGCAAGCCGGTGTATGTCGCCAAGCATGGGGGGCGGAGTCGAACCGGGCGCGGATCAGCGGATGTGCTTGGCATACTCGGTGTAAATGTTGATGCGTCGGCGGATGTGCAGGCCAAGTGTTTACGCGAGGCGGGCGTGTGTTTTTCGTTTGCTGTTCATCATCACCCGGCGATGAAGCATGCGGCGGGGCCGAGGCGATCGCTGGGATTTGCGACGATTTTCAATTTGCTTGGGCCTTTGACAAATCCGGGGCGCGCGACGCACCAGCTTTTGGGCGTGTATGACAAAGCTGCGGCGGAAACGGTAGCGCGAGCGTTGGCACGGCTTGGAACCATGCACGCGTGGGTCGTGCATGGAAGTGATGGGCTTGATGAGATTTCGATTTCTGGGCCGACGCATGTGGTGCGGGTTGAACGAGCGAACGAGGCTGGTGGGGTAGAAGGGGTCGCCACGGTGCGTGCGACGAATTTTGATGCTGCGGACTATGGCATCGCGCGTGCGCCGTTGGAGGCGCTGAGCTGTGATGATGTGAAGGCGTCGGCGGAGCGGGTGATGGGGGTGCTGTTGGGTGGGCTTGAGAGTGGGCAGAAAGGAAACAGTGAGCCTTGCGCGCGAGCTTCGCGCGACATTGTGTGCATAAATGCAGCGGCGGCGTTGTATGTGGCAGGAGCGGCGAGAAGTATCGAAGAAGGGCTGGATTTAGCCGAGTATGCGATTAATACCGGTCAGGCGCTGCGGACGCTTTGGTTGCTGCGAACAATATCGCACGAGGCGTGATTGACTTGGCTTGATGCGGCGGCTCTATAGTCTGGGCACGTGTTCAGCGAACAAAGCCATTCCGAATTGCCAGTGGATCCTGAAAATATTTCGGGCAAATCGACGAATTTGGCGAGTGAAGATTGGGCGGGTAGTAGCAACGACGTTTCTTCGGATGCTGGCGTGCAAGGTGGAACGCAACGCCAAGCGGCAAGTAGCTGGCTCGAAGAACATGGCGACGTTCTTTGGCGGTTTGTTCTATCGCGAACTCGGTCGCGAGAGGCAGCCGAGGATGTTGTGCAGAGCACGATCCTCGCGGCGTTGCAGTCGTACGACAAGTTTGATCGCGCGTCGTCGGAGCGAACGTGGTTGCTCGCGATTGCTACGCACAAAATCGCGGACCACTTTCGGGCGGTTCGGCGAGCGCGAGGCGAAGTTGAGCACGTTTCAGATCACATTGCTGAACAAACTACTGCCGACAATAAAGCTCAAAGCAAGGATCAACCGAGTGAAAGCCCGAATGCGGATAGGCCAAATGCGCATCGCCCGAATGTGCACGGCACGCATGCTGCCGATGGAAGCTGGCTAAAGCCGCCTTTGAAGTGGGGGCTTGACCCATCAAACGCGTCCGAGAAGGCAGAAATGTTAAGTGCGCTTCGAGCGTGCATCGATGAGCTGACGCCTGCACTGGCACAGACGGTTTTGATGCGTGATGTATTGGATGTGCCTTCTGATGTGGTGTGCAAGGAACTAGGGTTGACGCCGACAAATCTATGGTCGCGGATGCATCGGGCGCGAGTTGCGCTCCGGCAGTGTGTGGAGGCGTCGATGGGCATTGCGACCAAGGGAATCGGGATGAAGGGCCTCACGAAAAAGGGTTCGGAAAGTAATAGGAAGCCAACGCCGTGATTGGGTATGTGCGAGACATCTTTCGAGTGCTTGGGATGCCGTGCCGCTCGCACACGGAGTTGTTTAGTCGGCAGCTTGATGAGCCGCTGGCGCCTGGGATAGCTGCGGGGCTTCGGGTTCATGTGCTGTATTGCATGGGTTGCAAGCGATTTCGGGTACAAATCCGTGCGCTACGTGGCTTGATGAATGTGATCGGTTCGGAAGTGAACGCTGGAACAGGTTCAAGTTCTGATCAGAAGATGCCACTTGATGTGCGGGCTCGAGTGATGCGAGCAGCCATGACGAACGAAGCGAGTTCGTAGCTACCAAACGAGTACAACCAATTAGTGAAATGGTGGCGTTGAAAAAATTAAACATTCAGGTGCAAGGAATCGCGGTTCACCGCGACAGATACATGCGAGTCAACACTTGCATGAGACAAGGCGAAGTAGCCGCGACTGTTTGACTTTATGAATAGTTGCGGGCTTTGTAGCCAAGGAGGCTGATTGTGCCTTGATTTTACAACAGATGTCCATCCTTCATAGCGCGTTCAAAGCTTGATCAAAGCTCAGCGTTGTACGTTGTGCATTGCATGGTGCGTCTGTTCGCGCCATGTTGCTTGTTGTTATTCTTTGGAGAAGAGTCCATGAAGAATTCGCGTATTGGTATCACGTTGGTATCTGGAATCGTGTCGGTTGCTGGGGTCGCGGCGGTTGCAGGTGCGCAGCCTGTGGAGCTTCGAGTCACAGTGCAGAACCTTGCACCAGCGAACAGTGTGTCGTTCGCAGCGCTACGAATGGGCTTTCACAACGGCACGTTTGATTCGTTCAACAACGGTGAGGCTGCGGGCTTGCCGATCATCTCGATCGCCGAGGGCGGCACGGGCAACCTTTGGTTCCCGGCGTTCGCCGCGGCCGAGCCAAACGCGACGCTCGGCTCGGTGGTTCGCCCCGCCGGGGGCGCTTTGCGGCCTGGCGAGTCGGCATTCTCGGACTTCTTGGTTGACCCGTCAATCAACCGCTTCTTCACCTTCGGCTCGATGGTCGTGCCCAGCAACGATCACTGGATCGGCAACGACAACCCGATGCAGTACATGCTGTTCAACGGCGCGGGCCAGCTCAACATCAGCGCCATCTCCCAGTTCGGGCGCCAGATCTGGGACAACGGGTCCGAG
>JBBRGG010000147.1:0-9071 GCA_038240875.1 Phycisphaerales bacterium | reverse complement strand
GGTGAAGGCTCGATCAACTTCACCCCTACAACCGTTCATCCAGGCAACGGCCAGGGCTCGGGCCTGTTGATCTGCCTAGGTGGTCGCTTCTACCGCCAGACTTCTCCCGCTCTAGTTGTGCTCTTCTACAAATTCTTGAACTGGGCGCCGAACGTAGCGGGCGGCTTGGTCGCAACAAACTTCGTCAATGTTCCCGCTAGCGGCATCGTCAATTCAATAAGCAATCCTGACTTCTTCGCAACAGGCAGCATCATGCAGCTTGACTTCCGCCTCGGCAACTCGGGCAACGGCAATTACAACACCGACTGCGGCATTGACAACTGGCGCGTCGAAATCATTCCCGCTTCGAGCGCATTTGGACTTGCCAGGATCGGTGGCTTGGTTGCCCTCCGCTGTCGCCATCAATTAGGCTTGGCGCTCGCTTTGCAGTTACGGCTTACTCGCCGATCGTGCGCGCGATCAGTTGGGCATGCCCAACGCGTGAGCATCATCGCGACCACGAACCTCTTGAATGCGGCGACGCATGCGAGATTTTTTGTTGACCCAACCAAGATGCCTAAACCCACTCGTCTTGAATCACACGCATAGGAATAGACTCCAGCTGTAAAACTAAAACCCATTCTCGGAGAGAGTGGGTACCCAAGATCCAACCGCTTTGTCTCAATAACTCATACTGAATTGATAATTCGACTTACTTCATCGCCCCGGCATCAATCGGCACGGTCGTCCGCGCGACGCTCACGCCGATTGAATATGCGTGATACGCGTCGGCAGCTTTGATCACGCTGATCTTGTTCACTGCGTTGCCGAAGTTGGTCTTGATTCAGGTCACGCCGCCGTCGACGGTTGCAAAGCCGTTGGGCATGGCGCCGATCCAGCCGAGGTTTGCGTCGATGAACGCGATGCCGAACTGACGCACCGCACGATCATCAACGAGTATAATCTCAGCCCATGTCGTACCGCCATCGGTGGTCTTGGCCACGTAATGCTTGCTCACTGCGAGATCTGGGTCGTACGACTGGATCGTGACGTAGCCAACATCGCGCGTGGAGAAAGAAATCTTCCACGTGAGTTCGTATTGACGGCTCGATTGATACGCCGTGTTTCAAATGACGCCGACGTCGTTGGAGGTGAGAATGAGCGCGTTGGCTTGGGTAACGTCGGCGCTACTTCCTGCGGCAAGCACGCCTTGATTGAAGTTGAAGAAGTGAACATCAAAGGCCATCGCGGCATTGAGTGCGTTAACTTTGCGATCGCGCTGTGACCAGATTGCACCGAGGTCACCGCTGTAGACCAAAGGTGATGCGATTGGCTTCGATGATGAAATGAGAACGCAGCGCGCCCTGAATCCAGCGAGTATCGACGATGATGCCGTTGTTCTCGTCGATTGCGTACTGGCCTTTGGCTGCGTCGCGCTCGATGCATGATGAAGGGCGTTTCTGGCGACCTGCGGCTCCTGAGTAGATGATGGTAAAGTTGTGCATCTTTGAATCATCGATTCGCGCGACGAGAAGTTCCATGGTGAAGCGAGATTGGTTGGTGCCGTCGCTTGCGGTAACTTTGCCCTTCCAGTGGCCTAGGAATTTGCGGGCAATAGCTTGTTTGACGAAGCACTCGCTGCGGCTGTGGTCGCGTTTGCAATAGCGGTAGAGGCACGCGCGCAAAAACTGAACGTTCATCCGATGACAGCGCCAAAGACGAAGCGAAGCAAAGGATAACTAACGCACGAAAGTGCTTTCATGAGTACCTCAACATGGACAATTCAAGAGTAATAACAACTGAATAAGATAAACGACTCAACATGATACCATCACATAGAACTATCATCGAGAACCATAAACAATAACCGACGCACAACATTTCAACCAGATCAGCCACACCACCGCCTCGCGAAACTCACTCGTGTACTTCCGCTTTGTCATACCCTTTTGGTATCTATTGAACCTCCCGTCGATGATCCATAGCCTATTTCGTTTGTGTCCATCGGAAATGGGTCGGTTCAGACACACCGGTTGTAATTTAATACGACTTGTGCATTGTCCTGCGACCAAGTATACTAGTGCTATCACTGGGCAGACAGACAAGCGTGCATTCTCATTGTCCACCTTTTTATGTTATTACACGTGTGCAATTCACTATGACTAAGCACAAACAAAGTAGCCCTGAACAAAGCAGCCCTAAACACAGTGCGCCGCGTGATTCGATTTCGGATCAACTCGACGAAGCCACACACATTGGTACGGCTGATCAACACATAGTCTCAGATTGTTCGACTCGCGCGGCCTTGTTCAACGATTCTGCTGCATGCCATTCCATAACACGAATCCGCGCGGATGGATCGTGTGTGTTTGAGTGGATCTCGGCGGGTGCTGCAAACGTGTTTGGGTACTCCGCTGATGAACTGCTTTTGGATGAAACACTTTGGACCTCGAGGCTGGTACATGGCGATCGCGATCGTACTTTCTCAAATGTTGCAGAGCTGCGCGATACAAAGAAGCCGACGGCACGCACGTACCAATTCCGCGACAAGGACGGCTTGATCCGAATCATCTACGAGGCCTTCACCGTGTCGCGCGAAGTCACGACGAAAGCCACGCCCGATCATGCACGCAATTGCTGGATCGTGAGGTCTATGTTCATCGATATCACCCAGAGCAAGCACGCAGAAGACCAGATCCATGCGCTCTCTAAGCGACTCGAGCTTGCGATCCGTGGCTCGGGCTTTGGCGTATGGGAGCTCGAACTTGATAGCCAAGTCCTCCACTGGGATGATCAGATGCACGATATCTACGGCTTTGATCGAGGCACATTCGATGGGATGGCCGACACATGGAACGCGTGCGTACTTCCCGAAGACAAACCTCTCGTAACCGCGAAGTTTAATGAGCTGCTCAAAGGATTAACTGTCGATAACTTTGTGTTTCGCATCATGGCAAACAACGATGCGTCCTTGCGCTACATCGAAGCCAATGGCTTTGCACAGTGTGACACGAACGGCAACTGCCGACGCATCGTAGGGATGAATCGAGATGTCACGCTCCAGCGCACGAGCGCGAACTCACTACGCCGAACACGCGAACTGCTTGATTCATCGCAATCTCTCGCGCGCGTCGGCGGCTGGGAAGTCAACCTCGAGACAAACACTCTTTTTTGGACCGATGAAACCTATCGCATCCACGAAGTGTCGGCAGACGACTACACGCCAACGGTCGAGAGCGCGATCCGGTTTTACACGCCCGAGTCACAAGTGATCATTACTGATGCGCTTCGATTTGCACAAGAAACGGGATCTCCCTATAGCCTCGAAGTCGAGTTGATCACGGCGTGCGGTCGCACGATCCGCGTCCAGGTAACCTGTGCCGTTTCATTCAGACAAGGCAAGCTCGCGAGCATCTTCGGCGCGATCCAGGACAACACAGCGAAGCACGCGGAACAACTCGAACGAGAACGCTTGCGCGCAGAACTTCTCCACTCGCAGCGACTCGAATCCATCGGCCGCCTTGCCGGCGGCGTCGCCCATGATTTCAACAACCTGCTCGTAGTCATTCTCGGGCACACCGAACTCGCGATGAACAACCCGGAGATTTCTTCTTCACTTCGCGCGAGCCTCGTCGAGATTCAGACAGCCGCACAAAGCTCGGCCCGCATCACGAGGCAACTGTTGACGTACGCGCGCAAGCAGCCGACACATCCGCGCGCGGTACGCATCGACGAAACGATCCGTTCGATGGAACGCAGCCTGCGCGGGATCGTGAACAACGCCGCAGATGTACGCATCCATGCGTCACCATTGAAGCAGTACGACGTACGTATCGATCCGACACAACTCGAACAAATCGTCATCAATCTTGCGATCAACGCACGCGACGCGATTGTTGATAAAGGTATCGAACGTGGGCTGGTCGAAGTGTTCGTCGAGCCAATCGTCATCCATGCGTCGCAGCACACGCAAACATCCGACATCGCTCCGGGCCTTTACTCGCGCCTCACCGTCAAGGATTCAGGTATCGGCATCGACCCGGTCGACATTCCGCACGTGTGCGAGCCATTCTTTACCACCAAAGGCATCGGCAAGGGCACCGGCCTTGGATGCGCGATCGTCGAAGGCATCGTCCGACAATGCGATGGTCGCGTCGTTATTGAAAGCACCAAAGGACTTGGCACGTCTTTCCATTGCTATTTCCCTGCGTACGTGATCGCCACGAGCACTCGCGAACAACTCATCACGACAACGCCGGTCGATGCAAATAGCGTTCGAATGCCAGTCGGCGTGCCGACGCAGAATGTTGCGCTCGCTTCCAAGCACCACCCGCGCGAATCAATCCTCGTGGTCGAAGATCAGCCCGAGATTCTCTCACTCATTACAACAGTTCTCACGTCCAATGGCTACACCGTTCATGCAGCATCAACTCCCTTCGATGCGCTCGCACTTACTGAGAAGCACGCGAAATCGATCTCGCTTGTACTTTCCGATGTCATCATGCCCGAGATGAACGGCCGAGAACTTTGTGAAGCGATCCTGCACCGTGCGCCCAAGATTCGCGTGCTATTCATGTCGGGTTTCACTGCTGACATCTTGGATGCGAGCACCATCCATGAAGCTGATAGCCAGAACACGAGTCGCGTTTCACGCCAACCAGACTCTGCAACCTCGCTCAGGCTGCCACTTGCGGCACACTTTCTGCAAAAGCCGTTTTCCATCGCCGAGCTGCTTCAATCGGTACGCGACACACTTAAACAAGCTCGCTGAGCATGAGCCTAACAGGCACGCGAGCACTCCATTCGCACATGGCGTTGTGGTTCGCGGCCCACAGCAAACAATCTGCAGATCCGATGCCACGAGTCGGACTTCGGCACTTCATTTACCTATGTGCGTAAAAGAGTTGGATTTACCGGTGCAAATCACCGCTCTTCCTTGCTGATGTTCATTGCCAATGATTACGACGACAGATTTACATTGAACGAAGAAAGCACTCTTTGATGCACACGAATCTTCAACGCACGTATATCCAAAGGACTGCACGCACCTTCTTCGCATACATGGCATGCCTCTCATTCTCCATACACGCACACGCCCAAAGCACCCAAGGCTTAGCACCGGGGCTAACTATCTCGTTCTAGACTACGCAAATCACTTCGGTTGGCCAATCTGTCTATCTTGTCGGCAATCTCCCTGAGCTTGGCTCTAACTCTACAGCCAACGCCATCAAGCTCGCACCTGTTGCCTATCCCATCTGGCGAACCACTATCTCGCTGCCTGCGAATCGCTCATACTTCTATAGCTACGTCGTGCGCAATGACGGCCCAGTTTAATACAACGCAACCGCCACCACAGTCTCTAGCATCTTCGCAAGCTCAACGTAGATCCAAGCCGTAGGTTCACGCGATAACCACTCTGGCTCACATGAACATCGATCAGCCTGTCATGTGGTGGCGGCCTGCTTCTCCAACTTGTGGCGGCTCAGTTGTCGCACGCACCATGCACTATTACGCCTCGGGCGTGCAAGGCCGAATCAACGAATCGCACTGGTTCATTTGGAACTTCCACGCCGCTGGCGAAGCCTTTGACATCTACTTTACAAACGCAGCAAGCGGCTTTCAATATCCTGCCAACGGCTTCTACTCTACCAATATGGATGGCACCTTTGTTCAAGACGGCCAGCTCTACTCCTACATCCCCGCTGCAATTGTCTCCCGCGGTCGCCGCGATTACGACCCAGCCAATGTGCCCACGCTCTTCTCGCCACATTAACCAAACTCGTGAATATCGTGTCTTCCTGCCTCGAGGCTACGTTGAAAATGCTCCACGTCGTTACCCCGTTCTCAATATGCACGACGTCCAAAACGTTTTCGATCAAGGCACCTTTGGTACCTGGGCTGCCAGCACCACTCTCACTAACCTCCTAATCACAGGACAGATGCAAGAGATAATCGTCACCGCCCTCGATAACGTCGGCGACACGCGATGAAGCGATTACTCCGTCCCGGCGACAACAACGGCCGTGCCGACCTTTACGCCTCGTACATCCTCAACACCGTCAAGCCCCGCATCGACGCCAGCTATCGCACACTCACCGACCCCGCCAACACCGGCGCACTGGGGAGCAGCATGGGAGGCTTGGTTTCATTCTACCTGGGGTACGAACACAACGCATCGTTCCGCCGAATCGGCGCGATGAGCGCCGTGTGGTGGCTCATCCCCAACTACACCAACTTCATCAGGAACCAACCCGCGCGTAACAATCTACGCATCTACATGGACGTTGGCGATTCCGGATCAACCAGCGGCGGCAACAACGCCGACGGCTATTGAGACTCGCTCGGCATACGCGACAACTTCACCGGCTTTACCCCGCTTGCATCATCCAATACGCCCTTGTTGGCACATACAAATTCCTCGTCGGATTTGGTCAAATTCACAATGTAACCGCATGGGCCGCACGATTGTCCTGCGCGCACAAGTTCCTGTATCCAAGCCAAGGCGAGCCCAAGAGGCTTCTTCGCACACACTTTTCAGCAAGGGTAACTGACCAACGATGCCGCGATGACGATCGATGATTTTTTGCGAGCAGTTGCGCGTCGCACGCGATCTCAACTTTGATAGCACAACTAATGCCGATTATGCCGCCGCGCTCACGCGATTCTTGCGTCGAAACGAAGCCCGCGATTTAACGATGAGCCGCAACTAAATCGAACTCTATAATTCGATTCGATAGAGTCGCTCGTCGAACCCCCTGCTACATGCAAAGCTGCCATGAGACTATGGCAAATGATAAAGGGCCCGACGCGTGCGCCAAGCCCTTGAGACTGCAAATTGAGATGAACCTGTAGAGCAAGATCAGTTAAGCAAACCAGTTAACTAGACCACACTCTAGCGTGCACTACTTCACCAGCGGCTCAACCGTGCCTCAACCGATCGAAGTGATCTTGACACGAGTGTAGCGCTGGCGGTGGCCAGTCTTCTTCTTCCAGGTCTTCTTGGGCTCGAAGTGGTAGATGTATAGCTTTTCGCCAAAGACCATGGGCTCAACCACTTCCGCAGTGACCGTTGCACCTTGGACGAAAGGCATGCCAAGCTTGGCGTCCCCGCCGACGGCTCCAAGCACCAGCACGCGATCAAATGTCAGCTTCTGACCTAGCGTGGCTTCGCCGCTATCGACAAGATCAACGAGGATTTCCTCACCTTGAATAACTTTGCGCTGCGAACCAGACTCTTCAATGATCGCGTACATGGCCGACCTTTCGACGTTCAATCGTGTGCGTGGCACACTTGCCTACATGACTAGCAGAATTGCAAACCAACCAGCCTCGAAAAGTGCTCTCAGAGGGATGGAAATATAGGCGTCAACTCTACTGACTTCCAGACGCCTTACTTCCCGAAACCCGATCTGCACCAGACTAATTCGATCCAGTCACAATAAGTTGCTGAAATAGTACTTCGCTACCCTTCCATACTACTTACAGCATCACAGCCTTGGACTAGCCTTTCGATGTAGTGATGCGAATTTGTTTCACTGTTTTTCAATGTGCCACTGTGCGAAAGCGTCGCTGTTCCACTTTCGATTACCCAAGACTCATCGTCATTAAGAATTCGGCGTTAGTCTTCACCTTCTTCAACCGCGTCTTGAGCAACTCCATCGCTTCGACCACGTTCATATCGCTCAGCACCTTGCGAAGACGATACACCAGCTCCAGTTCCTTGGGGTCGAGCAACAATTCTTCGCGACGCGTGCCCGACGCGGCGACATCAATCGCCGGCCAAATCCGCTTCTCGACCAGCTTGCGATCAAGGTGCAACTCCGCGTTGCCCGTGCCCTTGAACTCTTCAAAGATAACCTCGTCCATCTTGGAGCCGGTATCAACAAGAGCCGTGCCGATGATGGTGAGCGAGCCACCCTTTTCGATCGCACGAGCCGAGCCGAAGAACTTCTTAGGCCGCTGGAGCGCGTTGCTGTCCAAGCCGCCGGTCATGATCTTGCCCGAGTGTGGCATCTCGGCGTTGTACGCACGAGCCAACCGCGTGATTGAGTCCAGCAAGATCACCACGTCATCGCCAAACTCAACCATTCGGCGAGCCTTCTCCATCACCATGTCCGCGACCTGCACGTGCCGCCCCGACTGTTCGTCGAACGTGCTCGCGACGACCTCAACGTTTTTACCCGTGCAGTTGCGCTTGAAGTCGGTGACTTCTTCTGGACGTTCATCCACCAGCAGCACGATGATGATCGTGTTGGGATAATTCTTGGTGATCGCCTTGGTCATCTTCTGCATCAACACAGTCTTGCCCGTGCGAGGCGGCGCAACAATCAGCATGCGTTGACCCTTGCCTATTGGCGTCACAAGGTCAATCGTGCGACACTCAATCTCATCGGGCGTTGTCTCCAGCACGAACCGACTTTCGGGATGCAGCGGGGTCAGGTCCTCGAAGTTCACAAGATCGTGCACCTTGGATGGATCGCGACCATTCACACGCTCAACACGCAGCAGCGCAAAGTACCGCTCGCTCTCCTTTGGCGGGCGAACAATCCCACGCACCACCATCCCGCGACGCAGCCCATGCCGCCGGATCAACGTCGGGCTCACATAAATGTCATCAGGCCCGTGAAGATACGACGTTTCCGCAGACCGCAAGAAACCAAACCCGTCAGGCATGATCTCAAGCGAGCCCTCGCCAAACATCAAGCCTTGCTTCGCGGCACGAGTCTTCAAGACCTTGAAAATCAAGTCCTGCTTCGGTATCTGGTGATAGTCCGTCAGGCCTTCCCGTTCAGCGACCTTGCACACCGCGTCGATATCCATCCGCTGAAGGTCCGAAATCGTGATCGATTCCGAAACCGTCTTTGGGTCGCTCGCACGCACGATCCGCTCGATCTCTGCGGCTTCGCGTTCAAGCTCTTCATCCGTTGGCAGATTCATGTCAAAGGCACGACTGCCCATTGAATATGACGGCCCGCTCCCACCTCCGCCGCCACCACCACTTCCTCCACCACCGCCGCGGGCGCCCCCCCCCCCCCCCCAGGCGCCCCCCCCCCGGGCGGGTGCCCAGCCGCCCGGGGCCCCCGTGGGCCCCG
>JBBRGG010000146.1:0-9100 GCA_038240875.1 Phycisphaerales bacterium | reverse complement strand
CTGGCCTTGGTGGCGGCTCCTCCAACGCCGGTGGCACACTCGTCGCTCTTCGCGAACTCTTCGCCGCTGAACTTGCAGCGATCAACGACGACGCCTTTCGCACGATCGCGCTCTCGATCGGGTCTGATGTTGCGTTCTTTGCTGATATTGATCCTGATGCAACTACCCAAACCGCTTGCGATTGGCCTCGCCAGGCACTCGTCGAAGCCTTTGGCGACTCCATCACCCGCGTCCAAGGCATCGAAGGCCGCGTCTTGCTCATCATCTCTTCGATCTCGTGCGCGACCAAACCCGTGTACGACTCGTTCGACAAAAGGTTGCTCGACTCCGCCAACGACCGCAAACGCACGCAAGGCCAGCGCGAACCTAGCCTCGAACCCAAAGCGGAGATGATTCGCCAACGCCACCTTCGCGCCCTCGAACAAGGCCCGCGTGAAGACCACTTCTTTAATGACTTGTCAAAGCCCGCCTTCGACATCGAGCCAAAGTTGGGCGCGCTCGCAACCGCCGTCGCGTCGATGGCGCGTCAAGGCGCTCACGTCACAGGAAGCGGCAGCTGCATCTTTGTCTGGCCCGAAGGCTCTGAAATCGCTCCAAAGCGTGGCCGATCGCTAGGCACCGGCGCCGAACTTGAACGCAAGCGCATCGACGACGCACGCTTTGCCAAGGCTCGCGAAAAATGCCTTGCCGCGGTCGCCGCTTGGTCATTGGCCAACGACGCCAAAGCCGTTGTGATCTCGTGCGACGTGTTGGCGTAAAACGAGCAGTCACGCGCGATCTCTTCGCCTTCGCACGTGCACAAGTGCGAGGAGAGTAAAGCGAGGAACGGTGCTTGGGGCTGGTATGGCAGCAGCGATTCAAAAGCCATAATTCAAGGCAGAGTAACTTGGAAAGTTGCTCGCAGCATAACTCACTTGGTCGAGTCCTTCGGTGTCATTGCCTCAAAATGATCCGTCTGCAATTCGAGCAATTCCCAGTAAGTTAGCTCCTTCTGTCCACTCGCGAGTCCCCCCTGCGGAGTCGTACAAACCCCACGGGCTTGTGACGTTGAGGCACGCACCAAGTGACACTATAATTGAGTTTGAGCCTGGGAAGTTAGACTAGTTCCACGCGGCGTTTGCTTGCGCTCGTGGTCCTTCAGGATTTGGACCCGCAAAGCCTATCGCATTGACATTGACCCCGGGGGGTCCGTATGCGGGTTGCGTGTCGCTGATGATGCTGTATTTCCACCAGCCGCCGGTGGTGCCGTCGAGGTTTACTTTGTTGAGGTCGTAGCGGGCGGCCTTGATCCATTCATCCTGAGTTGGGATCCAATATCGCACGCTGCAGTGTGCGTTCGCTGGTCAGTGAAAATACTGCTTTGACCAAGGTACCCAAAGGTGCTCACGTCTTAGGCTTCCTTAAGAAATGCGGCACGGTCGGTGCGTTTGTCGTTGTGCAGCCAGTTGCAGTACATCGCCGCCACGCGGCACGAGATATCGCCCACCGGGCGCATCGCGTTTCCAGCGGGCACAGTCCAGCGTTGCCCGCCGGGCGCGTTGGCGTGGTCCCCGACGCGCCCCAAAACTGAGGCACGCGCAAGTGTGGCAGCCGATCGTTTATGGACCGGTCGTACGCCGCGTTAAAGAACTAGACCCATTACGCGGTGGTAACTTCATACTTGCCGATGTTGTAGATGTAATCAACGCACTCGCGACCAATAAAGCGGTCTCCTTCGCTGCCGTTGCCTTGCCACGGCGAGTTGCCGACGGCTCCGATATTGACAAACTCGATGCCTGAGGGGTCGGGCCCACCAGAAGGCCCACCAAAGGTTGTGAGTGGGCGGCGTTTGATGCGCAGATGAAGCCGATGATGGCGACATGAGCAAGGTATGAACGGAGTAATAAAAGAAGCTGCGTGTGCATGCCTTAAATATGCCACGATGTTGAATGAATGAAAGGAAAGAGGAGATAAAGAAAAGAATGCGCGAGCCAGAAGGCATCAAGGCAGAAGGCGCGAGCCAGAAGGCATCAAGGCAGAAGGTATTAAGACATAAGTTACACCATGATTGAAGCAATCATGGTGGCACGAAATACAAATGCACGAATGCAAAAGAACCCAGCCGGGACGGCCGGACCACCCAAGGCAAAGACGAAGGCAGCACCACGATCGCCGCGCGATCACCACCACCGCCCCGCCACTTTGTGCTCCCCTCCCCGGTACCATCTCGGCATGCCGATCTTTCTTCGCTGGCTTCTTCGCCTCGGGCCCACCAACCCTATCGCCGTCCGACTCGTTCAAAACGGTTCGCGAAGGACGCGCCATCTCTACATCCGTTCGGCGTACCTCGCCGCCCTCATCATCGTGCTGCTTTGGGCCTTGCTTATCAAGACTTCAGGTACAAACCTCAGCTCGCGTGAGCTTGCCGCGGCGGGCGCCGAGAGCTTCACGTGGATCGCGTACCTTCAGATCGGGCTGATCTGCATCCTGGCCCCGGTCTTTATGGGCGGAGCAATTGCTCAAGAAGCAAGCCCGCGCACGTGGGAAGTCTTGCTCACGACGCCTTTGGGTGCGGCGGAGATCGTGCTAGGCAACCTCTTTGGCAGGCTCTTTTTCGTTCTCGCGCTGGTCTTTGCGAGTTTGCCACT
Source organism: Phycisphaerales bacterium (assembly GCA_038240875.1). Taxonomy (GTDB): domain Bacteria; phylum Planctomycetota; class Phycisphaerae; order Phycisphaerales; family UBA1924; genus JBBRGG01. Next base: position 6,473 of record JBBRGG010000146.1, on the reverse strand, counting down.
TTTCGCGCTCACGCAGTTTTTTGGTGGCGTGCCGGGCCCATCAATCTTTGCAAGCACGCTCATTGCAAGTGCTGCGGCGTTACTTGTGGGCGCAATTGCTATCTCGCTTTCGGTGAGCCGTCTTGTGGGTAAGCGTGCGTTCTTTGCGTTCTATGTCGCGATTGTTTCGTACCTTGCGGTCACCATCGCCGTCGACGTTTGGCTAAAGAACAATGGCTACGGCGCGCCCACGCCTTCAGGTACCAACGGCGTCACTTACATGACCTCGCTCAACCCCTTCCTCGCGCTCACCGCACTCTTAAACCCCACGACCTACGCCCGCTGGCCCGAGAGCAGCTTCACGGGCTTTAAAGGCTGGATGCTCGAAACGCCGGTTACTACATGGTGCGTTGGTGCGACGATTTTGTCGGTCTTCTTTCTGAGTGCGTCGATCTTTACTGTTCGCGCAGGCGGCTTCCAAAGCCTTGGCGAAGGGGCCAGTGGCGTGCCTTGGTATCGCCGAATCTTGGGTGCCGCTGGAAAGGCTGGTGACCACCGCGTCCCGCGTCAAGTCTGGACCAACCCCATCGCTTGGCGCGAAGCCGCTGCCCGCCAGGCAACGTTTGGCAAGGCTCTGGCCAAGTGGACCTTTCTCGCGCTAGGCGGCGTTGCCGGTCTGGTTGTTGTGTACCTCTATCACACCGGCACGCTCGCGCTCAATGACTTCCGGTACTTGTTGCTTGCGTCGGTGTGGGGCGAACTCGTCGTGATCACGCTGGTCGCGCTGAATACTTCGGCCACCGCGATCAGCCGCGAGCGCGAAGATGGCACACTCGACCTGCTTCTAACTACGCCTATTACTGCGTCTGCATATCTTGTAGGCAAACTCAGAGGCGTTATTACATATCTTTTGCCAATGCTTGCAATCCCGCTGGGTACGCTCGGAGCCGCTGGGCTGTATAGCTTGTTCGCAGGGTTGGCCGGGCTTCCTACTGCGAGCACGACCATCGGCCTGGCACCGGCGCTCATACAAATTCCCGTGATCCTTCCTGAAGCCGCGATCCTCGCGCCGCTGGTCATCTTGCCGTTTATCGCCTTTGCTGTCATGGTCGGGTTGCAGTGGTCGCTCAAGAGCAAGGGCACGCTCTCGAGCGTTGTTGCCTCGGTCGCTGTCGTTGGCATCGTTGGCGGGATCATCGGCGTGTGTGGCTGGTCTGCAAGCGCAAACATTCAGGTCATCGGGCCGATCCTCGCCGCATTCAGCCCAGCGTCGCTCATTTATGCGTTGGTCGAGCCGGGCAGTGGGCTATCGGAAACCGTCGCCCGCGTCGGCTTGCTCGGGGCTCGGGCTAGCCTCGCCATCGGCGCGTGTATCGCCGCTTTGTGCTTTAGTGGCGTGTGCTACGCCATCCACGCCAACATGGTGAGGACGTTTGACATGACAGTTCGCCGACTAGCGGGGAACAAATAAGCAGTTGGCCTTGACGTTGGCCTTGACGTTGGCCATCACGCGTACTCTGACGCAATGCCCCACATGATCTCACCATTGGAAATCGAACTCTTTGACGACACGCATCGGCTTACCGAAAAGCAACTTGCGTGGCTGGGCAAGTTTGCCCATAGTGCCATCATTCACTTAGGCTGTGGCGGGTCGATCCGCGTTCGTGTGATCAACGACGACGCTATGTCCAAGGCCCACATGGACTTCCTTGAAGATCCGACCACAACCGATGTCTTGACTTTCGACATGTCTGACGAGTTACCAGACCTTGATCCGCCTTCATCAGATACGGTAGGTACGCCTAAAGATAGGATCGTGTACGGCCTAGATACGGATATCTTGGTTTGCTTCGATGTTGCCACTCGCCAAGCCGCCAGCCGCGGATACTCTGTAGAGAAGGAGTTGCTTCTTTACGTGGTCCATGGCGTGCTTCACTGCTTGGGACACGACGACCATGAGGAGCCGGCCGCCGCAGCAATGCACGCTACGGAAGACGCGCTCCTTCAGGCTATAGGCGTTGGTGTAGCATTCGCAACCCAACCCCGCGTCGATGGCAAGGTTGCCGCACAGGATTGAAGCTCGCCCGCGCCGGGCACGCTTAAATGTTGTGTGGATAGGTAGTTGGAATGATGGTTCGTATTTTGGTGGCTTTGCTCTATGAAAGCCTTTGGATCGAACGTTTAGTAATCTCATAGGTTTGGCGCGTGGAGGCATGATCGGTGTCCGGCGAAATTTGGCTTTTGATTGCTATTGCGACTGTCGGGCTAGGCTCTGTCCTTGCCTGCTTGGGTCAATCTCTGCGCGACCTTTCGAGGACAACACTCGAAGAAATCGCCTCTATTCGCAATCGACCAAAGCGCACGGCCAAAGTTCAAGCCATTCTCAAAGACGTCGACAGCCACGCCCTCGCCATCGGCCTCCCTCGCATCGTGTGCAACTTGGTAGTGACCGCGACAATAGTTTTATGGGTCGCCAGTGTGCGCACGCCTAGCGGCACTACAACCAATCTCGCCACGGGTCCAGTATTTTCTCCTGTCCACGTCGGCGGCGCGGGCTGGGTTGATATGTCTATTGGCGTGGCGATTGCGTCGCTGGTGCTGTGGCTGTTTGCCGTGGTGTTGCCTAACGCCGTCGCTAGGCACGCTGGCGAAACAACCGTGTATGCCTGGGCCGGATTCATTCGCGCGATTCGCATTGTCTCGACGCCTTTGATGGGCATGACACGCTTGGTGAACGAAGTGGTCAGGCGACTAGCCGGTGGCGAAGAAAAGAACGAAGCCGAGCAAATCCAGGAAGAGATTCTTTCCGTCGTCGATGAGGCACGAGAAGATGGCCAGTTCGATCAAGCCGAACGCGACATGATCGAAGCGGTGGTGCGTTTCCGCGACAAGACCGCCGCTCAGGTTATGACGCCTCGTACCGAGATTGAAGCGATGGAGCTTTCGAACAACCTTGGGTTGGTTACGCAGACCATTCGCGACATCGGTCACAGCCGAATCCCGGTGTACGAAGACGACATCGACCATATTGTGGGGGTTTTTTATGTCAAGGACCTCATGCGCTGGCTCGCGGGCGACGCCAAGACCCAAGGCCGAACCTTTGATCTTAAATCCTTACTACGCCCGGCGATGTTCGTGCCTGAAACCAAGCCATTGCGTGAACTGCTTCGCGAACTTTTGCAGAAGCGCGTGCACATCGCCGTGGTCGCCGACGAGTATGGTGGCACCGCCGGGATCATCACCATTGAGGACATTGTTGAAGAAGTCTTTGGCGAGATCCAGGACGAGTACGAAGAAGTCGCGACCAAATCAACAGACATCGTTGTCAGCCGTGAAAGCGGGACGGCGCAGGTTGACGCACGAACGTATATCGAGGACGTAAACGACGCGCTGCGCCCTCTGGCTATCGAACTTCCCGAGAGCGAAGACTACGACACGGTGGGGGGCTTTGTGACCGTGACGTTGGGCCGAATACCGCTCGCGGGCGATACCTTTGTCCATGAAGGCGTCACAGTTGAAGTAATGGGCGCCGAGCCAACCCGCGTTACACGCGTACGGTTGAGTTCGACAAAGCTGCTCGACGCCGTGTCGGCCAAGGTCAAAGCCGTGTCGAGCGCGACGGTAGTAGCGCCAGCAAGCACACTCGACAACGACAAATCTGCATACGTTGAGCGCGAGCCCAAACGCCCTCGCACCGTCAGCGAGCCCACCCACGCTGCCAGCGCCGACGTTCCACGCGGCAAGTAATCCAAACGCGCGGTCAAGCCGTACCATCGTGGCCTATGCACCTGCGCCTGCACAACACGCTTACCAAACGCGTCGAGGACTTTGTCCCAATCGACGCGACTCATATTACGTTTTACTCGTGCGGGCCGACGGTCTATGACGACGCGCACATCGGTAACTTCCGGTCGTTTCTTGCCGCCGACGTTCTAAGGCGATTTGTTGAAAGCCCGTTGTGTACGCTTCGCACGAACGAAGGTTCGAAGCATGATGGCTCGACACAAACGAGTTCAACGCATGATGGTCCGCGCCGCGTCACCCATGTGATGAACATCACCGACGTTGGCCACATGACCGACGACGCCGAGGGTGGCGAAACCGGCGAAGACAAGATGGCAGTCGCGGGCCGTCGCCTTCTCGAAGCAAAGAAAGCGGGCACGCTCCCCGCAGGCGTTGAGGTCAATCCTAGCGATCCGCATCAAATCGCTCGCTTTTATGAAGCTCGCTTCAAAGAAGACGCAAGGCAACTTGGCCTCAAGCTCGCGATCGAAGCTGTTAACGATCCTTCGTTGATGCCGCGCGCAACCGAGAGCATCCAAGGCATGATCGCGGTCATTGCGCGCTTGATCGAGGGCAATTACGCATATGTTGTGGGCGAGGCTGGCTCCCGCGTTGTGTACTTTGATGTACGCACATTTCCGACCTATGGCTCGCTCAGCGGCAACACGCTCGACGCGCTCAAAGAAGGCGAAGGCGGCAGAATTTCCGCTACGAATCAAGCCCAAAAACGCTCGCCCGCCGATTTTCTCCTCTGGAAAGAAGACCGCACCCACGTCATGAAATGGATGAGCCCCTGGGGCGAAGGCTACCCTGGTTGGCATATTGAATGCACAGCGATGAGCATCGCCCGATTGCTCACGAATAGTGAAATTGGACATGCAGGACATGCCGCGCACACTGGAAGCGTGCATGCTGAAAGCATGCAAACCACGCTCGCGCACGCCGCCGATTTAACGCGGGTTTCTCTTCCCACCGGAAGCGCGATCATCGATCTTCACTCCGGCGGCGAAGACAATATCTTTCCTCATCACGAATGCGAGATCGCCCAATCTTGCTGCGGCTTTACCGGCGGCACCGGCTCCTTTGCACGCACGTGGTTCCACCCGCGCTTCCTCCTTGTCGAAGGCACGAAAATGAGCAAGAGCAAGGGAAATTTTTTCACCGCGCGCGACCTCTTTGCCAAAGGTATTGAGCCAGCAGCCGTGCGGTTGGAACTGATTCGCACACACTACCGCGCGAATGCTAACTTCACGATGCAAGGCTTGGATGACTGCCGTCGCATGGTGGAGCGCTGGCGCCGCGTAGTGGATGCACACCCGGTTTCGCTTGCGCATGGCCATTACGCCGACGCCGCGTCCACGCTTGATTCAATGCGTGAACATCCGCTCGCGCGCGAGTTTGCACTAGCGATGCACGAAGACCTTAATGTCGCGCAAGCCGTCGCCGCGGTGAATGGCTGGCTCAATACCCTCGGCGTGCCCACGCGCGCCGATTCGGATGTGCTTCGCATGATCGATGGCGTGCTCGGCGTGCTCGAACTCGAACGCCCCAAAGCGAACGTGACCGAGATTGCGGCGTACGCCCCGGGCGTCACGCCCGACCCAAAGATCGAAGAATTGTTGACGCTTCGGCGCGATGCTCGCGCGAAGAAAGACTTTGTGACTTCCGACAGAATCCGCGATGAACTTCAGGCGATGGGCCTTGCGATTAAAGACTCCGCAGGTGGCAAGGTCGATGTGCGCCGGGCGTGAAACCTTGGTTGGTTAGTAGGGCTATATCTTGGTTGGTTTGCCTTCGTGCCACCATGATTGCTTCAATCATGGTGTGACCTATGTCTTAATACCCTCTGCCTCGATGCCTTCTGCCTCGATGCCTTCTGCCTCGCGCCTTCTCTTCTTTATCTCCTCTTTACTTTCATTCATTCAACATCGTGGCATATTCAAGGCATGCACACGCAGCTACTTTTATCACTTCTTACACGCCTTGCTCATGTCGCCATCGTCGGCTTCATCTGTGCATCAAACGCCGCCCACGCTCAACCTTCAGGTGGGCCTTCTGGCGGGTCTTCTGGTGGGCCTTCTGGTGGGCCCGACCCCTCTGGCATCGAGTTTGTCAATATCGGAGGCTTCGGCAACGCGCCGTGGCAAGGCAACGGGAGCGAAGGAGACCGCTTTATTGGCCGCTAGCGCGTTGATTACATCTACAACATCGGCAAGTATGAAGTCACCACCGCGCAATGGGTCCAGTTCTTTAACGCGGCGTACGACCAGACATTCAACGACCGCATCCAGTTTGTATCTGCTCCTGCTGTGTGGGGCGCGTCGGGCACCACACAAGCTTTTCCCTGCGGTTTGCGCTGGCAAGTTCCAAACAGCAATGCAATGCTCATCGCCGGTGGCATCACCTGACGCACCGCTGCGATCTATTCCAACTGGCTGCACAACGACAAACGAACCGATCGTGCAGATTCTTAGATTGCGCGAGCGACGTGAGCACGATCGGCACCGTTGTGGCAACAGCCACTCTTCACTGACTGACCCATCCCGCGAACCACGCGGACTGGCCGATTTGCCTCGACACACACACTTGCCCGCCACTTTGTTCGCACATCACCTTCGATTCGTAGGCATCCGTCCCATCATTCGCTTGGGCGGCTGCTTCGTCGGCACGATACCACCCGGATATTTATTCGCGTCGGGTACCACGTTCAC
>JBBRGG010000145.1:0-9148 GCA_038240875.1 Phycisphaerales bacterium | reverse complement strand
TCTGTCCACGCCGAATCAGCATGGTTTCAGCAAGCGCATCGAGCCTTTGCGAACCAATTTGGATCACGCCGATTGGGTGCATGTCGGTCAGCGCGATGCCAACTTGGCCGAGCAGTGCTTCGCGCGAAGACTTCTCGGCGTCCTCCGCTACACGCTGCGCTTCAACCTCACGCGCATCAGGAATGCCAATCATCTTCCGTCCCAAGGGCGTGTGTCGATACATCTTTAAGCCGTAATACGTCGCAGCAGGCCCAGCGATCACCGCGAGCAGGAGCCCGCCCGCGCCATACAGATCGTCGTACCTCCACAGGCAAACGATTCCGGCGATCGCGATCATTGCCGCCGCAAACCCCAGCATTCCAGCGGACGGCAGAAAAATCTCAATGACGAGAATCACCGCCGCCACACACATCAACGCCAATCCCCACACCAGCATGTCGTCCATAAGTTCACAATCATTGACACGCCGAACGTATGACGCAGGCGAATTTTTATCACTCAAATCTGACTTTCAAATCTAACTTTCAAATCTGACTTTCAAATCTGGCAACTAAATCTTCTCGACATCATTCACCGTGTCGCCACCAGTTGGCTCACGTTCAGTTAGCTCACGTTGCCCGGCTTCTTCGCTCGGCTTTACCTCGGCAACTTCCGCCAATTCCACCGCGATCCGGAACGCCGACACCTCAACAACCCGAATCTTTGAACCCATCTGTATGAACCCAAAGGCAGCCACCGCATCGACAATGGCCTCCCCAACCACGATCCTGCCCGAAGGCCGCAAAGGCGTCTGCGCAATCCCCAATTCCCCGATCCGCACTGGCGGTCCATCATCGAGCGTCGCCATCGCCGACAAGAACGATTCATCCTCAACCCGGCTGCCTGGATCCTGCAAAATCAGCTTGTTAAAGATCGGAATCGAGCCAAAGTGCTTTGCGATAAAGTAGATACCAACGCCAGCCGTCCCGCCTGCAAGAAGAATCGTTACCGCCGCCCACGTCAGGTTTGATTGGCCTTGTGGCGAGTTTGGAAATAGCCCCTGCCCAGCGGGGATAAATGTCGCGATCAACCCGCCAACCAATAGCAATAGCCCCAGCCCCCCAGAAACGCCAAACCCTGGAAGCACAAAGATCTCCACACCCAAAAGCACTATCCCAGCCAGGATTGCCGCAACTTCCCACCAGTTCGCCATCCCGATCAGCATCGAAGGAGCAATCAACGCAACCAGCGCAATCACAGCCACCAACCCAGGAAGCATCGCTCCTGGATTAATCAACTCGACAAACAGTGCCATCAGGAAAATCGCGATCAGCACGCCACGCACAACGATGTTGGTCATGAATAGGACCAATCCCTCGGACCAATTACTATTCAAGCGAACCAGATGCTTTGCGCCCATGAATGACTGGATATCAGCGTCGCTGCGTAAAGGCACCATAACGATTCGACCGGGCTTGCTCGAAGAGTTCGGATTATTTCCAGCCGCCACCTGCCCCGCAACTTCAGTCGAAGGGTTCGCGGCGATGCCGTAATAGTACAAATCACTCGCCGAAAACGTCGAAGCCGCCGACCCGTCGTTGATCTTTCCCAACAATTCCCATCGATCACGATCTGCTACTTTGATTTGCGGGCGAGAGGTTGATAGCGACTGATTCTGCTCTGCACGCGCCATCACACCCGCCAACTTCTGCGATCCAGCAGGGCTTGTAACCGGAGCTTGCCCGGGAATCTGCTCTGTTTTCACCGTCCGCGCATCCGGTGGCAAAGCCGTCCCTGGCGCTCCAGCAAGCCGCGACGAGCCACCAGTAGGCAGCCCTGGAAAGAGCATCTCATACTCCGAGCGATCAATCGCAACCCTGGTCCCCGTCACCTTATCGCGAACCCACCACAGCTCAACGTCATTCGCCACCACCGACAACATCAAGTACTCATCACGCACGTATCCATTTGCGTATTCGTTGTGCCTTCGCGTCGACGTCAATACCTCTTCAACCAACGGTGGGAGCATCTTTTTCAAGATCTCATCAGGTATCGCACTCGCGCCGCCCGCGCCAAACGCAATCGGCATCGCATCCCCAAACGACGCCGGGTCGTTGGTCACAATCTCTCTACACGCCATCGCAATAATCGCGCCCCCCGAATACGCATCGGTATTGATCCACGCAATTGTGTTCTGGATCGATGAGCCGCGAATTGCCTTGCAAATCCCCAATACCGCGACCACTTCGCCGCCAGGCGTGTTGATATCAAACACAATCGCGTCCGCCCCGGCTCGCTCCGCCGTCCGTATCCGCCGACGCACGCTCTCGGCCATCACGCTCCGCCCGCCACGCGAGCCATCAATCTCCCCATGGATCGTGATGATCGCCACATTATTCGCCTGTCGACTTGCGGCTGCGGAAATGAGCGGTGCCGTCGCACGTGCCGTTCCATTTCCACCAACTTCCTTTCCTCCAGCGTCCTGCCCCGCCGACTCGACAATCGGCTTTGTTAGCGATGGCGCACTATCCATTTCACCCGCAACAGCCACATCACTTCCCTGCGCCTGGTTCAGACTCAACTGGTTCAGACTCAACTGGTTCAGACTCAACTGTTTCAAACTCAACTGATTCAGACTTAAATGATTGCCCGCGACGCTCGATATCCCGAGCATCGCCAGCGCAACCAACGCAATAAAGCGTGGCATCCAAGCGCGGCTCGCGCCCACGACAGAAAGCTCACTTCGAGGATGCCAAAGCCCAGACTTCGCCAACGTCAATCTCCAATGCCTTCGTGATAGGCTTAATTCCAATCTTTCAACACGTTCCTATACGTATTCGGTTCGTTTCCGATGCGACTTGGGATGCCAATCACGTACCAGGTATTTCCTGCTCGACTCGCCAACTGATCTCCGGTCCATCGCAATCAATGTGCACCGCGAAGAATCCAGGCCGACCCGCCGCCGTCTTTGGCTCGGCTCGCCTCATCAAAGGCCAAATAATCTTTCGATCCGTCTCAGGAATCGCCAGCGATTCCAACTCCGTAGGCTGATACCAATCAAGCCTCCCCTCGCGGATGTCCTGTGGCTCAACCCACACCGGCCCAAGCACGCGATACACAAACATCAACCAATGCCCCTTCCCCTCAAACGCTCGCTCACTCACAAGCCCAAACAAGTGGATCCGCTCCGGTGCTATCTCTATCCCAGCTTCCTCGTGGATCTCACGAATCGCGCACGCAGCGGGTGATTCCCCGTGCGCGACATCTAATTTACCACCAATAGGTGAAATCAGTCCCTGATTTGGCGCTTTCAATCGCTTCAACAACAGCACACGACCCTGCGCATCTCGTAAGTCGCACAGACACGCGATTCTATAAGGCATGCCTTCGGTACTGCCATGGATCGCCTTAGAATTCGTATTCATGCCCGACATCATCACTCCTCATCTATCAACATATACCGCATTACCTGAAACTTTGGCCCCAGACTTTGCCCCCAGACTTTGGCCGCAGCCTTTCGCTCTTCCCCAGCATCTAAGCCTATGCAAACCTTTCAACTTTCCATAGCCTGTAGGGTAGTCGTTGAAGCTCGTACCCGCACTTCGTCATCCAACCAGCAACTCTCCTCATCGACCTCTTCACATGCTTGCTTGGCAAGCATTTCCTTCTCTTCTTCGCAATCTCACGATTCGCTCAAGATCGATCCGATATCCTCTCTATGCACGAGCACGAATCCATGCTTCGTGAGCCCTACGCGCTCACGGGTCAAAGCCACAACGTAGACCCACTTCCTCTCCCTCAGTCCTTGGGCAATCCGGTCGCTTCGATCCGGTTCCAAAGCCCGCTCGCCGACGAACCCATGGCCCGTCACACCCCAACCCCGCCTGAGCCCCTCGCCCTGGTCGGCCAACATGCCTATTTCATCGGTATCGGTGGCTGTGGCATGTCCGGCCTCGCGCGAATGTTTCTCACTCGTGGCTGCCAAGTTCAAGGCTCTGACATGGCTCCTTCTTCCACCACCAGAGCACTCGCCGCTCAGGGCATACGCATCGACTTCCAACAAGCTTCCGACCCCTTGCCAGACTCCTGCGACCTGATCGTCGCCTCCGCCGCGATCAAGCCAGATCATCCGCAAATCGCCCTCGCCAAGTCTCGAGGCATCCCCACATTTCTCTACGCCCAAGCTCTCGGCGGTTGCATGGCTGGCTCCACCGGCATCGCCATATCCGGCACCCATGGCAAGTCGACGACCACCGCCATGCTCGGTATCGCCTTGGTTGACTCAGGCCTCGAACCCTCTGTCATCGTCGGCGCCACCTCCAATCAACTCGTAAACGGCGCGCACGCTGCTTCATCAACCCCTGCAGGCTTTCGTCTTGGCACCCCCAAACTGCCTACCAACGCAGCACGCCCGAGTAAGTTCAGCCATCCATATGCCGCAGGCGTTTTAGTCGCCGAAGCCTGTGAATACAACCGCTCCTTCCACAATCTCGCGCCCACCCTCGCCTGCATCACCAGTGTCGAAGCCGACCATCTCGACATGTACAAAGACGTCGGCGAGATCATCGAGTCCTTCCGCCAATTCGCCGCGATGCTCCCCCCCGAAGCCCAAGGCGGCAAACTCTTGATCGCCTACGACAACGCCCATCGCCGCGAAGTTGTCTCTGGTGCCAAGTGTGCGGTCGAAACAATCGGCTTCAATCCCGCCGCGGATTGGGTTGTCTCTTTCGATGTTCCAACTCGTTTGGTTCGCGTGTCTCGCCAAGGCGTCGAGATCGCATCCTGGTGCAACACAGTTCCAGGCAGCCACAACGCCACTAATGCCGCGACCGCCTTTGTCCTTGGGTTGTACGTCGGGGCCGATCCAAAAAAACTCGCCGAGTCTCTCGCCAAATACCAAGGCATCGACCGCCGAATGCAATTCCTGGGCAGCCGTGTGGCCAAAGGCGATGCTGGCCTCGACGCTGCCAACCCCGTCCGCATCTTTGACGACTATGGCCATCATCCAACCGAAGTTGATGTCACCCTGCAAGCCCTGCGCGAAGCCGAAGCACCTCAAAGCCGCAATGGCCGCTTGATCTGCGTCTTCCAGCCACACCAGCATTCGCGCACTCGCCACCTCTTGGACGAGTTCGCCGTGAGCTTTTCGCACGCTGATGTGGTCATCGTTCCCGAGATCTACTTCGTGCGCGATTCCGAAGAAGAACGCCTCAAGGTCACGGCTGGCAATCTCGTTGATCGCTTGCGCGCCCGCGGTGTTCGCGCCATGCACCTCCACCCCTTCTCCGCCATTGTCGAACAGCTCGAAACCATGTGTAAGCCAGGCGATGTCATCGTCACCATGGGCGCGGGCGACGTTAATCGCATCAGCCAGGCATACGCCTCGGGACAGCAACTCGACGACTCAAAGACCATGACCGATTAAAGCTCGCAACGTTCATCTACCCACTTTTGCCAATTACTTAGCCGATTCACGCGGCCGATTCACCTAGCCAAATCCACGCGAATCAATACCCTCGATCCACATGCACTCGACCCACACCATGACCGATTCTGCTTCGCTCCCAACCATCTCCTCGCTAGAGCAGATTTCGACGTGGTTCGGCGTGGGTGGTGGCTGTGCGCGGTACGCCGAGCCGGAAACAATCAATCAACTTCGTGCATGCCTTGAGCTTGACCCCACCTTGCGCATCCTAGGTGATGGCGCGAACCTGCTCGTTGCCGACCAAGGCGTACCCGAGCTCGTCGTATCCCTTAAACGCCTTAACGCAGCCACTTGGCACGCTTCGGGTGCAAGCGTAAGTCTTCGCGTGCAAGCCGGGCACGATCTGCCCAAACTCATTACCGAATCTGTTCGTCGCGGTTTAGCTGGAATCGAAGTCTTAGGTGGCATCCCCGCAACCCTGGGCGGCGCCGCGATCATGAACGCGGGCGGCGCATTTGGCGCTATCGCCGACACGGTTGTTCGTGTGCATGCGATCACGCGCGCGAACGAACTGGTCACGCTTGAACGTGCAGACATTCCCTTTGGCTACCGAACCAGTGGCCTTACCGACCTGATCGTTACAGAGGTCGAGCTTGCCCTCATACCCACAGATCAACCCGCGCTTCGCCAACGTTTGATCGAAGTGATGGCGTACAAGAAAAAAAGCCAGCCACTCAAGGCTAACTCCGCCGGTTGCTGCTTCAAAAACCCAACCCTGACCCAAGATATTCCAGACGTCGGCACCACTGGCCAGCGCGTCTCAGCAGGATTGCTCATCGACCGTGCAAACATAAAGGGTTTGCGGATCGGTTCAGCCCAAGTAAGCGAAGTGCACGCCAACTTCTTGACCGCAGACAAAGGCGGCACCGCTCGCGACCTCATCCTGCTCATCCAGCGCGTTCGCGACAGCGTCTTCAACGCCTTTGGCGTTAATTTGCACACCGAAGTCCAGATCTGGGGTTACGTGGAGAATCCGACCTGCTCTAACGCTCACTTCGCTGGAGAGCCCAATCTCATGACGCTGCCTGTTTCGACTCAGTCAAACTCTCTTTCCAACCCTTTAGCCAATCCTATATCAAACCCAACAATCGCTGTTCTAGTCTTGGGTGGCGGGCCCGACGCTGAACGTGAAGTGTCACTTGCCAGCAGTACGCAAGTCGCTCTTGCCTGCGAAATAGCAGGCTTTGTCACCCGCCGTGAAGTGATCGAAACAATCACAGATGCGCAGCTTGCCCAGTTTATCTCAGAAATGAAAGTGTTTACAGAGGTTGAGGCTGTCGTTGTCTTCCCCGTTCTTCATGGCGGGTGGGGCGAAGGCGGACCTTTGCAAGACATCCTCGCTCGTGCGCAAGCTTCAGGCCTGTGCGCCTACGTCGGCTGCGGCCCGACGGCGGCCCGCCTTGCAATGGACAAACTCGCCACCAAACTTCTCGCAGCTCAGCTCGATCTACCTGTGGCGCATGCAGTTGCGCTCAACCCGCGCGATCGTGTTTCGCCAATTCCCTGCCCAGTAGTCTTGAAACCCGTGCATGAAGGCTCGTCGGTAGGGGTCCGGTTTGCGCGAACGAATGAGGAGTTTGCAGTGGCGGTTGATTCGGTACGCGAAGAACTCAAAGTTCATCCATACCGTACGTATATGGTTGAAAATGCGATACTTACGAGCCGCGAATTGACCGTTGCGCTGCTTGACGGCGTCGCTCTTGAACCCATCGAGATCATTCCCGAGTCAGCCTTTTACGACTACCACGCCAAGTACCAGTCGAACACAACGCGATATGTGGTTGGGCCACAGTTGCCAATTGGCGTGCGCGAAGCAATTCAAACTGGCGCATGCGCGCTCGCGACGGCAATAGGCGTTCGGCACTTGGCGCGGATTGACTTTCTGCTCGGCAGTGATCAGGTTGCGCGAGTGCTGGAAGCCAATACCATGCCAGGGTTTACGGATCATTCGCTCGTGCCCATGGCGGCCAAGCACGCGGGGATGAACTTCACCGATTTATGCACACGGATCGTGCACATGGCTTTGCGTGATCGCACGCCAACGAATCATTCTTCGTTACGAATTCATGTGCAGCCCAAGACCTCGACCTTTGCCTGAACTTCTTGTTTGACAGGTAGTTACGAGACCTTTGTGAAGTTTGTTAGTGTTCTATACTTGCTGTTTTATACATCAACTCTCACGCGCACGTTTGCGAGCATGCCTAAAGACCTTGATATGAAAAAGAACGCGGATGACAGCGGTGCCACGGACGACTCAAGCGCTTCATTTCGCTGCGGTTCGTTCTTTCGACATTTGACAAGCTTTGCGGTGTTGTTGCTGATCGCCGGGCTGATTGTCGGGATTGCCATCGGCGTGCGACCACTCGAAGAGAACGCGGCACGTGTGTCGGGCGCGAATCATCCAAAGGTTGAGATTGCCTGGCCTGCGCGTCAGGGTGGCGGCACGTGGCTGCCACCGCAGTTTCAGGAGGAATTACTTACAGTTGTGCGTACAACATTGGGTGCTACGCCGACACCGTTTTCTGCAGAACCTTTAAAGCGGGTTGGTATGGCGCTTGAAGCGTCAGGTTGGTTTGATGGCATGCCAACGGTAGAGCGCAAGGGGCCCGGCGTGATTGTGGTGAGTGGTACGTGGCGGACGCCTGCTGCGGTGGTACGCTGCGAGGGGAAGGACTTTTTAGTTTCGTGGAAGGGGCATCGGATGCCACCGGTATATGAGATTGGAAAGTCAGGTTTACCTGTGATTGAGAGCCCGGTGATGCGTGCGCCGATGATGAGCGATTTGTCACCTGATTATGCGGAAGCGTGGCCTGGCGAGGATATAGCGGCGAGCTTGGAGCTTTTACGTGAGGTAGCATCGAAGCCCTGGGCGGCGCAGGTTAGTGGTGTTGACGCCGCACGCTACTCGGCGGAGTCAACGCTTGCGTTGCTTACCACGTTTAATACGCGGATTGAATGGGGAGGCCGATTTTCCAAGCCAAGGCTGGGCGAAGCTCCGACGAATGAGAAGCTGAATCGCTTAGCGTTTTTGTTTCGTGATCGAGGGAGGATTGATGCGGGGTATCCGGTAGTTGAGCTTTGGCAGCGGCATCTTCTGTTTGATCGGTCGGCGGCGGCGAGTGCTGCGGGGGCGGGTGCGGGGTTGCCAAAGACCGAGGTTGGTAGACCAGCTAGTGGCACCACCGACGGGAATGGAAGTGGCGAGAGTAGTGGGAGTGGGGGGCGAGTGGAAACGTTGCAGAGGAGAGTGCCTGTGTCTGCGACGGGTGGGTCGCCGATGATTCCGGCGAATGCGACCGGAGTTGGCAAGGCTGAATCTGCGAGGATGCCAGCGGCAAAGGATCAGCGGACGAAGGCGGAGGCGATGGCGACTTCAAAGCCCAATTCCAAAGCGCCGGTGCAAAAGGTGCCGAGCCGTTTGGAAAAGGATCGAACTTGAATGCACGATCAAAGTCGCCCTCGCGCGAGGTTTGAGGAGTTTGGTTGTAAGTTGCCAAATTAAAGATTGTAGTGCGTATTACATTCAAAAAAATAGATTATGTTGTGTAAAGAAAGTAATATTGTTATCCTCTCTCAGATAGAGAGGGTGCCCGGGTCAGCCTGGATTTTAACACGTTTATAATATAGCCTTTGACGGAAAGAAGAATTAGAAGAAGTAGAATAAGTAGCCATAGGGCAGACGCC
>JBBRGG010000144.1:0-9170 GCA_038240875.1 Phycisphaerales bacterium | reverse complement strand
CATCCGGTGGGGACCACCGGACTATCCAAGGCAAAGGCACCACAGACATCAAGACACTTTAAAAACAAAGACCCCCTCGACCGCGAGGGGGTTTGAGTGTAATTAATTTAGCGTGAGCCAGAGGCTGTATACGTCTATCGGCTTCTTACTCTTTTACTTTGAAGTCGGCGTCGATCACGTCGTCTTTGCCGCCGGTTTTGCCGGAGGCTGCACCTGCGGCTGCGGCTTCGCCTTGAGGATTTTGCTCGCCTGCGGTCTTGGCTTGGTCGTAGATGACCTTGCCGATTTCTTCGCTCGACTTTTGAAGTTCCTTCATCGCGGCTTGGATGGCGTCTTTGTCTTCGCCCTTGATCGCGGTTTCCAGGCCTGAGACTGCGCTCTCGACCTTGCCCCGGACTTCTTGCGAGACTTTCGCGCCGTGTTCTTCAAGGGCACGGCGAGCTTGAACCACGGCTTGATCGCCTTGGTTTTTGAGATCGATCATCTCACGACGAGTGCGATCTTCGGCGGCGTGCGCCTCGGCATCGCGCTTCATGCGTTCAATTTCTTCCTTGGAGAGGCCACCTGAGTTGCTGATCTTGATGTCGGCCTTTTTACCCGAGCCACGATCTTCGGCGGTGACAGTGAGGATGCCATTGGCGTCGAGGGCGAAGGTGACGTCGATCATCGGGGTGCCGCGCTGAGCGGGCGGGATGCCTGAGAGTTCGAACTGGCCGAGGGTTCGATTGTCCTTGGCGAATTCGCGTTCGCCTTGAAGTACGTGGATGGTGACGCTGGACTGGTTGTCGGCGGCGGTGGAGAAGGTTTCTTTGCGACTGGTAGGGATGGTGGTATTTTTCTCGATGAGCTTGGTCATTACGCTACCAAGGGTTTCGACGCCGAGGGAGAGAGGAGTGACATCGAGAAGGAGGATATCCTTGACGGCACCGGTCAAGACGCCGCCTTGGATGGCTGCGCCGACTGCGACAACTTCATCGGGGTTAACAGACTTGTTGGGTTCTTTGCCGAAGATTTCCTTGGCGATCTGAACAGCGCGAGGCATGCGGGTGGAGCCACCGACGAGGACAACTTCGTCGAGTTTGTCGGTGGTGAGCTTGGCGTCTTTGATAGCTTGAAGGCAGGGGTTTTTCAGGCGTTCAAAGAGGTCGTTGCAGAGGGCTTCAAACTTGGCGCGGGTGATGGAAATCTGAAGATGCTTGGGGCCGGTTTGGTCGGCGGTGATGAAGGGAAGGTTGACGGTGGTCTCCTGCATGGTGGAGAGTTCGATCTTGGCTTTTTCTGCGGCTTCTTTGAGTCGTTGGAGGGCCATGGCGTCTTTACGGACGTCGATGCCTTCCTTCTTGCGGAACTCTTCGGCGAGGAAGTCGATGAGCATCTGGTCCCAGTCGTCGCCGCCGAGGTGTGTGTCGCCGTTGGTTGAGAGGACTTCAAAGACGCCATCGCCGATGTCGAGGATGGAGACGTCGAAGGTGCCGCCGCCGAGGTCGAAGACGGCGATTTTCTGGTTCTTCTTTTTGTCCATGCCATAGGCGAGGGCTGCGGCGGTGGGCTCGTTGATGATGCGTTCAACTTTGAGACCAGCGATTTCGCCAGCGTCTTTAGTGGCTTGGCGTTGGGCATCATTGAAGTATGCGGGGACGGTGATGACGGCGCGGTCGACCTTTTCGCCGAGATAGTCTTCGGCGGTTTTCTTAAGGTCTTGAAGGATGAAGGCGGAGATCTGTTGAGGGGTGAATTCGCCTTGGTTTACGCGGACTTTTACGGATTCGTCGGCACCGCCGGTGATGGTATAGGGAACCTTGCCTTCTTCGTTGCCGGCCTTGCCGTAGCCGATGTCAACGGCACCGGAAACTTCGGCGCGACGACGGCCCATGAAGCGCTTGATTGAGTAGATGGTATTTTTGGGGTTGGTGACTTGCTGGTGTTTGGCGGGCTGTCCAACGAGGCGTTCGCCCTTGTCAGTAAAGCCAACGACGCTTGGGGTGGTGCGTGCGCCAGAAGAGTTGATAAGAACCTTTGGCTGCGAGCCTTCCATGATGGCGACACATGAGTTTGTGGTGCCCAAATCGATGCCGATGATCTTTGACATATGTGTTCCTTCCAACTACTTAACTAACTGCTTCAGAGATTGTTTGAGTGGAACTGCGAACAGCGAACGAGCGAAGGATGAAGGGTTAACTGCGAAGGGAGCGATGTAGTAAGTGCAACCAGTGTGCCAATGTGATATGGGGAGGATTGAGCTGTGAAGACTATCGGGCAAATGCGATTGAGTACGTGTAGCATTTGTTTGGGTTTTGCTGGTTGATTGATAGGATGCGCGAGTGACAATCGGCACTTGGCAGGCTGGCGAGTGCGTTGAGGCTGCCGGTTTGGCAGGTGGATATAGTTCGTACCGGCGAGTGAGTTGTTACTCTTTGGTATCTTCGCATACATGTAAGAGAATAATTCATCGCATCAAGATAGACCATGGTCATACACCGAGCTATTTGATCAGGTGTCAATGAGACGAAACAAGCATTCTTACTAGGGCAGGTTCTAAAAATGATTTTCAATTGGCTTGCCTGTTGTGATCGCGTGCATGGTGATTGGCGTAGGCGTGGGGGATGTGCGAGCGGCCTGAGTGCGAGCGAGTCAAAGCGATCAATGAAAATGCTTGAAGCTACCAGCACAATTGGCTTTGCGCGAAATTATGATTATTGGGCGCAACAGGCCTTGACCCCTGAAACATACGTTGGCGCAACAGAGCAAGAGCTTGGATCGATTCGAGCGCGGGCGCAGATCCTGCAAGTCGAGGCGGACATATTGAGCGCGTACATGGACAAGGCGGACTTGTTCAAAGCAAAGGCTGTGGAGCCGACGCTTGCGAACTTGCAGGATTGAAGCCGCGAGATCGATGTTCAGCGAGAAGAGTTAACCCGCGAGATTAGTGTGCTTCAGGTTCGCTTGGGATTGCGGACGCCTGCGGCAGCGGCGACACGTGAGAGTTCAAGTGCGGGTACGTATTGAACTTTGGACCAGTGAGATCGAGAAAGTGACGCAGACGAGAAAGAGAAGCCCGTCTAGCAGAGGGTGATGAGGCGGAACGGCGAAGTAAAGAAGATTTGATCGCGGAACACAGATGCGGATGAGCGCGTTGTGATGTGTGAGGTTGTACGCTGAGGGATGGCGAAGACGAATGGCGCGAAGAAGATACTGAAGAAAAGAGTGCGCGATGCGAGGATTGTGACGCGTGAGGTCGCCGCTTCGATGGCGGCGGATGCGGTGCTCGTACCTTATTTTGCTGAGTTGTTCGCTGGGCTTGATGCGCTGGGATCGATGCCGTTGCGGGTGTCGAATGTGATTGCAAAGGTCGCGGAGAAAGTGGTTCGAGGGGAGGATGGTGCAATCGCGCGAGTGCTGGATCTTGGCGGCGGGAAGGGGGCGGTGGCGGTTGAATTGGCACGTCGATTTGGGTGCGCGGTAGAGATGGTTGATGCGTGCCCGGCGTTTGTTGAGCATGCCAACGCGTTGGCGCAGCGAAGAGGCCTTGAAAAACTCGTGATTGCGCGAGTTGGTGATATCGAGGTTGAGGCGAAGAAGTTGACGCGACAGGTGAGTAGGCAGGTGGACAGGCAAGTGAGTGGCGGAAAGGGCGCGTATGACGCCGCGATCATGTTGAACGTGTGGAATTTTGAGAGGGCGGCACCCGCGCTACGAAGGCTGGTGAAGCCTGGTGGCGTGTATGTGATGGATGATGCGGTTTTGAATGTAGGGGCGGATGTGGTGCGAGCGTTTGATTCTAAAGTTGAGGAGTACGCCGGGGAATTTGCGGACGTGCCGACGCGAGATGATGTGGCGAAGTTGATTGCGGCACAGGGAGACCACGTGTTGGCGGAAGTTGTAGTACCACGGCGCGCTTTGAAAGTAACCCATACTAAGGTGTTACAAGTAGTAACGCGGAACGGCAAGGCGTTGGCGCGAAGAGAGCCGAAGCTGAAGAAGGCGATTGATGCGCTGCTCACTCGGCAGCGTGAGGCGGGAGATGTGCTTTTGGGGCTGTTGCAGCCGGTGGTATGGGTGGTTCAGCGGAGAAGTGGGCGCGGGAGTGGGCGGGTGGGGTGATGAGGTTTCTGATACGATAGTTGGCGAGTTGCTGGGCGCAGAGTCAGGCGGGGGTAGATCAAGCTCGGCTTTATACTAAGCATTATGCTGTCGACCATCTCGAACTTCTTGGAGCGCAACAAGCAATATAGGATTGCACGCGCACAGCGGTGGCGACGTACGCAGACTTGGGTAGCAAATTTATCGCGATTCGATACATGAAGTAGGTGGCGACGATTGTTAAGATTAATACTAGCAACTGCATTATGATCGCTCGCCTGTAAATTTCTGATCAGAAGAAAATATTATTTGATGGGCTTTCTTCTCGTTGCCACAAACTGAGCACCCAAGCAGACGGATGGGAAGCGCGACAAATGGCGTCGCCAATCGCACTGGAGGGCCGTACTGCGTGTTATTCATGTTTGCACCGATGGTGAGTTCAACAATGAGCAGAACGGACCGCGTAAACAGCAGCGCGACAACAGGTGCGATTGTGAATTGTCGTAAATAATCTGGCGCTAGCCGACTTGCGAAAGCAAGCCCGACAATAGTCGCAAAGTTGCCGGTGAAGTTGAACAAGATTCCAACGAGGAACACTTTATGATTCATTCCTTGTTCACCAAAGAGCGAGATAAGCATAATTGGAAATAGGATGAATGTCGAAGCAAGGTATAAGCACGCTTTGTAGAGCGGGAAGTAGCGTCCTTGATTGGCAATTTGGGAATAGTCGCGTTTCAGGAATGGATCGCCGCCACACTCTGGGCAATGTACTTCCAAGGAGAGGCCGGATCGTGAGTAGCTACAATGTCCGCAGATGTACGCAGGCTCAGCTACCGAGCCAGGCAGCGATGAATCTTGAGGATGCAAAGCGCCATAGCAACGCTGGAATAATGAGAATGACTATAAATGCTGCAAAGCATACGAACATGTGGCTTTATTCCGAGTTTGTCGCGTGGGTACGTAAAGAATATTTGCGTTTGTAGACCTTCGAACACAGTACACACACGTAGCTTTCTGCATCAGAATTTGCTTCAAATCTGTTGGATCGTGAAGAGATTACACTACGTGATCTCCTGCTGATCTCCTGATTGCTCTTGTTCAAATTCGCCAGGACACAAGTCCGCTATCCCATAGACGGAGCGGCAATGCGCTTCATGTGTGAGTGTACATGGATACGCCAGAATGGTTACTGGAATAGCAACCTTGATCAACTTTCAGATTTAATTGAAACTACAGGCCTTGCTCCTACGATGCAATATGGTGATCCACGCCAATCCTACGTCCGGTGTGTTTGGGAACTCTACGGGGTCGCTTGCGGTACACGACGAGCGGCTGGAAGCTATCCGGGAGAAGGTTGCTAATGGGCGGCGACTGACGCTTGCCGACGGCGATCTGTTGTTCACCACGCGAGATATCTGGACCGTGATCGAGCTCGCCGACCAGGTACGACGGCAGTTCCACGGCGACGCCACGTATTACAACGTGAATCGCCATCTCAACTACTCAAATGTGTGCGCGCTGTCGTGCAAGTTCTGCGATTTTTACGCTAAGGCGGGCGACTCGAAGGCATACACGCGCGACATGACGTTCGTGCGAGATCAAGCGCGACAAGCGGTTGATGCGGGCGCGACAGAGATTCACTCGGTGGGCGGGCTGCACCCAACGCTGCCTTTCTCGTACTACACGGATTTGCTGTCGACGATTCGCGATGAGGCGCGCCACCATGGCAGCGACCTGCATGTGAAAGCGTTTACTGCGGTAGAGATCGTGCACTTGGCGCGGATTGCCAAGGTATATAAAGGTGCGAGCGCGCCCGGCGAAGAAGGCATGAAGGCTCGGCAGGAAGGCATTCGCTGGGTCCTTACGCGGCTGAAAGAAGCGGGGCTTGGATCGCTGCCTGGCGGCGGTGCTGAGGTCTTTGATGATCGCGTGCACGACGAGGCTTACAAGGGGAAAATTCGGTCTGACGTGTGGCTCGATGTGCACCGCGTTGCCCACGAAATCGGCTTGAACACGAATGCGACATTGTTGTATGGCCACATCGAGCAGAGGCACGATCGGCTTGTGCACATGGACATGTTGCGGCGTGCCCAAGATGAAGCACTCGCGCGGCTTGGGTATTCGGGCGTTGAGCACAATCGCGGAGATTCTCAGGGTATTGTTGATGGCTCGGAAAGTGCGCCTGGGCACCTTGGGTATCGAGGTGATACGTCCGATGCGCCAGAGATCACGCTGACGCGCAAGGGGACGCCTTTGCCGGAGCATGTGGCGTTTGGAGGAGTAGAACTGGGCGGAAAGAAGGACTCGGGGTTGGGCTCGGGATTGGCGACACCGGGGTATTACCAGACGATCATTCCGCTACCTTTCTTTCCGGATGGGAGTGCGCTCGAGCACTTGCCTGGGCCGACGGGGTTGGAGAATTATCGCACGATGGCAATTGCGCGGCTAATGCTGGACAACTTCCCGCATGTCAAGGCGTTCTGGATCATGCAGACGCTGCCTATGGCGCAAGTGATGTTGCAGAGTGGAGCCGACGACATCGATGGGACGGTCGTGTGGTACGACATCACGCACGTGGGCGGAGCTTCGACGCATCAGGAAGTTTCGACGTGGAGCTTGAAGCGGATGATCCACGAGGCGGGCTTCCGCGCGGTCGAACGCGACACGGTGTATCGCCGTGTGGTGCGCGATGGAAAGAAGTGGCGCGCTGAGTAAGAGCGTGAGTCGTTAATCGCCAATCACCAAAGCGGGGCGTTTGTCGACGAGGTGCGAAGCCTCGGGGCGAATGCGATCATGTTTGAAACTGGCTGATCTCCTGTCAGAACGTCCACGCCATACTACCTTGCACTCTCTGTCAAGGTCGGGCTAAGAAAAAATCATGGTTGGCGGCAGATATCATCAAGGGTGCATGTTATCTATTGAGCTCTTGAAGTAGGAGCAGGCTTGGCGAGCCAGTGATGAAAGAAATCGCCTTGGTTGCCGCATAGAAATATGCATTGTTACCACCCGTCAGTTAAGAAAGAAGGAGATTCGCAATGGCTCACACAATTGGAACTCGCTTGTTCACCACATCGTTGACCAAGTCGTTTCGTACGCGCATGCTCGTAGCCGCGGTCGGCTTGGCCGCGACGCTCGCGTCGCAGGCGATGGCGCAGACCCCACTGGGTACTTCGTTTACGTACCAAGGCGAACTACGTAGTAGCGGCTCGCCCGCCAACGGCGTGTACGACCTTGAGTTCCGTCTGAGCGACTCAGCGAATTTAGGGTTGCAGGTTGGGGTCACACTCATTTCCAACGATATAAACGTCGTCGACGGCCGCTTTACCGTGACGCTCGACTTCGGCGATCAATACAACGGCGACTCTCGCTGGCTAAACATCGCTGTTCGACCCGGCGCTTCGGTGGGTGCGTATACGAATTTGTCGCCTCGGCAGCCTCTGGCGAGCACGCCTTACGCACAGGGTTTGCAGTTGCCTTTGATTCAGTCGCAGAATCTCGCGAGTGGCGCGCTCATGAACCTCACTAACGCCAGCGCAAACAACTCGTCAGGAGTATTGCGTTTGACCAGCGGCGCACCAAGCGGGAATGCTCTTGGGGTCACCTTCCAGCCGGTGCTGGTTGCCGACACCAATGACGGCAACGGCATTATCTCGTACAACAGCAGCAGCGGCGCATACGCCTTTTATGGGCGAACCGAAGGCAGTTCGGGGAATACGTTCGTCGCGGACAACCTCTCGAACGCGGGCCGGGCAGGGTGGTTTAAGATCAACAACGCAACCAACGTGAGTAGCGCACTGGACGCGAGCACCAACGGTACTGGATCGGCATCGGAATTTGCGATCACCAACTCTGCGAGCGCCGCCAACGCGCTCGAATCCAGAACAACGGGTACCGGTTCTTCAGCGTTCTTCGATAACAACAACGCTGCGGCGACCAAGCCCACACTTGATGTTGAATCGTCCTCAGGGGGCGCTTCGATTCCGAGTGCTTCACAAGACGCTGGCATCGCCATCAAAGGCGAGTCGACGGGCTCATTTAGCATCGGCGTCATGGGCAGGGGGGTTTCCAACGGCGTCTTTGGGTATTGTGCGACCACGGGCGGTGCGGGCGTTCTTGGCCGAACTGGTGGCAGCGGCGGTTCGGTCTCCACGGGCGTGCGTGGCGAAGGCAATGGCGCGGGTACGTCGGCAATCGCGGCCTTCAACAACTTTGGCAACGGCATTTACGCGTTGGCGCAGAGCGGCACGGCGATCTTCGCGGACAACGGCGGGTCGAACACGACCGGTTACGCCGGCGACTTCAACGGCCGCGTGCGCGTGCAGGGTAACCTTCAGGTGACTGGCTCGGTCTCCAAGGGCTCGGGCACCTTCATGATCGATCACCCGCTCGATCCCGAGAACAAGTTCCTCTACCACTCCTTCGTTGAATCTCCCGACATGAAGAACATATATGACGGCGTCGTCATCATGGACAAGAACGGGCACGCAACCGTCTCGCTCCCCGAATATTTTGAGGCGCTGAACAAGGACTATCGCTACCAGCTCACGTGCATCGGCGGATACGCACCGGTCTTTATCGCGAAGGAAGTTTCGAGCAATCAGTTTGAGATCGCTGGCGGCTCGCCCGGGCTTAAGGTTTCTTGGACCATCACCGGTATTCGTCAAGACCCATACGCCAACGCGAACCGCGTTGTGCCCGAAGTCATGAAGAGCAATGACGAACGCGGCCTGTACCTCTACCCCGAAGTTTACGGCAAGCCCGACTCGCTCCGCATGGGCGGCTCCAGCCACACCGGCATGAAGGTTGAGATTCTGAACGACAAGGCGATTGCTGCCCCCTTGACGAATTCGAAGGCGAACTAAATCTAAAGCGAATTATGTCTAAGGCGAGCAATGCGTGCTGAAGCAAAATCAGTAGACATTCGCATTCGCCCGACACGAATATACAACCTGAAACATTAAGGCCCCCTCGCATGTGCGCGGGGGTCTTTATTTACACGCTTTGTTTATCCACTTTGCTAATGCGCTTTATTCTTGCGAATCACACTGAAACACACGGCCAATGCACGCTGTGAAAGGAGTACAGAACCT
>JBBRGG010000143.1:0-9248 GCA_038240875.1 Phycisphaerales bacterium | reverse complement strand
GAGCCGTGCCGACGATGATGATGTCGGCAAGATTATCCGAACGCATCATCGATGCAAGCTGCGCTTCGGTCAAGGGTTTTTCACGCGTGGAGGCATCGGTGTCGAGCTTGGCGAGTAGACGCGAACGAACGGTGTCGCCATCGACAACTCGAAGCCCGAGCAAGCCGTTACCGATGCGATCGCTGAGTGCGTCTTCGATCAGACGCGACTGAAGTGCGGCTTCGCGGCGGCGCGATTCGAGCGTTGCGCGATCAGCTAATCCACCACCAGAGCCAGCGCCCGAGCTGCCGATTGCCGCTGCATTATTCTCGGCTAGACTGATAACGATCGTGTTCGCGGAGGCGTTGCCAGCTTGGCCAGCATCGGCGGGAACGGGTTCATCGGCAAAGGGCGCATCGCGATTGATGAGGACGACCACGCGTGGGTTGCCACGTGCGCGAGCGGCGGCGCGCAACTCATCGCGCACGGCGTCGCCCGCAGCGGCACGAAGAGCCATGTCTTGGGCGCAGCGTTCATCGTCGGCGATGTTCATTGAATTGGAACGGCGCGACGGACGCAGCGTGAACGCACCGCCTTCGTCCTTTACTACTTCGAGAGGGCCAAATCGGTCTTCGAGAGCAGCAGCGGCGTCATCCGCGAGCGTTGTCGAATCGGTGCCCGTGTACGTGATCTCGAATTGAGCGAAGCCATCACGACGCGCCGACGCCGAGGAACGACGGCGAACAACTTCAACACCGGCGACTTCTTCGACGAGTTCGCGTGCTTCGCGCAGCTGCGCAGAATCAGTGATACTCAGAATTCGCAGCGTCAGTCGGCGGTTGTCGCCCGAGAGCCGCTTGGAGTAATCGTTGATGAAAGCGCGGGCGATTTGCCTGCCATTAATCTTTAGATCCCTTGCAGAATTTCCGCCTTTCCAATCAAAGGCGATGGTAAAGAGGGTACGAGCGCGATCGGCGCGAAAGGCTTCGACCGTCGCTTTGCCGATGGTGCCGTTGGCGTCGAGCGTGTGGAGCTTGACCATCAAGACTAGTTGCGCGGAAAGATCATCGGCGAGCAATGAAACAGCGTCACGTTCGCCTCGGGTTTGAAGGACGCCAGATAAGCGATCGGTGCTCGCGCGAAGCGCGTTGATGTTGACCATCTCGACGTCGGCTTCGGGTGCGTTGAGAACTTCTTCGATCGCGCTCTTGATTTGCTGGGTGATGCCCGTAGCGTCGGAATTAAAGAGGATGCTGGCCGGGTCATTGGCCTGGTGCTGGCTGGTCGCGAAACCGACGAGCACGAGGGCGGTGGGCCGATCGTCGCGTTCATATGCACGTTTGAATGCCTTGAGGTCGGGCTCTTGGTAGGCGGTGGATGATTCAATCGGCGTTGCGCTAGGCTTCCCGCCTTGCGCGAGTAAGACGGACGGCACACATGCAATCGCGGCGATGCCTGCGACTGCGCACAGCGTCCACGCGGATCGGGCTGTGTTAGATCGAGCCGTGCTCGCATGGGCTGTACCTACGCGAATCGTGTTTTGTACGAAAGGCTCATTCGAAACCGACGAATTGGAACAAGAGAATCCAGACGTTAAGAATCTACTTGAAGAGAACATGGATGAACTCCAAACGCGGCAGGCACGCGAACAATCGTTCACGAGGCTCGACGCGAGGCGGAAGGCTTCGTGCGGCGCGTTGACGCGGCACGAAACGAAAGAAATCTGGGACATTTTGATCTGTAGAGTTAGCGAGCCGAGCGAATCTCAAGTCGGTAATCGCTCGCACGATTGTCGAGAGAATTCGATGTGAAACGATCCTGAGCGCGAGGCTCCATCACGATGTATCGCCAGCCGCTCTGGCCAACCTGCCGCCCCGAACCATCGAGCCACGTGAACTGATACTGCACGTTCATGCGGCGATCAGGCGCGAGCGAACGCACCGGCACAGTGACCGCCATCGGGCGATCCGAAGACGCGGGATCGATGACGATGGAGTTGTAATCAACGCCAACAAACTGGTTCAGTGGCGCTTCGACAACAACGCGCGGGTATTGGCCCGTGGGCACGTTGTCAGGCTGGCCTGGGAAGGGCGTGTTGGTCGTGCACGCGGGCAATGCCGCTGCCAAACCGATAAGCGCGACGGTCGAGTAAAGAACCGTTGACATTGAATGAGTTGCGGATTTCGAGCGCGTGAACACGAGTCGTTCCTTTCGATTGCTCGCGCGTGCCATATTCGTAAATGGAGCGCGAGTTGCTGGGTCTCTTCTAAATTCATCCTAAAATACAAGTTCGATTAACGATACAAGAATGGATCACAATTACACTGCTTAACTGTCTGTATACGTGGCTGATTCGTTGGCGTTTCGCGGTGCTGTCTTGCGTAGTTTGAACATTCTGTTGCTTCTCGTACGGAGTCCGAAAGGTGTTCCTGCGGCAAACCTTGCAATCATTTCATCCGGCTTTTTAAGGAAGCTGTGCCACAGTTTCACCACCGAAGAGTTGGACGCGGATCTGAGCCGCAAGTTCCTGCACGCGTGACGAGCGCGGCGAGTAGGTTTGGTGTTGTTGGCAGAAGAGTCGAACGAAACCCGTGCTTCCGGCTTCTGGCGTAAAGAGGCTGCTACCACCTTCCAAGATGTGGCGGCGAGGGCCCGGCTCGGGCGACAACCCGTCGATCCAGATCTCCTCGGACTTGTAGAGATCGACGAGGTCGTTGAGCGACACACCACGTAAGAACCCGGCTTGTTGATACTCGGTCAGCAGTCGATCCGTCGGCACACGCACGCACGCGCCGCCCAATATGTAAGGCAAGCTCGCAAGCCTTGCGCTGCTCGCAAAGGGCACGCCTTGCTCGTTGTTCATGCCGACCGTTGCGGGCGTACGAGTCTCGCCGGACACATCGTTGCTATAGCGAACCACGCCTGAAGTCGCCCAAGGGCCCATCTTGTCATTGAGCCTTGCGTACCGCGCGAACACACGACCCGCAGGCGGGCCGGGTACATCGGGAATCACCAACCTCGCACGGCCACCGATCGAAAGCTCAACCATGTTGAGCCCGGGTTCGAGCCATACCGGTGCGATATAGACACGCTGTGGCAGCACTTCGCAATGCCTCGTGTCGGCTGCGGAAGTTGCCTTCATAATGAGGCCCGCGATTGCCACTGCTGCGCCCGCGAGTTTAGCCTCGTCGTCTTTCGCGCCCAAGGCGACCGCAGCGCCGCCCACAAGGAGCACGTCACCAATAAGGCTCTTGGCTCGACGCAAGTCTTCGAGATTGTTCCATTTGAGATCACGTGCAAGCCTGTTCACGTCGGTTGTTACCGGAAAGTTCAATGATGAGGCGGCAACGCGAACATTCAAAGGCGAAGAATCTGAAGCTGTTATAGGACGAAAGACGGCGATGGCGTTGTCCGGTCCTGTGCCGACTTTGCGTGGCGCAAGTCCATAATCAACAATGAGGATGGTGTTGTATCGGCCCGAAGCGATCGTCGAAGCGAGCGTTGCCATCTCGGGCCGCATGGCTGAGAGGGCCGCGACGGATTCATTCATGTCCTCGCGCAAACCTAGATGGCGCGAAGCAATCGCGCGCATCGCGTACCCTATTTCAAAGTCGGACCGCGCGGGTGTGTACGTTGCCAAGCCGTCCGCCGAACCGTTCTTCTCGGCCTTTGCGGCGGTTTTCATTAGCGAAACGCGTTCTGCCGTGTCCGGGTCTGTTGACCAATCCTGTTGCGAAAGGCTTGTGTCGCGCCGCGTGCTCAATGAGTTTACATTTGCCAACGTGCGCGAGAAGTCACGCAATGAAAAGAGCGAGTTGGTCACGCCCGCTCGAACATTCCCCCAATCACCACGAGTTGCATCAAAGACAGCAATCGCGTGATACGCCATCGCTTGCTCGAAGGGTTCACCCTTCCAGAATCGTGCGCCCTGCTCGCCAATGAAGAACGATGTGACGGTGTTATCGCGATTCACGCCTTGCGTGCGAAGAAAATCGTAGAGCGCGTCGGCGGAGGATTCTGCGGCTTGGGGCACGCCATCGGCTTGTTCCAAGAGCATGACCTTCAAGCGATCAAGCATGTAGGAGCGATCGCTTGGGTTTCGCGTCGCGCGATTGCTCGCGAGCATGCGAGCCGCACCAAACTCGCCGGCGCGGACTTCGCTAATGACATCAACATCGCGTTGGTAACCCTGACAACCAAAGCTGATCGTGCCAAGACAAGCGGCAAGCAGCAACCCGATTACAGCGCGCGATGCGCTGCGCCGCAGCCCTATTTTACGATGCTGCATTGCATCAACTTTCTGTCTTGGTTCGTAATTTGAATCGAGTTGGTTCACGCGTGATCCTGAAGAGTTCTGCTGCGAACATCGCAGCTCCCAATATATATCAATCGATCAGCAACCCCGAAGCCGTGCGTTTGAATTCGTGCGCACCCGACCATTCAACCTTTCGTGATGCGAGCTCGATGATGGAGTATTCAACGCGAACGACCTCTTGCCGCTGATCCGCGGGCGCGTTTGCGTCTTGCGAAGCTGCTCTCGTGATGGACAGGATTTTGCCTGCAAACGTGTGTGTCGGCGAGAAATCTGGCGACTCGTCGATGCTAATCGGTGCAACGCGGGCGTCACGATCCGATTCGGTGCCAAAGCGAGTCAATAGCAGCGCCGCATCACGAGGCATAAACAAATCCACATTCTTGGTCGCGAGAAGTTGCTGCATCGACGGATCGAATAGAACGCGTGAGACTGCTGACCAACGGTCGATACGGCTCATGCGATCCGACGATAAGTTCTCCATCTCGCTGGGCACGAGCCGAACCTTGGTCGAGGCTTTATCGCGCGAAGTGATGAAAGAGCTCTCCGCGAGATCTAGCTTGACTTCTGCCACGGCGAGCTCGATATCGCCCGCGCGCAATCGCGTGCTCCGCCCGCTGTCGTTGCGCCCGCTACTTGATGCACACGATGGCAACGCCGCCGACATACCGACGCACAACGCCAGCATTGAAATCGTGCGCAAGATTAGAAACAAACCTTTGGAACGCGTGGTCGATCCGCGCCCGACCCGCTCGATGCGTGCCGCACGTGTACCACATACATGAACTCGGCGGGAACCCTCTCGTCGGCTCACTGCATTGGTACAACTTGTCGCGATCTCGACCACTTCCCAGGCAAGGAGCATCGAATGTTCCTCAGGGCTTCTGCTTGGAGTCGAAGGTTTCTACAAACACAATTCGACGGCTCTTAGCGTGGGTCAGCGCCATTTCAAAGTAGTAGTTCTTCTGATCGCGTCCGCGACTGATCTCGCCGAACGTACCCGTCAGGATGTAGGTCGCGTCAAGGTCATACACCGCCGACTGGTCAGGGTTGGTCAAACGTTCATCGAGTAAGTCGGGCTCGCTGGGGCGCGTGTCCTGAATGTCGCGATCAACGCGCGAACGCCTTTCAACGATGTCGGCGTGCTTGCGAACAACGTTGCTGTTGACGAGCTTGGTGAACACTCGCCGTTGAATCAGAGAGAAATCGCTCGAAGGCGTGCTGGGTGAATCATTTTTGATGCTGCCAAGTTCGATGACGGCTTTGGACGAACGGGTCGTCAACTCGTCGATGTCCGCGATTCGATTGGCGAGCGCCTCGCCCACGCGATCAGAGAATTCGTACAAGTTCACGGTGTCGGCTTGCGGGCTGCGTGCGTCAACGCGGGTGCGTTCAAATGGATCCATCTGACCGCCCGAGTCCCCACGCGGGGCCTGTTGGCAAGCGGCAAGGCCCATGAATGCCACACTGCCCAGCGTCGCGGCCAAAAGCAACGCACGAACGCGTTTGGTGTGGCTCACGCGGCTGTCTTGCAGGTCCAAACCACTACGACTGTTTTCAGGACGACCATCACGTATACAAACCATTGCCATCGGTGATTCCCTTATAAATACCGCGCTCGCAGTACTCCACCATAGCGGGCTTGCGCCCTTACCTTATGGAGTAATCGTACTTAAAGGCTTGCCCGCACAGGCACACCCTACCAACGTTTCCATAGTACCCGGCGTGTACACACACGCAAAGTTACTTAGCATTTGTACGCGCACCAACCCAAAGTGTTCCATGATCAGAATTGCACTCCTCACGATTGCCGAATCATTCCCGAATCGCCTAACTGCACATTTCTCAAACCTCATTTCCAGCATTGCTCCCTAGTACAAGATCGGCATAGGCTTGTCCCTCTATGTTGGACGCACCTCTCTGGTCGATTCTGGCGGCCTGTTTCGCAGCGGCATTGGTCGCGCCAGCCCTGGTACGCGCGCTGGGCAGCACACATGGAGGACACCGAGCGGCGTGGATCCTTGCCCTTGCCCCGTTCTCGATTTTCATTGCTCTTTTGATGCGCGTCCATGATGTCAACGCTGGCCTGCCCATTGTTGAAGATTTTGCCTGGGCACCAACCCTGGGCCTCAACCTCACGCTTAGGCTCGATGGCCTGGGCCTTATTTTTAGCACGCTCATCAGCGGCATAGGCACGCTCATCGTGCTCTACGCCGGAGCCTATCTCAAAGGCCACCCACACTTAGGACGCCTCTACGCCGCACTCTTTATCTTCATGGGCGCAATGCTCGGAATTGCCCTTTCAGATAATTTGCTTGCCATCTTTGTCTTCTGGGAATTGACCTCGATCAGTTCCTATTTACTCATCAGCTTCGACCACACTCGCGAGCGCGCTCGAAAGGCCGCACTTCAAGCCCTCCTTACTACCGGCATCGGCGGGCTCGCGCTGCTCGCCGGAATTGTGCTACTGGGCACAGCTACAGGCCAGTGGACCGTCTCAGGGTTGATCGCCGCGAACACAAGCATTGGTTCCGATTCGTTGCACGCGAATTCGATCCTCTCACATCCCTGGTACCCCGCGATCCTTATCCTCTTCATCATCGCCGCAGCAACCAAAAGCGCACAATTCCCCTTCCATTTCTGGCTTCCAAACGCCATGGAAGCCCCCGCGCCCGTCTCGGCGTACCTCCACTCTTCCACAATGGTCAAAGCAGGCATCTTCCTTCTCGCACGCTTCGCACCGGTGCTCGGCCCGAGTGCGGCACATCAATCGGAACTTGCCACTACCGGCACCCCGCCCAATGCACATGCCTGGACCATCACGCTCGTCCTCATGGGCTGCGTCACCATGCTCGTTGGCGCTCTTCTTGCCCTTCGCACAACTACGACCAAAAAACTTCTCGCATGCACCACCATTAGCGCGCTAGGAGCAATCGTTCTTGCCTTGGGTATTGGCACACCCAAAGCCGTCGAAGCCGCGTTGGTATTTCTCTGTGCGCACGCGCTGTACAAGGGCGCACTCTTCATGCTCGCAGGTGCAATTGAGCACGCCACGCATATTAAAGAAGTCGAACACTTAGGTGGCCTTGCACGAAGCATGCCCGCGTTAGCAGTTGCTGGGCTCCTCGCCGCTGCTTCAATGGCGGGGTTGCCACCACTCGTCGGCTTTATTGGCAAAGAGCTTGTGCTTGACTCCACTCTCAAGGACGCGGCCGTGAATATCGGCGGTTCATCTCATTTGATCAATTGGGTACTCGCCGCGTGCATCACACTCGCTGCGAGCGTCTATGTCGTCGTCGCCATCCTTGTGGGCATTCGGCCATTCTGGGGCCGTGTGCAGAAGGATCATGCACACGCACCTCACGCGCAAGCTGCAGTACACCTCGCCCATCCTCGTGCGCACGAACCAACGCACGAACCAGCACACACAGCTTCAAAGCAAGGCATGATCGGCCTGATTCTCGGGCCCTTTATCCTCGCCTCGCTAGGCCTCGCCGCAGGATTCTTTCCGGCCGCAATCATCGAACCATTCACCACGCCAGCGACCAATGCAACCCTCGGCGATTCGGTTGCCAAAGGTCAATTACACCTCTGGCATGGCTGGACCCCAGCGCTGGGATTGTCCGGCCTCGCTGTCACCTTGGGACTAGTGCTCTACTTCTTCCGCCATCGCCTCCGCGTCGCACTCAAGCTACTCGCAGCTCTTGACGCTTATGGCCCGGATCGCCTCTACTCCCGCGTACTTGCTGCCTCGATAGACGCCGCAAGTTGGCTCACGTCTACACTGCAACAAGGCAAGCTTCGCAACTATCTTCTCATTATCCTCATCTCGCTGATCGTGTGGCTCGTCGCTACCGCCACGACGCACACCAACCCGAGCCAGTACACGCTTACGACGCACTTCCCACGCATCACTCCCGTTGATATCTACGCCACATTCCTTGCAAGCCTGATACTGATCGCCGCGATGTCTGTAGCTTTGGTGCCACGCCGATTTCCCGCGATTGCTGCTTTAAGTCTTGCCGGCTTCGGTGTGTCAATGCTTTACGCCAACTTTGGCGCGCCAGACCTTGCCCTGACACAGATCTGCATTGAAGCACTCTCTCTCGTATTGCTCCTGCTCGCATTCCGTCGCTTGCCCGATATTCGTTTACTTGCGTCTCGGGCCACACGCTGGCGCGACGCAGCAATCGCCGCGTGCTGTGGCGGCGTCATCGCAACGCTCGTCTACGTCGCATCCGGCGTAGATGCCGACGACTCGCTCACTCGCGCCCTCTCTACCCGCTCCCTCCCCGAAGGCTTCGGCAAAAACGTCGTCAATGTCATCCTTGTTGACTTCCGCGCGCTCGACACGCTGGGCGAGATCACGGTCATCGGCGTGGCCGCTCTGGGTGTGTACGCTCTTATGAAGCCTAGCCTGTCTGATCCCGCGGCTCACATCCGCATTGTTGCTTCGCGCGAGCACTCGAATTCGTGCGATGACGTCGCACCACCACAATCTCTGCCGCTTACTCGGCCACAAACTCGGCCACTATCTCCCCCAGAGACAACATCTGTCAGCCCAATCTTCCCGCTCGCTACAACTATCCTGCAATCGACCGCTCGCGTTCTTGCGCCCATCATCTTCCTCTTTGCCATCATTGTCATGTTTCAAGGCCACAACAAACCTGGTGGCGGATTCATCGGCGGGCTCATCGCCTCAACCGCTGTTGCTCTCTACGCGCTCGCGTTTGGCAATGCAGCCGCGAAGCGACTACTTCGTATCGATGCACGCACGCTCATCGGTGTCGGCCTCTTGGCCGCACTTTCCAGCGCCTTCATCAGCCCAATTCTCGGCGGGCCCTTCATGGCACCAAAGTGGACTTCTATCACCATCCCAACCCTAGAACCGATCAAGCTCGGCACGCCCACGCTCTTTGACGTGGGAGTATTCCTCCTGGTCCTCGGCGTCATATCG
>JBBRGG010000142.1:0-9273 GCA_038240875.1 Phycisphaerales bacterium | reverse complement strand
GAAACCCGAGCGGATTAAGCCGCTACCCAGAGGGTTGCTGGAGGCTTGGCTGGGGTTGTACAGGCCGTTGAAGTCGGTGCGTGCGACGGCGTTGAGGAATGCGGCGTATTGACCGGCGGTCACTTCGTAAGTGGCGATGTTGTACAAATAGTCAACACGGCCAAAGGAGGTGGTGTCGGACGCGTTGCCCGGGTCGCCGACGAGAAGGGTGGGGATGGTGATCTGGGCATATGTAGAGATAGAAGAGAGCGACAGGCCAGCGATGAAGGCCAATACTGGGGCGTGCAGTTGAGCCAATACCGAGTCAAATACCGAGTCAAATAGCGAGTCAAATTTCTGAGCCAATCGAGACCGGGCACTACGGCACATTGAACTTTTCTCCAAAGTGATCTGGAAACAATATCCGCGTGAAAATATCTTGTGTTATTAAATTCTAGTTAGATAACTGAGTCTACCTGCATTATGTTATAAATTTTACTATTACAAATATCAATACAGTAACATACAATATTATTGACTTACAAGTATTGATAACCAGCGTTCAAGAGTTTGAGAGCCTCTCACAGAATGGCTACTTTCTTCTCGTGGAGAAGGCGTCCCGGCTGGGTTTGTTTCTTCCACTTCTTCATTCTATGAGATACTCATTAGCACCCTTGCTCAAAGCGGGTGAAGAAGAAGCCGATGTCGGAGCCATCGATGCCGCCGGAGCCATCGACGTCGGCGGAATCGAAGCCTTGCTGAAAGTCATTGAAGAATGCGCCAACGTCGGCACCGGTGACGCCGCCATCTTGATCGAAATCGGCGATGCAGGAAGTCGCGATATCGACAAACCCCGAGGTGAACTGGAGATAGCCGGGCGCAAGAAACGGACTGCTGCTGGTGATGGAAACGCTGGACACGACAAAGGAAGCGACACCTTGGGCGTTGATGCTGGTGACGAGGTTGGCGGAGAACGCGAAGGTGACGCCAAGCTGAACGGTGGAGCCGGCGAGGGTTTGGTCGATGAGGGTGGTGGGGATGGTGCCGGTGGGATTGTTGATGAGCGCCGAGGTGCCAAATACGCCACCACCCAGGCCACTGATGACAGATTCGAGAGAAACAGGGTTTGGATAGAGCAGGCCTAGGACACCACCGACGCCACGAACGTTGGCGTTGCGGATGGTGTAGGAATACTGGAAGGCGGGGTCGATGAGGTTAGGGGATGAAGTTCGGGTTTGGTTGGTGGCGTTGCGGATCTGCACGCCGGTGAGGTCGATGGAAACTGCTTGCACGGCGATAGCCGACTGCACCGAACCCAAAGCCCCGGCGACAAAGGCCAGGCACATCACCGCGTAACTGGCCTTGCTGCGGCGGGAGAAGATTGCAGGAGCGGAAGAGGTGGCGCGAGGGTTCAAAGTGGAGTTTATGGTGGCGTTCATGGTGGGGCTCATTTCAATTTCCGGCCAAAGGTCGCGAGGGTAAAAGGCGAGGGCTGCAGCGGTTGAGACACATCACAGTCAGCAGTACACAGCCGCTAATGCAAACATGGGTAAGGCGTATCGGACGCAGTGTTTGCGCATAAACACCTACCGCAACAGCGCTCTGGTACAAAGATACCACATGGGCGCGGTTTGGCCAGTAAACTGAGGAGATCACCTTGCTACATTTACATACTGACATTGGTGGTTTGCCCAAACCAGATGCCCATCAAGGTGTTTAGGCGTTAGGAAAGCTGACCCTGCCCATGAACAATTGACACAAATCGACTTGCCTTACGTTAAGCCTTGGCAACGTGTAAGTTATGGCTCGCACGTCCTCTTTTTGGAGAGCCAATCACAGAGTTCCCTCACGGCTTTTCACTCGTGACAAGGCTACGGCCAAGGCCGCGAGGCACGTCTCGTGGGCGATTTGGCGCGACGAGCTAGGTCAATATGAAGACTTTTGCTACTTCACGCGGTGTTGAAGTCGCTTTCCTGAACGATCTTCTTGCCCAACAGATTCAAGCGCGTGGCATAATTGGCATCAATTTACCAAAATAGTAACAAACCCTAGTTTTGGGAGAATTTTGTTGATAATGCCGTGAATTATGTGAATCACGCCCTGTTACCTCCTTCGTTGTGCTATAAGAAACTTGTGGCCTTTCGATTAACACCTTCAGGAAACGACTCATGCAAACCATTCTTGCTGCCTCGGACACCGCTCTCGCTTTGAAAGCAGGGCTTTCGATAGAGGGGGTGACCATGTACCTCTTCTGGATCGGCACCGTCGCCATGGGCGCGGGCGCACTCTTCTTTTGGTTGATGGCTGGGAACGTGCCTCGAATGTATCGCTCGGTAATGATTGTTGCGGGCATCATCTGTGCTGTTGCCTGTTTCCACTACTTCCGCATGTCAGAAATCTACATTGGACAGGTGGCGAATCTGTTCACTGCAGACGGCGTTCGCATCCCCGGCAAGCAGATCGAACAGTTCCCAATCGCCTACCGCTACATCGATTGGTTGATCACGGTCCCGCTGCTTGTGCTTGAAATCCCGCTCCTACTCGCACTTGGGAATAAGGGAAAGGGCTTGTTCCGGTCGCTGGTCTTGGCCTCAGTTGCCATGCTCGTCCTTGCGTGGATCGCTGAAGTCTCGGTCATTGGCTCGCCGGAGTGGTGGGGTTTCTATATTGCCTCATGCGTTGCCTGGGGCTACATCGTCTTTGTGCTTTACACCAAGCTGAATCAGCAGATGCAGACGCAGCCACCTTCGATCGTCGCGTCTCTCAAGACCCTTCGCCTCTTCATCCTCGTGGGCTGGACGATCTACCCCATCGGCTTCCTTATGGCTCTTGCTGGCCCTCAGGGCGAGTCGATTCGCGAAATCTGCTACAACGTGGCCGACGTGATCAACAAGGTCGGCTTCGGGTTGGTGTGCTATGCTGGCGTCAAGGTGCTTGCCCAGCAGAGCTTAATCGAGGGTGGTCGCATAGTTGATCCACAGGGTCACTAATGCCGAGCGCTTGATTCATGCAGATGGCTATTGAACCTATCGCTGAAACAGATCCCCGTGGCTCACACACGGGGATTTTGCTTCGTATTCTTGGCGGTTACACAGGCGTATTCGTGCTTCTTGCGGTCACCGGGGCGTGTGCCTTGTTCACACCCTTGGCGACATCGGGAGCTTGGCTTTGGGTCGTCGCTGTATTCATCGTGGGCATGCCTCACGGTGCGTATGACCTAGCGGCGATGAGGCGTACTTCGCCCAACTGGCGGATTACTGCCTTTCGTTTCTCGATGTACTCGCTTGTGCTGCTTGCCTGCATCGGCTTGTTTCTAGCGCTACCGGCGGCTGCGGTGGTTGCGTTTCTGTTTCTTGCCGCACATCACTTTGGAATAAGCGATTCGGTCTGGACTCGTGGCCGAATTAACCTCTCGTTGAGCGACCACCTCACAGGCTTTGGACGCGGACTTGTGGTTCTCTTTAGCCCTTTCGCGTTCCAGCCAGTGGCCTCGGCGGCGCCGTTTGTTTCGATCGTTCGGCTCATCCGCGACATGCCTGATTTAGATCCCGCGACCATCGCGCCGCTTGCGATCTTCTTGGTACTGGTAGGTTTTATGCTCGTATTCATCGCTTCAGTCCGCAAGCGTCGTGCAGGATGGATTGAGGAATGGGCGACTCTCGTGGCGGTCGTTGCCTTGAGCGCCTTCGCGCCGCCACTGGTGGCAATTGGATTGTATTTTCTTGTCATCCACGCCTCAGGACATTGCTCTCGCGCACTTACGCCGGGAAGTCCGTTTCATGACCGGCCTTTTTCAAACGTGCTGCGCGTGCATCGAGAATCTGTGCTGCTGCTCGTGCCTTCGGTGCTGATCGTGTTCATACTCGCCGCATTCGTTCAAGGTGAGAGGTCACACGCGATTGCTATGGCATTCCTTCTCTTTTGCGTCGTCGCCACACTGCCCCACCACTTGCTGTGGATGACTTCGAATCGCTGGTTGCCCGACGCAGGACGCGGCGCAGCCTGATTCGACGAGCTGATCGCGCTCGTTGAGATCAGCGGCCTGATTGCGCCTACGCCAGAGTGGTTCATTCGCGAGTGACCCGGCTCTCGAACCCTTGACATTAAGCGTCCATTGCTACAACTTGCCGGGGCATGTGCGACACAATTGGCATGTGAATCTACATCGCTGTTAAGCACAATCACACCGTTGCCGCACGGCTTCTTGCTGAAGTTAACGCTGCGAGGTACGCAGCGTGGGCGATTCGGCCAGCGGCGAGCGGTGTCATATTCATCTCCTTCGCCACGTCGCGTAAGCCCATCGGCACGCTTTCGAGCCCGTAGCGCTGGGTCAGGATCGCGCGATGGATCAGGTCGCTCAGGTGTGCAACTTCACGCGCGATGCGTGTCGATAGTTCAAGTTCTGCCGCCGGGCCTTGCACGATTGAACGTAGATCGAGAAATGCAAACCCAGGTACGAGCACGCGCGTCGCGCGCGATGGTACAGGCTTTGGATTAAGAGCATCTAAGGGTAATGAAGCCACGCCGCGCGTGCGAGCCCAGGTCGCCGCGTATCGATCGACGGCGATCCCTACTGCTGCGGCCAGTCGCCCTTTGCCCGCGGGGTCAAAGTGGTCGGCGGCAGCCGCGGCAGATCGCAGCGCGCCCGTCAACGCCTGGATCGCCTGGCTTGACGCTATGGACGACAACGGCGTACCCGAACGAACCTCCAGCGTCTCAATCACGAGTGTCAAATGAGTGCGCACAAGCCTGGCTCGCAATCGCGATGCCCATACCAAATCGGCTTCGATGGCTTCGAGTGCCATCGTCGAAGGGTGCTCAGCGTTGAGCTTTGCAAGGGTTGTTGCGGCTCGCCAACGCAAGAAATGCATCGCGGTGGCGCGAGCTGATTCTTCCGCTGCGACGGGAACAACGCGGGTGCGCGCCATCGTGATGACTTCTGCGAGGTCGGTTGGCCACTGTGCAAGCGAGGTCGGAGTGGTAAGGTTTGTGCGCACGCTCTTGGGCGCAAGGATGGCGTCTGCGGCGAGCGAAAGGTTGGCGAAGGGCGCATGAACCACGTCATTGGGTAGACGCGCGACCAGTGCCTGAAGCTTGGAATGTCGCGCCATCGCAATAGCGCGGCGGATGGTGGCGGGGCTTTTGCGGGTCCGTCTAGTGAGATCGCGCATGGGAAAGCCGAGCTGCCAGGCGCGAGCAAGAAACTCTCGCTCCTTTTCGCGCATCGGCGGTTTGGGTGCGCGAAGCGTTGTGGCTGTGTGAGCAAACGCGGCGCGCAGTAATGCTGGGTGCGTTGGCGCCGAGAGATTTGGTGCGCTTGCCGCGTGGCGTTGGAGGATCAGCCGAACGCCTTCGTGGCTCTTGTGAAAACGCTTGGCGATACGCAGTGCCGCTTGATTCAAGGAGTAGCCAAGCACCCGCTGATACCGCTGCGCTCTACGGACAAAGGTTGCTTCGAGTGATGCGGGCACGCGTGCAAACGCGCCAGCTTTAGTTAGCCTTGCCGCGTTGAAAGATTCAAAGTTGCGCAGCCAAGGCAGCGGAAAGCGAAGCACGCTGTGGGCGCGAGGGTGGCGCGCACGCACCGCGGGAAGGCCCTGGCGACGTAGGCGATCAAGCGTTTTTTTACTCACATTCCAAAGCGTGGCGAGCTCTTCAGAAGTGAGCGCGCCGACAACAAGTGGATGATCAAGCGAGAGGCTGGCGTGCTCGGTCAGCCGTTCGACGAGCGTGCAAACAAGCGCGATGGCGTCGGCAGAAGTGAGAACCGGCCCATCGAGCGTGGCCCGCTCGCCAAGGATTCGGAAGACGATGTATTCTGTGGGAAAGCTCGCGTCGGTCGAGGAAGAGGCGATTTCGTGGACGAGTGACGCGGCGCGTTGTGCGGCTTCAACCAATGCGTCGCTACCTCGATGGCGCAGCTCACGCTCGAGGGTAACAAAGGCGTGGACGCGGATAGCCGGAAGGGCTGGCATACAGAATTGCCTCTTACGAGGAGATAGTTGGCGTGGTGAAGGAAGATGTTGTCTTTGGCGCGACTGTTGGCGCGACTGATTGCTGTGTATCGAGCCACGCGGGCGTGCACGCGGGGAGAAAGCCTTGGGCATGCGCCTCGTTAAGGAAACGCAGCGCCGCGTGCCGTTCCAACGCGTCAATTTCGTACGAAAGCGTGCGTGAGAGATACTCCTCGGCCAACTCGACGGGCCAACCCGCGCTTGTGGCGCGTGTACGCGCGATCCATGAAATCCGCGTAGCGTTATGCCTGCGTTGGCGATCAAGGATGTCGGCGCCCAAACGGATCCGTGCATTGGACTCAGGCGAAGATAGCGACTCGGTTCGGCACATCCAACACGCGTACATGAATGGAAGATTGGTCCACGCGTGCCATGCTTCGCCAAGGTCGAGCACATGCGGATACTCGGCGAGCGAAGGCGGATTGGTCACGACCTTGTCGCCGATGAGGAGCATGGCTTCGGGTTTGATTTCGGGTTTGGTTTCGGGCTGAGTAGAGCCGTTGTTCAATAAGTTCGACTTGATGGCCGCGGCGTTCAGCGGCGCGACCGTCGGCATAATTGTGTACATCTGCCTCAATAGAAGTTGCGCGAGAACCACCGATGTATGGCTGTCCGTATCGGCGTGCAGCATCGTGATCTCTCGCATTGGTACGCGCGAAAATATGCGGACGGTCATCGTCGCGCCAGGAGAACCGATCATGCCAACAGGCACGAGCGTGAGCGGGATTGTGGATCGCGCGACGTCGGCGATCGACGCAAGGGCGAGATCGGCTTCGCCACGCGTGAGCATGCCGACGATCTTGGATGGGGCGGCGAGCGTGAGCGAAAGGGTTGAAAGTTGCGACAGCCCTTCGATCAGCGGTAAGGCATTGAGAAAGCCTACCGCCGCGATCCGTGGCAGAGAGTCAGGCGAGATTGACGCGGGCGAATCAACAGGCATGAAGGCAGTGTAGAAGGAGTTTGGAGAGGGGAGAATTGATTACCTTCGCGAACGTGCGGGCTCGGGCTCGGCGGGCTATAGATGCATCTTTCGGAACTGCTTGGACGAATGGTGCACCTCGCACTCCTCGGCGGTGTCCCAGATAATGAACAAGCGGGTGTGTTGGCGAAGGCGAGGAAGTTCGATGTCGCATGAAACTGAGAGCTGTCTGACGAGCAACGTTTGCAATCAATATCACGTCAGTTAACATGTTCCAATACAGCATCGTGTAGCGAGCGGTTCTATCCTCTGGGTGCATGGCGCACGCTGAATCTAATGCTCAATCTGCTAAGTTGCCTTCGCCGCGCACACTGGTGCTGGTTGGTGGCGGTGGGCACGCGCTCGTAGTCCATGAGGCTGCTGCGGCGCTAGGTCTAGCAATCGCCGGGTTTTTGGATGATGACGCGAACGCAGTCGCACAACGCATCGGCTCGCTCACGCGACTGGGCACTCTCATTGAGTTACCCGCGCTCATTGGCTTTAACCCGGCGGACTTCACTCGCGCCAACGCCAGCACCACCGCCAACGGCAACGCCAACGCCATGAACGCCGAACGAAACTGGATCCTCGCCATCGGCGGCATCGCTACTCGGCGAAGGGTTCTCGAAGAGATTGCTTTGATCGAGAAATCTACGAGCGTGCAAGCCACGTACGTCGCGCTCACACTCGTGCACCCTACTGCGTACGTCTCGCCGACGGCTGAAATCGGGCAAGGCGTGTACATCGGGCCCAAAGCCGTCGTGCATGCCTTCGCGAACGTCGGCAATCACGCGATTATCAACTCGGGTGCTATCGTCGAGCACGAGTGTGTCATCGGTGAGAATTCGCACATCGCGCCGGGCGCGGTGCTTGGCGGGAACGTGCGTGTGGGGCGAGACACGCTCGTGGGGATTGGGAGCCTCGTGCTACCTGGGATCCAAGTGGGTGCGGGCGCGACAGTGGGTGGCGGGGCCACGGTTGTACGCACGGTTGTGGCTGGTACGACAGTGGTTGGCGTACCAGCGCGGACGCGATGAGCAACGAGAGGAATTGGCGTGGGTCAGAGTGACAAATATCCAAAGAAGCCCGAGCCAAAGGGCTTATTTCGATCGCTAGGCGAGTTTGTTGGGCATGTGTCCAAGGCTGTGCGCACGCCCGTGGCCGGTGCAAACAAGAATGCACGCGCGAAAAAAACTGAACTCGATGAGCCCACGCGCGAAGTTCGCCGCGTGGTTCAAGAGCGTGAGGCAGAGACACCTGCGGGCAAGGTCGTGCTACGCCGAACTACGATTGATGAAGTGGTTGAAGAGAAGAAGGCTGGGAAGGATTAAGTCGCTCCACGAGTTCGACTTACGAGTTCATTCGTGCACGTTGTTCGAGGAGTCGGGTAAGCTCGCGCGAGGCAGCGGCGATCTTGTCATCAAGGCTCGCCTTGTTACTTTCGAGGGTTTCGCCGTTGCTGCGAGCTCGTTCGGCCTGCTGGACTTCCTGGTAGTTGTTGATGATCGCGCCGACGATCAGGTTGATGAGCACGAACGTAACGATCGAAATCCAAAGGACGTGATAGAGGGAGGCCTTCCAATAATGAGGGTCGCCCGCGTTTACACCCTCGATTGCTGCGTAGCGAAGGTCGGACCAGTTGTCGCCGGTAAGCGTGCGGAAGAGAGTGAAGAGGGTTTCGTGGAGGGTTGCAAACTCTTTCTGCGTGCTGCCAAAGAGTTCGACACCAGCGACTCCAAAGACATAAAAGCACAGCGCAGCAAGCAAGCCGATGTACTTCATCGATACAACCGAACGCACTAGAACGGTGACGATGAGCCGTAGTTCGGGAACGCTGCGCGCAAGCCGGAACACTCGAAGCACGCGAAGGATTCGAAGGATCGGTCCCAGCGATCCCACGGCGGGCACGAACGCCGACCCTATGACAACAATGTCAAAGATGTTCCAGGGATCACGCAGGAACGCGCGCGTGGAATCGCGGGCGATGAACTTGAGCACGAGCTCAAGAACGAAAAATACCAGGCACGCTTGTTCGAGAGCCTTTAAAGCCGGATGATCGATGTATGTATCGATGCCGAGCAAGACGGCGTTAAAGAGAATGGCTGCGAGAGAGCCGCGCTGGAACGCGTGTGTTGATGTGAACGAAAGAGCCCATTGCCGCACGGATCCAACCTCCTTGCCTTGCCGCTACTCGACGTTGATCAGCGACGCTGATCGGCGACGAATCGAGTCGTGGTCGAGATGATAATTGCATGGTTCTGGATGCGTAATTACGGACGAAGGGGTGGGCTTGTCGAGGATACCTATTTGCGGAAAAACCTT
>JBBRGG010000141.1:0-9313 GCA_038240875.1 Phycisphaerales bacterium | reverse complement strand
CGTCGTATGCGTCGCCGGGTGCTGCGGGCCAAAGTTCAAGACCCACCGGTCGCCCGTATCAACATGTCCGGCCAAATACTTTGTCGTGTCCGCGCCGACAGTCAACGCGTCCTCAGGCTTGATGGTGTATGGCATGAAAGCTCCAACTGCTACCCATGGAAGATCAACTTGATGCGTACAACCGCGCGTACTACTTGATTAAACTACGAGACAGTCAACTCGCCAAACTACCAATAGCCAAACTACCAATAGCCAAACTACCACTCGCCAAACTACCACTCGCCAAACTACCAGTGAAACCAGCACAATCACTTCGCAAGTGCTAATCGCCACAAGTGACTAGCGTAGGGATCGCCTGCTACCAAATCTCCGCGACGTAAACACTCGCGTCTATTCTGTAACCTCTTCACTGGCCCAACCACAGAACCTCTTCACCATCCTAATGGCCAACCTATCGCCAACCAATAACCGAAACATTTTACCGAAACTCATCACCGAAACTCATCACCGAAACTCATCACCGAAAGGCTGACGAGCCCGCGTCCTTCGCCTCAATTAACACGCTTTCGTCTTGGGTACCCATCCATGTCCCATTCCTCGTCCCTACTTCATTCGACTTGACCGTGTGTTCTCGATTCGATTCCGCACTGATTCCCACGCCTCGTGACTCCGCCACAAGATACAAAGGCCTGCGCTGGCTCATCTTGAAGACATGCCCCAAATAATGAGCCAAGATCCCCAGCATCAATAACTGAACCCCGCCCAGGAAAAACACCGAGCACGTTAATAATGCGTACCCTTTAAAGGGCATTTCACCAGTCACTAATTTTTGGACCACGATCATCGCTGTAAGTGCAACCGCGACCAAAATCGTGAACATTCCCATATACACCGTCAGCTTCAAAGGCTTCAAGCTAAAGGCAGCGATAGCCTCCGTCGACAGCTTTAACAGCTGCCTTAGGTGATACTTGGTTTCCCCTGCGTGCCTTGCATCGCGGTCATAAGGCATCGCTTCCTGCTTGAACCCCACCCACGATACCAACCCGCGCATAAATCGCGGATTTTCCTCAAACCTACGTACCGCTTCCACCAC
Organism: Phycisphaerales bacterium; assembly: GCA_038240875.1. Taxonomy (GTDB): domain Bacteria; phylum Planctomycetota; class Phycisphaerae; order Phycisphaerales; family UBA1924; genus JBBRGG01. Next base: position 8,220 of record JBBRGG010000141.1, on the reverse strand, counting down.
TCGCGCTGACATCAGGCGAAAGTCGCCCACGTCGCGCGGAATATGTACGTCGCTTAAACGATCGATGACACGGTAAAAGAGCCATGAAGTTATCTTTTTGAAAGTGTTTTCACCAGCACGCGCCCGCCTTTGGGCGTATACCACATCAGCCCCTGCTCGCCAACGCGCGACCATCTGCGTAATCAATTCGGGTGGGTCTTGCAAGTCGGCATCGATCAACACCACGGCGTGCCCATTCGCATGGTCAAGCCCCGCCGTCGTAGCAATTTCGTGCCCAAAGTTTCTGCTAAAGGAGACGAACTTTACCCGCGCGTCCTGCGCGGCTAATTCACGCATGACCGCGAGCGTGCCATCGCTCGACCCATCATCCACCAGCACGATCTCATGTGAACTCGCGCAGCCTTCCAGCACCGGCGTCAACCGCGCATGCAGCGCGCGAAGGTTCTCTTCTTCATTAAACGCTGGCACAACAACGGAAATCTCTGGAAGCATCCGTTCAAAGGGTAGGCGAGAGGATCTAGCCGCCACGTGTGCTGACGCTACGTATCTCTCTTCCAAAGCTTTCCAATTCCTACCCCCTACCCCCCACATTCAATCCTGCTCGATGACAAACTCCAACTCTGGGATCTCGCCACGAGCCGCCATCGCCGAAGTTTGCGGGATATCGATCACTACGTCGGCGTGCCTCTTTCGCCTTGCAATCAACCTTGTAACAGCATGTGGCCCATCTTCCTTGATCACAATCGGGATCACTCGTGGCCAATCGAGCCTCGCACCAAACCCATCTTCCATGGGAAAGCGCGACGCCGCACCCCATTCAAACTGCATCCACTCAGGCGTGATCATGCCGATAACTCGTTGCCCAGGCTTGTAGTACAATTGATAGACATCGCGTTTTTTGTACGCCTCGCGGATCGCAAAGGGAAGCATCCAGCTACCCTGCCAGCAATCGCCAAGCTGGGCATCAAAGGCTTTGTGCCCGGTGTGCATGGGAGTAGCGAAGATACCTACAGGCAAAAACGCAGTATCTGGCGCGGGGTTGGGCACTCGTTCCACCAACTTGGCGTGCTGTGCCCGGTTCCACACATCAACGTCTCGAAAGCGTGCTTGAATCCCAACGCCAACCACCGCCGCGACAAGACTCAATCCAATCAGCAACGCGCCAGTTGCCGCACGATAGGGCTTGGCCAACCTGGTGCGATTCTGCACCCAATTTCCAATCGCGTCTGACACCCCCGCGATGACAACGCACACGCCCGCGAAGATGAAGACGCTCGTCCTGCTGTTGGCTTGATATCCCACGATCGCCGCGATCGGTATCGCACCAAAGACGATCATCGCAGCGCCGATTGCCGCGACGCACCACCAAGGCACGCGCGAAGCCTTTATCGCCGAATCTTGCAAGCCTTGATCGCTCGCGCTATTCGCGTGTGTTGGAAAGCGCACCCACACCTGCCACGACAAGGCTGCCGACGCAATCAAGAGTGCGCACCAAAGACTGCCGACGAGTGGGTGTGCGGCAAACTCCTGCTGCGCCAGCGTCCAGGCTCCTTGAGCAATAGGAATCAGCGCGTACCAATCGCTCATGCCCCGGAGCACTTCGCCGATGCGCATGGGGAGTTGATCAAGGTGCACGTAGCTGGCTGTGTCGGCCCCTAACCCCTTCTGGCCGTTGACACGAACGTTGATGAAATATACCAATACGACGCTGGTCGCAAGGCCGCACACCAGCGCCGCCTTAGGCAGCGCGCGAAGAATGCTCGTCTGCCAATGTGCAAGTCCATTCGCGCGACCATTTGATATTCGGCTGCGTCGATCCAGCCCAACCGCCACTACTGCCAAAGGCAGCACGCCCGCAATCGCTGCAGGCTGTTCATTCAGCGTGACGCACGCAGCAATCAGCATCACAATTGCGCCGAGTAATCGGGCGCAGCGCGCTGTGCTCGTCGCCTTGGCGAACTTGATCGCAAGAATCACACTCGAAAAAGCGCACACGCACGCTAACCCGGTGCTAAACGCCGCAGCCCACAGCACCGTTTCATAACTACTTGGCCACACCAAAAATAACAGCGCCGCCGCCGCACTTGCATGAGGCACGCACCCAAGCGCCCGCAACATTCGATATAACAAAGCCGCGGCAGCAAGCTGAATCAACGCGCCGATCAGCGTGATCACTCGTGGATATTCCCACAGCGTCGTCACCATGATCGGCAGCCACGAATGATGCAAAGGCCGCCACGCCTGCAACGACCCGGTGGGCGGCAAAAACGGCTCTCGTGTCGTCACGATCCAGCCAATCCGCTCGCTCGTCGAAAAATCTCGCTGACAAAAAAACCAATCGTCGTTCCATCGAGGCACATCGCCAAAGAACGCAAGCGTCGCCACCAACCACGCGGCGACCGGAAACAGAATCGCAAGCACTCCAACACGCCAATTGGCTCGCCAATGACCGCGCCATTGACCACGCCATTGACCACGCCGATGCCCTTGCCCTTGGGCTCGCTCATGTTGTGGCGTTTGATTCGTCGCATTCTTCGCGTCGATAGCAGGCATGAAGGACCATAGCGACCGCACCTTGTACAGTCTTGGCGACGCTCATCGATCCTTGCGCTAATGCCCCGTTAGATCTGTTAGATCTGTTAGATCTGCAAGAACTGATCAAGCTAATAGTCCGATCGACCCGTGTTACCCGCGTGTTTCGCCAACTACAACCTCGTATGTGGCGTGACCAACGATGACATCGCCGCCTTTTTCATTGCGTACGAAGCGGGTGGGTACTGAGAGAGAAGTGGCGAAGTTTCGTGGTTCGGAATCAAGAAAATAGAAGATATTCGGCAAAGTAGATGAGTTTGACGAAGTGCCAAACCTCTGTCGCGAGCAGGAGGTTTTTCGTTTATTGCTGTCGGCGTGTTGATATCTTTCTCGACACGCAATTGGCCACTCGCTTGCTAGCCTTCCTCATTTGCTACTGGCAGTCCCTGCTCGCCAAGCTCCAGCCCACTATCGCCCATCCCCGGACCATCCCCGGCCCTTTCTCCGCCGCTACCCTGTTATGCCGAGCGAATCTGTCGCCACGCGTCTACGAACTCGTGGATGCGCAAATGTCTCTGCCTCTTGCCTTGCCCAAGGATTCACGCATGACCCCTGCCGCTTTGGCTCCTCAGCCCGTAGCTTCCAACCTCGTGAACTCTGAACCGGTCGCGATTACGCCAGCCGCTTCGCGCACTGCGCACAGCCCCTCTCGCACCGATCGCACTGTCCTTATTGTCGGTGGCGGGCTCGCCGGCCTTTCTTGTGCTGTCGAATGCCTGTCTGCTGGGCTTCGCGTCATCCTTGTCGAGCGCAACGGCCACCTCGGCGGCAAGATGAACGTCCTCGAAGACAAGGGCTTTTCCTTCGACATGGGCCCGACAATCATCACGCTGCCACAAGTGCTTCGAGGCATCCTTCGCCGCGCCGGCTCGCGCCCCGAAGACCGCATCGACCTCATTAACCTCGACCCGCAGTGGCGCTGTTTCTACGACGATGGCACCGTCATCAATCTTCGCAAAGACCCGGCGCAGACCGCGCGTGAGCTTGACGAACAATTTCGCAACACTGGTGCAGGCAAGGGCTTTACCGACTTTCTTACGTTCTCTCGCCGCATGATGAACCTGTCGGAAAAAGTCTTCTTTTACAACGACCTTGGCGGCGTCATGGACCTCATGAAAAGCCCGCCCAAAGAGCCAGGCATCCTCAAAGACGCGCTCGCCATGCGCATGCACTCGACGGTCGGCGCGACGATCAACAACTTCGTCAAAGAGCCACACGTGCAGCAGATGTGCGAGCACTTCCTTCAGTATGTTGGGTCGAGCCCGTTCCTTGCGCCCGCGATTTTGTCGCTGATTGCCGCTGCTCAGGCCGACCATGGCTGCTGGTATTCCATGCCTCCAAAGTCTGCGCCTGCTGGAACAGTCAAAGATAATCGTGGCGGCACGCGCTGCGTTGCTCGCGCACTTGAAGCCATCCTTGAAGAAGCCGTGGACCAAGGCAACTGCCAGATTCATCGCGGCGTGGGCGTTGCCCGCATCCTCATTGATGGCGATCGGGCTGTGGGCGTTAAGCTCGACGATGGCCGCGAAATTCGTGCCGATGCCGTGGTTTCAAATTGTGACGTGCAGCGCACCTACCGCGACCTCATTAAAACCCCCGAAGCTCAGGACGCACAGCGTTCGATCGCCGGCGCGTACACACCCGCGTGCTCTGGCGTCGTTCTTTATCTTGGCCTCAACCGCCGGTACGAGCATCTTGCGCATCACAACTTTCTCTTCAGTAACAACTCGCACGAAGAGTTTGACGACATTTACTCCAAGGGCATCCCCGCCAAAGACCCGACTTTGTACCTCGCTGCTCCTTCGCGGACCGATCCCACGCAAGCGCCAAAGGGGCACGAAGCCCTCTACATTCTTGTGCACACCGCGTACAAGCGCGATGGCCAACAGTGGGAAGGCAAGGGTGGCTTGCTCGAGCAGTATCGTCCGGTCATCATGGAAAAACTCGCTCGCTGTGGTAATATGCCCGAGATCGAACGCCACATCACCGTCGAACATTCTCTCACGCCCGCTTCGATCGAACGTATGTATAACGCCGAAGGCGGCGCAATCTATGGCCTCGCGTCTCATGGCAAGTTACGAGGCGGCTTCAAGCCCAAGAACCGCTCCAAAGCCTTCCAAGGCTTGTATCTTGCTGGTGGGTCTGCTAACCCCGGACCAGGAGTACCAATGGTTCTAATGTCTGGCGTGACCGCGGCCCGATGTGTCGCCCAAGACTTTGGAATCAAGTTGCCCAAGATCAACTTTGGGCAAGGCGTCGAAATCGGCGAAAGCATCACGCCCGCATCCGCCGCGAGCCATTAAGCATACTTTATCTGAGCCCGCACCATGAGTGCACTTCCCAAGCGCAGTCCAACACCGAGCGAGCACGCCGCGCAGCGCGGCCCCGGCTCTAGCGCCGTGCATGCGGTGCACATCCTCCCCGGCGCGTTCACGCCTTGGTTGTATCGCGGCTTTGGGAAGTACGTCGCACGGCTGTTTCGTAAGAAATTTCACTCTGTGCGCATCGTCAAAGGCGGCGTTGATCGTTTGAGCGCACTCAACACAATCAACACGCCCACGATTGTTATGCTCAATCACAGTTCGTGGTGGGATCCGCTTGTGTGCGTCTTGCTTGGGTCGCGATTGCTCCCTGATCGCACCGGGTTTGGACCCATGGATATCGCCATGCTTCGCAAGTTTGGTATCTTCAAAAAGCTTGGGCTCTTTGGCGTAGATCCCGACGATCCTGCGGCTCTTAAGCCCATGCTCGCGTACTGCCTCGACCGTTTCAAGCGTGATCGCAAGCCGACGATGTGGGTCACGCCCCAAGGTCGCTTTTCGGATGTGCGCGATGAAATCGTGCTTCGGCCCGGCACTGCTGCAATCGCCGCTCGTGCGTGCAGAGCTAGTGTGAATGGTAATGAAGCTGGTACATCGGCCAGTTCCGGTGATTCGCTGCGCGTGATTGCCATCGCCGTGGAGTACGTGTTCTGGATCGAGCAATCTCCGGAGGTTTTATTGCGCATCGTAGAAGTTAAGCCGCCGACTTCGATGACGACCGCGGGTTGGCATCGCGCGTTGACCAACGCGATGCGTGCAAACGCTGCCGAATTGGCAACGTGTGTCCGTGCTCGCAACCCAGACGCCTTCGAGAACCTATTTGCCACCAAGGCGTCTTCGACCAACCCCTTTTACGACCTTTGGCTGCGTGTTCTAGGCAAACAGTCCAATATCGAAGTAGTCAAACGCGGCTCGTGAGATCGTTTACCATAAAGTCCTTGAATCCTCGTTTTTCCAGCGGCGAAACAATCGTCAAGCTATTCTCTTTTTCGATTTCTTTGCCTCTTTCACGAGTCCACGCTGCCTCATACTCTGCACACACATGCTATTTTCGGCCGCTTCCATCTCTTTGCTTGCTCTTAACCTCCCATCTATTGGCTGGAATTGGCTCGGCTGGATGCTTTTGACTGCCTGCGCAATTGCTTCCATGGCGTTGGCCATGACCGTCATTAATCTCAAAACTCTTGGCAAGGCCCCGCGGCCTACGCCAATCCCACTCGAAGAGCTGCATGAGCCAGGACTCGTGCAGCCGAGCGACACATCTCGTCCGCTGATTTCTGTCTGCATCCCCGCTCGCAACGAATCAGCAAACCTCGAAGCCTGTGTCCTCGCGATTCTTGCCAACGCCGATGCACTCAAGTTACTCGCGACACCTGACCCTAAACTCAACGCAAAATCCAACTCAAATCCTCTCGATAATCCCACTCTCGAAGTGATCGTTTACGACGACCAGAGCACTGACGAAACCCCCGCGATCCTCGCGCGTCTTGTGGCTTTAGACCCGCGCGTTCGCCCGGCTCTCGTAGTCTCACTTCCCTCCGGTTGGAACGGCAAGCAACATGCCTGTTGGCGCATGTCGCAGCACGCGCGCGGGTCCTGGCTGGTATTTACAGACGCCGACGTGCGTTTCGAGCCACAATGTCTTGCCAGCGCGCTCACGCAAGCCCACCGCACCAAAGCCGCACTGATCAGCGCGTTTCCAAGGCAGATCACCGGCACCCTTACCGAGTCCCTCGTCGTTCCCATGATCTTCTTCATCTTGCTCTCGTACTTGCCCTTCCCGCGCATGCGCCGCACCAACGACCCGGCAAGCTCTGCCGGTTGTGGCCAATTCCTCTTGGTTCGCCGCGACGCTTATGACGCGACCCAAGGCCATCAGGCATTCAAAGACTCAATGCACGATGGCATCAAGATGCCTCGCGCCATCCGTAAAGCCGGCTTTCATTCGGATTTGGTTGACGGCACGCCCTTGCTCTCGTGCCGAATGTACCGCGGTTTTTCCCAAACCTGGCGCGGCTTTGCCAAGAATGCCTACGAAGGCCTTGGCTCTGTTGGCCTGCTTCTCTTCATCACCATCATGCACGCGATTGGACATATGTTTCCTTGGGCGTTCTTGCTCTTCGTGCTTTTCAAGTCGTTGGGTTTGATTGAATCTACGTACAAAGTTCAAGGCGAGCACTTGGGCCTCGCCGCAGCCGCGTGCCTACTCGCTCTTGTCCAGCGCGTCATCCTCGCCAAGGCATTATCAACCAGCATGCTGGGGGCCCTACTCCACCCCGTCGGGGTGCTGTTCATGACCCTCATCCAGTGGCACAGTTACTGGCTCCACTTAACCGGTCAACGTTCTTGGCGCGGGCGAATCGCCCAAGAGGCTTCTACCCCAGCGTAATTGATGCAATCAAATCAAAGTGGAAGTTGTATCTAGGATAATTATTCTTGCCAATACCAGAAAAAATCTGATACACTTTCGTTAATAGTAGTTGGATCCGCACCAGCAACAATGCTTTGTCACGGCCATTAATTTCTTTCAAGCCAGATGCCTTATGGAGAGATTATTATGCGGCTGCGTTTTCAGGATCGCGACGGCTTTGTCGAAGCAGGCGAGCGAGCACGCGCGTTGCATTCAGCGTGGCTGACAAAGGCACTTACTCAGGGGTTAAACTATCCTAGAATCCCGATACGGCCGATGAATGATGATTCTGGTGAAGGCGGTTTTGACTGGATGATGACTCGAAACAGAGGGCAGGCTCGCGCCGAACAGTGGTGGAAACTCGCTCTTGAACGCGTTGACGACCTGCCAAGATCGAGCGTCTCGGGAATGGAATTCTTGGAACGATCGAATGATGACTTTCATGAGTGAATTCGCGTCAGTTGCGTGATTCGAACAAGCTCGCCGTACCTCGCCGAACATGTATACGTAGATATGCTCCACAGCCTTGAGTAAGCTAACAACATCCGTTCAACGCCGAGGAATGCATGGGCCATACCTTTCATCCGACGATCAATCTTGAAACGCAAGCCATCGAGGCAGCTGGCGCAAATGCTCCAATTGAGCGCACGCGGCTGGCCGGTCGCTGGGTTCGAAAGACGCTTTTCATTATTGTACTTTTCACCGGCTTTGGGTTTTGGGGATTGCTAGACGCGGTGTCGGTATATCCCAAGCGCGGGGCAAACGTCGCCGAGTATCGCGAGCTCAAGTATCTCGAAATCTATCGCGAACGAGTTGGCACATTCGACGCCAACGTTTCCATCAAGGATCCAAAGGCCGAGTACGCACGGCTTCTAGCCATCAACCAGGGCAACCCAG
>JBBRGG010000140.1:0-9456 GCA_038240875.1 Phycisphaerales bacterium | reverse complement strand
GGTGGGCTTTGGCATCGATAGCTATTTCAAAACACTGCCGCTCTGGACCCTCGTACTCATGGCGTTTGGCTTCGTCTACGCGATGTGGCGGATAATCCGCAGATCAATGGAAGATGAGAAGAAAGAGAAATTGAGCAAGCTAAGTAATATTAATAAGTAAGTTTACTTTATAACTTAAACTAGCCAACTTAAACTAATCAGCTCGAACGAATCAACTCGAACGAATCAGCTCGAACTAACAAGGCCCACGGGCTTTCACCCATGGGCCTTTGAATTGTTCCTGCGTCTGGTTTCGCCACTAGGCATTCACGACACGCGTTTTTCGTTCATTCAATAATCTTCATCGTGGTCGTGATCTTGGCCGCCCTTTGGCTTCTTCTCTTTGAGTTCCACGATCGCCGCTTCCGTCGTCAGCATGAGACCGGCGATCGATGCCGCGTTCTGCAGCGCGACGCGCTCGACCTTCGTCGGCACAATGACGCCCATCTTGATCATGTCGCCATACTCGTGCGTCAACGCGTTGTACCCGAAATTGACGCCTTCGCCTTCTTCAACCTTGCTCGCGATGACCGAGCCATCCAAGCCACAGTTCGCCGCGATCTGCTTCACCGGAGCAGTCAGCGCACGAAAGACGATGTCCATGCCTGCGCGTTCGTCGTTGCTGTCGGCCTTCTTGCGGAGCTTCTCGAGCGTCTTGCGAGCACGCAAGACCGAGACGCCGCCGCCGGGAAGAATGCCTTCTTCAACCGCAGCACGACACGCGTGCAGCGCGTCTTCCACGCGCGCCTTCTTCTCTTTCATTTCAACTTCGGTCGCGGCGCCGACGTTGATCTGAGCCACGCCACCCGAAAGCTTGGCGAGGCGCTCTTCGAGCTTCTCGCGGTCGTAATCGCTGGTGGTCGATTCGATCTGTGCACGAATGAGGTCGATGCGGCCCTTGATGTCCGCCGTCGCGCCCGCGCCTTCGACGATCGTGGTGTTGTCCTTGTCGATGCTGACCTTCTTCGCGCGACCCAGGTCGGCGATGCCAACTGTTTCAAGCTCTAGCCCAAGCTCTTCCATGATCGCCTTGCCGCCGGTGAGCGTCGCGATGTCCTGCAACATTTCCTTGCGGCGGTCGCCAAAGCCCGGAGCCTTGACCGCGCACACCTTCAGCACACCACGAATCTTGTTAACTACGAGCGTCGCCAAGGCTTCGCTCTCGATGTCCTCGGCAATGATGAGCAGGTTCGCGCCCGTCTCGGCGATCTTGCCCAGGATCGGGAGCATGTCCTTCGCGCTGCTGATCTTCTTCTCAACAATCAGCACGTAGGGGTTGGTCAATTCACAGGTCATCTCGGCGAGATTGGTCACAAAGTGAGGGCTCAAATAACCCTTGTCAAACTGCATGCCTTCGACAAGTTCAACCTCGGTATCAAGGCTCTTGCCTTCTTCGACGGTGATCACGCCGTCCTTGCCAACCTTGTCCATCGCCGTGGCGATGATCTTGCCGATGGCTTCGTCCTGGTTCGCCGAGCAGGTGCCGACCTGAGCAATTTCCTTAGACGAATCGACCTTCTTGGACATCTTCTTGAGTTCGTCAACCACGGCGGCGACGGCTTGATCGATGCCACGCTTGACGAGGTTTGGGTTGCCACCAGCGGTGATGACCTTTAAGCCTTCGGCGTAAATCGCCTCAGCATAAATCGTCGCGGTGGTCGTGCCATCGCCAGCGTCCTTGCTCGCTTTGGAAGCAACTTCCTTGACCATCTGAGCGCCCATGTTCTCGTATGGGTCTTCGAGTTCGACTTCCTTGGCGACGGTCACGCCGTCTTTGGTGACGGTTGGTGCGCCAAAGGATTTCTCAAGAACAACCACACGGCCAGAAGGGCCGAGCGTGACCTTGACTGCGTGCGCAAGCTTCTGCACGCCGCGGAGAATGCGCTCGCGAGCGTCGGTGTTATACGCGATCATCTTTGCTGCCATTGGGTGATGCCTTTCTCGAAATGTGCGTGCTCGCCGGTGTGACGAGCGAATGTTTGGATGTTGATACGAGTTGTTACAAAACTACAAACTATCGAGTCACGATCACGAAATCCCGATACGAATCCACACGACCCGTTCCGCGTCGATCATGAAAACGCCCGTTCCATCGGTGACTTTCACGAGATGGTCCGGCTCGTCGGGAATCAGGATCGCCTTGCGAATCTCAAGCAATGCGTTGTTGTGCATGCCTGCACCCGCGGGAAAGATCCCGGCGAACGCGACCGTAAGGTCACGCTGCCCATTCAGCTCGCTAAGTGCAGTTCGAAGTTGATCCGTCGTCATGCAGGAATGCTCGGCAGGTCGTGATTAATCGTTCCGTCACTCACAGAAGGACTTCTCTCTTCTCGTGGCACAGGCGTCATACCCGTGTCTACTCATTCCACTTGTTGATTCTGTCAGACACTCTTAGTCAATAACAGCAAGAATGTCGTCTTCCGACATCATGAGAAATTCGTCGTTGTCAATCTTGACCTCGGTGCCCGAGTACGACGTAAAGATCACGCGGTCGCCCTTCTTTACAGTCAGGGGAATCCTCTCGCCGGTCTCGGTATTGAGCGAGCCCGTACCCACGGCTTGAATCACGCCAGTCTTGGGGCGCTCCTTACCACTCTCGGGAATAATAATCCCGCTGTCGGTCTTGCTCTTGGCCTCGTCGCGCTTGACCAGGATTTTGTCATGAAGGGGACGGATGGTCGCGCCCGTGCTCGAATCGACAGATTTAGCGGCGGTTGCGGGTGCGTTCTTCTTCGCGGTGTTCATGCTCTTTTCCTCTTGCTTTGACCGATCACTATCGACGTCGTGTCGATGATCGACCTGTTTCCAATCGCGCCTCTCCAAAGACGCACACGTTCGGCTTGTATAGCTACATTCAAACTGAATTCAACTCTGCAACATTCGACGCGAGCCTTCGCCCGAGCCGTCATTCACTTTCAAGCATTCCACTCTTCATACTGCTACAGCCCAACTACACCGCTCCGGGCCAGCGCCCCTTGTAATAGCGAGCAAGCACCCGCCGAAGCACATCCAGCATCGCGTCCAAATCACTATCTCCACGCGGCCTATCCACGATCGCAAACGCGCCCAAACGTAGTGCCGCAGCCATCTCTCTCGCTTCGTCTCGCGTAGTCCGCGCCCGCTTAATCACCACCACCGGTGGCGGCTCGGCCAACCGTGCCAACAACTCCAGCAACCGCGGCCCGCCATCAGACGCCACGTCAAACACCGACGGAATCGACGGAGCTGGCTTGGTGCCACTCTCCAAAGGCAGCCCAAGATCAACAACCGCTACATGAACTCGCGACCGCAGGATCACCTCGCTCGCCTCGCGACCGCTGCCCGCCCGAAGCGACGCGATTCCCATCGGCTCCAAAAGCCGGGGCAACCGATCGATCCAAGGCTCCGGTTCCCAGCCAGCATACGAAAGAAGCAAATTTAAGCGGCCACCACCAGCCCCAGCACCCCCTCCATCGCCCCCTCCAGCACCATTTCCCGTCGCGCCAATTCCAAAACCCCCGCCGCCATTGGGTGGCAATGAGGGATCGCATGAATCACCGGGATACAAGCGCACAGATACCATCTCACTAATCCACAGGCAAGCGGCGTGCCGAACTACTTTGGGCTTCGCAACGCTCAATATTGCTCGCCTACCCAAACACGCCACGATCAGAACTGGCCACTTTCGCGAAGCATGTGTCTAACCATCTGCAGCATATAGATTTATACTACCGTTTGCGTCTCATCAAACTTGTTCACAACGGCTCAAAGTCTCTGCTCCTGCCATCATCCAAGTGTCTCCACGCCGCAGCCTGTCAACTCGGCAGGTAGATCTCGCACTACCGGACCCGTACAAAAACAAGATATTATTCTTCATCGCTACCATAGACCGCATTAGGAAGGTACCCGCTTGGTCGCGAAACCTTACCTGTTAAGGGCAATCCAGTCTCCGGACGAACGTCGGCAATCCTCGCCGACTCACCAAGAGGCGCAACCGAGAGCGCAGGAGTTAGACCCAAGCCAACCACCGAATCGTCTAGGTGAACCTTTGCCAATCGCTTCACGATCTTGCCCGAGCGATCGGTCGCCTCGCCAAGCTTGCTTGATGCTTCGTCGAGTTTTTTCTGTACGGCTTCCAAGCTCTCGCCGAACTGCCCAAAGCCCTTCTTGACTTCTTCCAAGAGCTTCCACACTTCCGCCGACTTCTTCTGCACCGCAAGGGTACGAAACCCCATCTGCAGCGCGTTGATGTATGCGCCAAGCGTTGTCGGGCCCATCACCGCGATTCGCATCTCGCGCTGCAACACGTCCGCAAGCCCAGGCCGACGCAACACCTCGGCGTACAACCCCTCCGTCGGCAAGAACAAAATCGCCCAATCCGTCGTGCGTGGCGGGTTGATGTACTTGTCACGAATGTCTCGCGCACACTTTTTCACTGCGGCTTCCAACGCCTTAGCCGCATCTTCAACCCCGATCGCGTCGCCACGTTCCGCCGCGAGCGCAAGCCGCTGGTAATCCTCCGACGGAAACTTGCTATCAATCGGCAGCCACACCGGCATGCTTTCATCCTGCCCAGGTAGTCGAACGGCGAATTCGACACGTTCACCGCCACGATCCTTCGCCGCAAAGTTTGTTGAATACTGATCAGAGTTCAAGAACTGTTCCAGCAGCGCGCCCAAGGCAAATTCGCCCCACGTTCCTCGTGATTTCACGTTGCCCATGAGCCGCTTGAGGTCGGTCACGCCAGCACCAAGCTCTCGCATCTCGCCCAAGCCACGCTCGACTTGCGAGAGGCTTTGCGTGACGCGCTGGAAGTTTTCACCCAGGCGCCGTTCAAGAGTCGCGTTGAGTTTTTCGTCGACGGTCTTGCGCATTTCTTCGAGTTTTTTCTCGTTGTCGGCCTGGATCGCGGTCAGCCGTTCGTGCACCACGCCACGCACGAGTTCAAGCGAGGCTTGCGTGGTCGTGTTTGCCTCGGCCAAGCGCGTGCCAAACGCGGTGAACTGTGAGTGCATGCCCACCGAGAAAGTCGAGAGTGAGGCAGCGGTTGCGTCGCGAAAATCCTGTACACTGCTGCGCACTTCGCCACGCAATTCGATGGCGGCTTGCGCGGCTTGGGTGCGCTGTGCCGCAAGCTCTTCGCGCAACGCGCGCTCGCTTGATTGCTGGCCAACTTGCTGGATGGACTCAACGGAAGCCAACCGAGCAAGCACGCTGGTTTCGAGTTGGCCCATGCGCATGATTGCTTCGGTGCCACGTTGGGCTGCATCACTGGCGCGGTCGGCGGCGTTCTTGGCTTGTTCCGACGCCGCATGCGATGAATCCGTTGCTGCCGACGCCAAGGCGACGACCTCTTCGTGCGCAGCAGTATCAAGCGTGCGTGCCGCAGACGCCGCACGCATGTGCACATATGCAAGCACAACCGCGGCGGCAGCAAGAGCCAACGTCAGTACCAACACAACCCACATGAACACGCTTTCCATGTGTGCAATATAGCATTTGCCTTACCACAATCGGCATGATTCACGCGACTTGCACGCCAAACGACGCCTTTGAGCTGGCTAACTGACCAAGTGGTGTCAGTCTCGCTCGGCTTGTCCGCCCTGCCTCTGGCGGCACTCATTCAGACTTCGTGACCCTTCACCCGCGACACAAACCAAACGCGACTCACTACCTTCGCATAATAATACCAGCCCTGAGCGTGGGCCCAAGGCTGGCGAGAGAGTGTCATGGGTTGGTTGAAGTAACCGAAAATTAGCGAAGCAGATTACGAAGAATAAGGTCCTGCTCTCCGAGCCAAGTCGCGTATTCCAGGCGGCCGCCCCAGTTGTTGCGGGCAAACGCCGGGTTGTTGCGGACCATGCCTTTGATCAGTTCGAGGCTCTGGCGAGCCTTGCCCACGAGCATGGCACGCTGAGCGCGATCCTGCGACTGCCCAGCGGTCCCGACTAGCGTCTGGTAATTGCGGAAGTAGCGATTCGTGTTGTCCTCGTCGATCTTGACCTTCTTGCGGAAGTCCATCTGCATCTGCTCAGCCTTGGAAACAGGCCAAGCAATGTTCTTCACCGGCCTACCGATCCAATCCACTTCGTTAAAGCCCATCGCCTTGCCCAGTTCCTGGATCGTGTCGGCGGTGCCCTTGCTGAACTGGACCTTCTCGGCACTTTTGGCGTTGAAAGTCAGGATCTCTACAGGACGATTGACGACAATATCGCCGCTAGTCGCATCTTCGTAGTACTGCACGTTGCCATTTTGGTCGATCGTCGCCGATAGAGACTGCTGGACCTGCATAGCACGCATGACCAGCGGGTCGTAGCCTGCGCGTGCCGAGATTTTTTCCATCATGAAGAGGGCCTTCTCAAGCTCGAAGCCTTCGACAGGCCTGTCGAGCGAGCCATAGAAGCCGGTGCACGCGCCGTAATTGGCTTGCGTGGTCATGTAGATTTCATCAAGGATGTGCGCGCTCATGGCTGCCGCAGAAATCGCCGAATCGATCCAGCCCACGGTGCGCCAACGCTTCTTGTATTCGTAATCAAGCACATCGACGATCTTCTGAATTTCAGCGAGGTAACCGCCACCGGAAGTGATTCGGACCGCGACGATGCGGTCTCCTTCGTTTCCGAGTTCTTTCTCAATCACGGGAATGGCCCGCTCAAGAATGTTGGCCACCATGAATACACCGACCATGTCGCCATTGGGGCGGTCACCACAGGTGATGACCATCGCACGAGGCACACCCGCACGAACCGGCGCAGTGGCATCAACGCCCTTCACGCCCTCAGCAGCGATCTTTGGGTCCGCATTTGGAACTTCCTTGGGTGCTTCGCCAGCCGCAGGCACCGCCGCAGCAGGAGCGGCGTCGGCAGAAAGAGCAGCAGTAGCAGGAGAAGTTGCGCTTGCACCCAGAGCAGCATCAACATTACGCGTAACCGACTGATACTCGTCAGCGAGAATGAACTTCTCGGTGGTCGAGCCATTCGCGGTGATCTTGATCCAGATCATCCCCTTTTCTTTACGAACAATCTTCCCATCAATCGTCGATCCATCCTTCATCACCACGCGATCAAATGCGTACGCCGAAGACATGGGCACGAACATAGCACATGCCAACGCGACGCACGCGCCAGCCATCGCGAGTAAACGCGACGAAGCATTGGCGGTCGAACGCATGCCGATACGACTATTCGATGCACGAGACATATTCATGTTGCTGCTCATGGTTTCTCCTTGAAGTGTGGGAACAGTGGTGGGACGCTTTCGGGTGCCAATGGTTCCGAAATGATACAAGAAATCAACACGAAAAAAATGACACGTTCGACGTCCTCTTTCAATACCTTCCAACTAGCGAACTAGCCCTTTGGCGAACCGATCTATATGCACTTAATACATGAAGAACGGCTTCAAAGGCTCGATACGTGTCCAAACACCGCTTCCGCGCGCCACCAACAAAAAAGGCCTGGTGCATTTGCACAAAGCCTTTATATCGACTTCTCTCTAAGTGCTTCGTCAACCAGCGGCAGCCATTTCCTTTCGCCGATCATCCAGCACCGATCTACTTAAGCGGCGATCTGCTTTAGCGACGATCCAAAGACTGCTGCAAACGAAGGTCGTCAATCGTTTGCTGCACGACCACGGTGTTCATGCCATCACCGCCCGCAGGAATCCCCGACTGTTGCAAACGGCGAGGATCAAGCCCTTCGCCCCAGCGGTTGCCCAACGACTTGAGCTGCTCAAGCTTCTGAATGCGGGTCGAACGAGCCGAACGACGCTCGTTGAAGTTGCCTTGCACCATCGCTTCATTGTATTCACGAATCAGACGCTCGGCAGTTGGGTACGCACGCTCTAAACCCGTGGCCCAATCCTTAAAGATTCGGTCAGACGTACCTTTGATCAGGTCGTCACTCGAAACGCCGAGTGCCGAAAGAAGCTCATCACGCGAAGCAACCGTGCCCTTGCTTAGCCCAATCAGCTTGGCGGTACGCTCATCAAGCGTCAAGACGTCGTTCCCCAAGCCACGCGCCAGCAAGTCAATGGTGTCAACCGCAGATCCCTTGCCGTCGTCAGTCAACAGTTCTTCGGACGGGTTGCTCGGCCACCCCTCAAACAAGACCGGACGGCCTTCCTCGAAGCGAACGCTCACTACCGTCGATTCTTTCACCAGTGCCCGGGTGAGCAATTCGGGGTTTGGAAACCCACTGTGATTCACCCAACCCACCGCGTGCTGAAGACGTAGCGACATCTGCTTTTCAACGACGCGGCGGTGGCCGGCGCGAATGTAATCGTCGAGATTGCCCACGCCGCCGAGCTTCCCCTCGGGGCTGAAATAGATCTCTTTACCCGTCAAAGGCATGAACGCCATCCCGCCATACGCACGCTTGACCCAGTACACAATACGAGGCTTATAGCCCCACTCGTAAGGCAATTCAGTCACCGTGATCGGCAGCATTTTTTCTGCACGGAAAAGCTCGTCGATCTCGGCGTACAGCTTCTCCATCTCCGCCGAATCTTCTGCGCGCTGACCCACGGGGATGACCTCGTTATCAACCTCAAAGATGATGATGTCAGGGCGATACTTCTTCGCGTCCTTCAGACTATCGCGAATCGGGGTCTGCGTGATCTGCTGGGCAAAGTGCCCGGTAAGCGTGATCCAATACACGCCGCCTTGCTTCACTGGTTGTGTCGAGTCAGTTGCCGCCGAAGCCGGAGCCGAAGCACCCGCAGTCCATGCCGGAGCAGCAGGCAAGTTGGCAGGCAAGCCCGTCGCCGTGCCAATCACCGCGCCCGCGCCACGCTTGATGTTGAGAATGTCCGCCTTGCTGAACTCGTCATCTATCGTGATGCCAGCGACCTCTCGCTTGAACTTGACCATTGACTTGGTCTCAGAGACAACGATCCCTTCAACGATCTTGCCATCCTTGAACATCAGGACGTCATAGTTGGTTTGGGCTGCGGCTTGCGCAGCATTGACTGGTACAGCCTTGGGAGCCGTGCCCGACGCCTGCGCAAGCGCGATGGTTCCGGAAAGAGCGACCGCCGAAGCGAGGGCTATGCCCAAGAACAATGACGTTGCCGAACGAAATGTGTCGGTCCGAGCGTTGCTGCCCATTCGTAGTGCCCTCTATCTATATGTGCCTGATGAACACAAACCCCTAAACGAAAAACCTAACGCAAAACCAAACGCAAATCCTAACGCCTTGTAGCCACTCACAGAATGACTTTCTTCGTCTCGTATCACAAGCGTGCCGACTGTAGTTGCCTTTGCCTTGATTCTGGAGAAGAGCTAGTAGAACTATCGTGGTGCCAGGCTGTGGCCTCCACTCAGGCAATTAGACGCACCAGCCATCAAGATTGTTCCATACGGTACCCAAAGTCTGCCGCAATTGAGACACCTTTTTTGACAATTGTTCACTTTTCATCGTAACCAAGGCCTTCAAAGCC
>JBBRGG010000139.1:0-9460 GCA_038240875.1 Phycisphaerales bacterium | reverse complement strand
AGGCAAGAGGGTAGTGGGGGTATTTTGAAAGCTAATTTGGAGTACGAGGGCAGCCAATAACAAAAGAATCCTGCATGTCTAGAACGTAAAGCGAAACCCAAAGCCAAATCCCGCATCAAGCTCGGCCCGATGATCAACCTCGTTCCACAGTGGCAACTGCATCATCACTTCAAAGGCGTACCACCTGCCTTCGTACATGACACCAGGCGACCAGCGAAGTTCGATGTCGCCGTTGGTTTCGTAAAGCCCGTTCATCTCGGCGGTGATATACCAAGCCCCTTCGGAATCAGGCCGAAATCGGCTTGGATAGAAGCGATACACATACGCCGAGTTGAAGAAAATCGCGTCGCTAGGCCCTTCGCCACCAAAGTTGTCGGCGTTATCGCCGCCGGTGTTAAGCTTGAAGAGCAGGTCTTGATTGAAGCCATGACGGCCACGTACCACTGTGTACACCGCGCCCACATGTGGCGAGACTGCGATCCCCGCAAGATCGTCATCTTGGGCATTGTCAAAGACGACGCCACCCAAAAGCGCGATCCGCTCGGTATCGATCCCGCCACGATCATTCTGGTAGATCCGCCACTTGACCATCAAGTCGACTTCTTCGATCGACTTGTCACTCTTCCACTCGCCCGTCGTCCCGTCTTCGGTTCGATTGGCCTCTGCGGTCATGTCGATGTTCAACGCCCAATCTCGCACCAAACCGATGGCGAGCGTGTTCATTGACTCCACCTTCTCAGTGCGCTTGGAGCCATCTGCGGGATTGCTGCCATATGCCCAAAGATGAAACTGCGTGCGATAGACATACGTGCCCGGCGAAGGCATCGTCGCGGCTTGCGTATACATCGCTTCCTGCGCGTTGGCTGTGCTCGTGGCACAGGCAAGCACGCTCATTGCCACCCCGGTTCCTATCCAAATTCCTGTCCGGATTCCTGTGCGAGCAATTGCGCCGCTGCTCACGTCGCGTGCACACTCTTGGGTCGTGCGTGTTCGTGTGTGTTGCTTCATTCATCTTCTCATTGAGGTTGGACGCGTGAAAGCACGCGTTGGTGTCGCGATTAGAACGTTTCAATCTTGACGAGCGTAAAGCCCGCGTCCTTGACGGCTTCCCCAAACTGCGCCGGGCTAGGCCGCTTGTCGCCCTTGAGCGACACCGTGACTTTGCCTGTAGAAAGATCGATTTGCATCTCATCGACGCCCCTGACGCGTTCGAGCTGGAGATCAATGTTCGTCGCGCACTGCGGACACCCAAGCCCATTTACCCACAGAACCGCGTGGTCCGCCTTGATCGGATCCTTGCTGTTGGCAAAGGCAACATCCGCATCAGTCACGCTATGGATCACAGCGTTTTCTTCATAGCCAGCCGCCATCCCGTCAGCAGACTTCGTAGCCGCGCAACCGCTCAACAACGCAAGCACGACAGCCGCCGCAACCGAAGCTGCAAAGCCAACATGAGCAAAGTTGCCAGTTCGGGCAGAGTTTGTGCAGGCGTTCAAACCAGTGTTCAGTCCAACCAACTTGATCGAATTCTTCATGAGTGGTCTCCAAAATACGGGGGTGTGTGATTCGTGCGTGAAAGTATCGAGTGTGACCTAGCGAATTTTGTTACGAGCTACGAGTACCTCGCAGAATGACTACTTCTTCTCGTGGCAAATCGCTCGATGTGCCATTCAGGCACTCGTTAGTCTTCGCTCATGTACGTGAGACGCAAGTAATAATGAAATTGAGTTGGCTTTCCATCGGCGTAAAAACCGAATGCGACGCCTTTGGCTCAATGTGTTTGCTCGTCGCGCAACAGAAGCAAAATTGGAACGAGACACGTCGCCTCTCGTTCACGATACTTTGGATCCTGCATGCGCGCAATGCCAGACTGGCTTCTTCGCGGCTACGTCAGCCAACAGCACACAACCGCCTGAACGCGTACGCCCAAGTCCGCACATGGCTTACAGCTCACGACCTTGCCAGAAAGCGTTCTCAAATCAGTGCTAAACGTCATCGACGTTTCGCAACCAATCTGCGTCACAACAACCGTCATCAATTCACGCACGTTCGCCGGCCGCGAGGGGTCGCTCTCACGTGTTGGCGTCATGGGTAGATCTGGATCCTGAACAGAACATAAGCACGTATTGCCAGCCGCCTCACACACGCACGCGCCTGCCGATGTGTCGCCGGCAGCTTGGTCAGCGTCATCTAATGAGCAACAACACAAACCGCGCTCAGCGCGTGTTGAGTCGTTAAACTCAAGTGCAACCTGCATATTCAGTACACGCGAGCCTGACCAAGGAATTGCTATCGCCTGAGCCACGATAATGATCGTGAGTAATCCTGCTATAAGCCAAGCAGGTACGCTCCTGCAACGCGGTTGTAGTGGCGCGCAGCCGTTACTCGATTTCGCCGAAGGCAATTCGCGTAGAGACAGGTAGTTGATCGCAGAAATCAGCATGGCGTTGGTCATTCCGTGCCGCACACTATGTTATGACTCGCTTCAAATGTCACACCCATCATATTCATCTCTTGTTCAATCAACAATACATTCTATACGCGCCTTCGGCTCTTTCCTAACGATGAATTATGCTATGCATTGGTTTTACCTTGATGGGTACCAATCGCTCGCCAAACGTGCCTGTGCGCCCAACCCACACGAATCCGAATGCTCTACATAAAAAAGCTCACGCCAAACAAACAGAATGCCAGTCACAATGTGTTGGCGTTCTCCGTCTCCGCGCTCGGCTTTCGCTATCAACACCTGCTATTTTTCTAAGTTCGGCGTAACCTCTCTAGAGCAAGCACGCTAGCTCAACTTTTTGTTCTACACACATCATCGCGTGATCCTCGACACAAACCTGCGAAGCGTCGGCATGATAATCCACGCCGTCGGCCAGGCAATCATGTATCCAATCACCAACGCCCGAACAAATTGCGTTGTAAACACCGCCTCCACGCCTCGATACAAAATCGTCATGCTGGTGCACATCACTGTGCACATGATCAACACCATCAACGAAATAAATACTGCTTGCCCTTGACCGTGTGTCAACCGCATGCGAGCATATTCCTCTTTAATTATGTCCGTGCACTCGTCGGCACGATCGCGATCGGTGCTATCCCGCTCGAGCCAACCCCGCTCGAACCATTCCCCTCCACCACCGGCTCGGGCAGCGACATCGGCAAAATCACACTAAACATCGATCCCCGCCCTGGCTCACTCTCAACTTGAATTTGTGCACCCAGCAAGTTCGCCAGATCACGCGAGATCGCAAGCCCAAGCCCAGTCCCGGCGTGCTCGCGCGTGTGCCCGCCATGCACCTGATAAAACTTGTCAAAGATCCGCTCCTTCTCTTCCGCCGAAATCCCTGGCCCATTGTCAATCACGCTGATCCGAACGCGTTCTTCCGCCGCTTCCCCAGGCGTCCCCCAAATCAATCGCTCCGCACGCAAGACAATCAGTGGCACGCGACCGCTTCGGTCTTTACTCTCGGTAAATTTCACCGCATTGCTCAGAAAGTTAAACACAATCTGCTGCAACTTCTTCGCGTCCGTCCGGATCGGTGGCAAGTCTTCCGGTGCTTCCAAACTCAACGCGATCCCACGCTTCAGCGCCAAAGGCGAGATCAACCCCAGCAACCCTTCGCACGCATCGCGCACACTGATCCGCTCGGGACGCATCTCAACCTTCCCTGCTTCGATCCGCGCCATCTCAAGCAGCGAGTTGATCATCCCGAGCAGGTTCTTTCCCGCCGTGATGATGTTGTCGAGGTACCGCAGCCGCTTGGGCACGCTCGCGGGCGTGTCGGCGTCCGCCGCCTCTATTCGCGCCGTCTCCTGCAACAACTCCGCAAACCCAATAATCGAATTCAAAGGCGTGCGCAGCTCATGGCTCACGCTTGCCAAAAACTCACCCTTCATCTTCGCCGTCTGGTACAACGCACTATTTGATTCGCTCAATTCATGCAGCTTGATGTCCATCGCCGCGTTGATCGCGCGAAGCCGATCTTGCGACGCTTGCAGATCGCTCAGCGTCAAATTCAACGTCTCGGCCAGATCCTGAAACTCATCCCCGGTTGTAATCTGCGCACGCACCGCAACGTTCCCACGCCGCACGCTCTCGGCGGCCTGTTCCAGCTCGCGCACCGGCCTTAACACCAGCGTCCGTGTGATCGAATAAAATACCAGCATCGCCGCCACGAGCACGATCACACCCGTGCCAACGAGGTGCGCGCTATTAATCAAAAGCAGTCGCGCCGCAGGCAGCGACCGCCGATCCAGCACGATCACGCTCGAAAGCACATTCCCCGCACGCCCAGGCATCCGCACCGCTCGCGCATAGCGATATTCACGCGTAGTCCCGATCCACCTGCCATCATGCAACTCCACCACCGTGCCGTCATCGCGAAACAAATTCACCGCCCGGGCAAGAAACAGGTCCTCGTTCGCCACCACGTCCGCCTGTGCCATCGTCAGACGACGCGCGCCAACCCCCGCGCGAACCTTCGTCGGCGAAGGCTCAAACTCTGGCTCGCTCAATCTCGCTCCATTCCCAACCTCATTTCCAACATCCTTGCTTATGGCCGCTGCTTCGCCCGAATCAACAATTGTTTCGCTAGAGACACCATTACCGCTCAACTTCTCAGGTTTTGCCAAAATAATCGTTTCGGGCGCAACCTTCGGCTCTGCACCAATAGCTCTCGGACGGGTGCCCGGACCCTCCGCCGCCGCTCGCAACTCCCAACTTTCACTTAATTGCCCCGGCAAACGTCTTGGATCCACCAGCGTTCCCTGCTCGATCAATTGCGCCCGTTCCGCCGCACCCGCACGCTCCCAAACATTGACTAACTCGCGAGAAAGCTCTAATTCTCCCGCGTCAATTAACGCCACCATCCGCATCCAAGGCCCCACCATCGCCCCAAATACAATGAGCACAACCGCCGCCCCGAAGGACAGCAAACACTTGTGAGCCAAAGGCATCGAACCAAGACGCATTCCAGTATGGTACGAACTTCGCACGCGACGCGACTAAACTTCCGCCCCATCATGCCCCAGAAAGCTGTCTATCTCGAAACCTTTGGCTGCCAGATGAACGAGCTCGACTCCGAACTTGTCGCTGGCTCTCTTCGCGCCCTTGGCTATCGCTTCGTCCCCGACGCCAAAGACGCCGACGTCGTCCTGTACAACACTTGCTCCGTGCGCGAACACGCCGAGCAAAAAGTCTGGTCACGCCTAGGCGAACTCTCTCAACGCAAAATCGCCGACCCCTCTCTCATCGTCGGCGTTCTTGGTTGCATGGCCGAACGCGACGGCGTTGACCTCATCCGCCGAATGCCCGTCGTCGATGTCATGTGTGGCCCAGGCGAACTCGATAAGCTTCCCAGCCTTCTCGATAACGCCGTCCGCACTCGCCAAAGCCTACTCGATGAAGCTTGTTGCGAAGGTTCCGACGACCCCTGGAACGCCACCTCCAACTCCACCGCCATGCGCGATGGCAAGCCCGTCGCGTCGATCTCCGCCAAATCCGTCGCCCTCCAAGGCAACTCTTCCCGCCGCAGCGCAACCCTCGCCGCCGCTGGCGATACCCTCGAATTACTCGATCTTTCTCGCGCAATCTCACCCGCCGACAGCGACGGCACAGCTCCCAAAAGTGCCTACGTCCGTATCACTCGCGGCTGCAACAAGTTCTGTACCTACTGCGTCGTCCCCTTCACCCGCGGAGCCGAAGTTCATCGCCCGCCTCAACACATTATCGACGAATGTAAACGCCTCGCAGACTCAGGCGTCATCGAAATCACCCTCCTCGGCCAGACCGTAAACCACTACCGATTCGAGCATGACGCCGCTGTCTCTGTCGATGGCCTTCTCCAGCCTCAAAAAGGCCGCTCCTACGCCGCCCGCAACGGCGACGGCGAGCACCGCCGCGATCCCTTCGAGGGCGAACGCGTCACCACCTTCGCCAATCTTCTCTCACGCATTCACGACGAAGTCCCTGCGATCCAGCGCCTTCGCTTCGTCACCAGCTATCCACGCGACTTCGGCGACGACGTTCTCGAAGCCATCCGCGACCACCCACGCATCTGCCGATATCTTCACGTTCCCGCACAAACCGGCAGCGACCGCCTCTTGAAACTCATGAACCGTGGCTACACCGTCGCCGAGTATCTTGAGTTCCTCGATCGTGCCCGCGCTATTTTGCACCAGCCCGAAATCGGTCGCCCCCTCATGGTTTCAGGTGACTTCATTGTCGGTTTCCCCACCGAAACAGAGGAAGACTTTGCCCAGTCGATGGAGCTTGTTCGCCGCGCTCGCTACAAAAACGCTTTCATCTTTAAGTATTCTCCACGTCCAGGCACCGTCGCCATCGACAAGTTTGAGGATGACATCAGCGAATCCGTCAAGCGTCGTCGCAATAACGAGCTGCTCAACTTGCAGAATTCCATCTGCGATGAGCTCTCCCGCGAACAAGTGGGCACAACCTTCACCGTCTTTGCCGAAGGCTTGAGCCGTCGAACGCTCAAAAAAAGTGGCTTGACCACTGCGGGAATCAAACGCGCTAACGCCATCGCTATCACCGTCGGCGGCCGCTCCATCGATCCCTCGCAAAGCTCTTCTGCCGCAACCTCACTAGGCGATACAACAAGCAGCTCTACCGCCTGCCTGACCGTTTCTCTCGATAATTCCTCACAGGAAGATACAACTCCCGATTCCTATAACTCATCAGGCGAACCTCAGATCGTGCAGCTCGCCTGCCGAACCGATGGTGACTTGATCGTCTTTATCGAATGTGCCCCTGAATTGGCACGGTCTTTGGTAGGGTCGATGACACGTGTCAAGGTAGTTCGTGCCGAAGGTCTAGCCCTTCATGGCCTATTGGTCAATCCAACGAGCGATCTGTAGAACTCGCACTCGGGTGACCGAATCTAGTACACATACAGGTGCTTTTATTAGCCTAAGTAATGGGCTTTTCAACAAATAAATGTGCTCTATATGCAAACAAAATACTAACAAACTCTTGAATTTTGTGTATCTTGAATACAAATGTAGGTGGCAGGACGTAAATATATAAGAATCTAGACACGATTGTTGGCATTTCCTCTGGCGTGTTGCATGTTTCGTTTGAAGTCCTAGTCGCCGCGGTATTGGGCACGTTGCCCCTAATCCCCCGTCGGTGCGTTAATCCCGTCGAGGAGAGGAATAAAAGATATGCGTACGCTTGCCACGATTTCTGCCTTGTGCGTTGCCGCGGTTGCTGGTTCTGCCAGCGCCGGCGTCATTACCTTCAGCTTTGCCGATCCCGTCCCGGGCCGCCAGCTGTCTGCAGTCGCTAACGGGGCTGGACCCGGCGTTGCAGCTCTTTCGTATAACACCGACACAATCAACCTCCTGATCGACGGTTCTGCTGAAGGCTTCGGCTCTCTGAGCTTCGCCAATGCCCGTATGGAACTCAACATGTCGTTGGGCTCTGCAGTCACTATCGGCGGAATAACTGTTGCTCCAGTCGCAGGTTTCTTCACCATCTACGACTTCACGGGTAACGTTCGCACTGACATCATTACCGGCACGTCCCAGGCGGGCTCCTTTGTCCGCGTCTTGGGCACCAACTCGCTTCAGTTCTCCACCCCAGACGGCTTCACTTACGCCGCTGGTCCCGCCCTCACCGCCCTTCTCGCTCCGGGTCGCGTCCTTGCAGCGTACCAGGAAGGTTCTTTCAGCTTGACCGACGTTCAGGCTGCAGGCGGCGGTAACTTCATCGGACCAGGCGGCGTCTTCCGTAACTTCACGGCAAACACCTCCTACTCCGGCAACACCGACGTCATCCCAGCTCCAGGCGCGCTCGCCTTGGCCGGTCTCGGGTGCCTCGTCGCTACCCGCCGTCGTCGCGCCTAATGCTTCGCCATCGCAAACCTTGACCAGTTAAACAAATTGCTCAGTGGTCGCGATAAATGAATCAAACTGCACGACTCATATAGATTGTAAAACAGGCCGCTCCTCACCGAGCGGCTTGTTTCTTTTTTAACGCGACGCCTTCAGCGGAACTTCAACGTGTTTGTCGAAGCCGCGCGTGCGGTATGAAGCCCGCCGCCATCAAAGTTGTCAGCATCAAAATAGTTGTCGTCGTACGCGTAAAATTGTGCGCACGCCCATATTCAGCGATGAACCACCATGATCTGTTCTAAAGGCTTTCTCTCAATATCCGGCACGGTGCAATCGCTCGCCGGATACCCAACCGGTAAAAGTAAATATGCTCGCTCATACGCGGGTCTTTTCAGCACCTTGGCCAAAAACCCCATCGGGCTTGGCGTGTGCGTCAAGGTCACCAGCCCCGCGTGATGGATCGCCGAGATCAGCATTCCAACCGCGATCCCGACGGACTCTTCGACGTAGTACACCTTGCCCTGCGTCACCAGTCTATTCGTCTCGCGCTGTTCGCCTTCAGCAGTTTCGCCTTCAGCAGTTTCGCCCTTGGCAGGATCGTCTTTGTTTGGATCGACTTTGTTCAGAAGACCTTGACCTGGCTGCGCTTCAAACGGCACCGGGTCCGCCATCATCAACTTAAACACCACGATCAACCACGGTGCTGTCTCAATAAACGGTTTGCTCGAATCAGTCCCCAGCGTAGCCAAGTCAGCAAGCCACTCCGGCGTTGCCCTGCGTTCATAAAACGCGCGTTCTTCGGTTTCCGCCGCGTCTCGTATCTGCTTCTTGAGTTCAGGATTCGCAATCGCAACAAATCGCCAAGGCTGCTTGTTGGCTCCTGATGGTGCCGTACCCGCCGCTGCGATGCACGCGCGAATCGTTTCTTCGCTCACTGGCGCATCGCTAAAAAATCGAACACTCCTTCGCACGCGCATGGCTTCGTAAAACCGTTGCGCAGCTTTCTCCGGACTGGTTCGAGGCGTGAGCCGCACAAGTGGAATGTGCTTGGGTTGGGTCATTGGTTACAAAAACTCCTGGTGAGCTGAGAATACTCCAACTTAGCACGCGCCACACACTCTTCATATCAATAGGCACAACCCTCATCCCCTGTCCAATACCTCGCACGCATGCGCGCAATGTATGAACAGAAGCTGAGGGTTGCACCGGAAGAGATTACATGGTGCGCTGCCGCACATCGTTACCAATTGCAGATCAGCGGCGACGACGACGCAGCACGACCACGCCCGACATGCCCAGCAAGCTCATCGCGCCAGGTGTAGGAATCACTTCAAACGAGATGCGGTAGACCTCGTCGTTGGCACCAAACTGCCGCTGGAATACGTACCCCGCAGTGGTAGTCAGGCCGTTGAAGGCATCGAGGCGGTCAAAGTTGAAGCTTACCACGCCGTTCTGTGGCGTGCGGTTCGCGTTGACGCTGCCGACCAGGAACGCTGCGTTGGCCGGGTCTTCCGTCTCGGACCCGTTGTCCCAGATCTGGCGCCCGAACTGGGAGATGGCGCTGATGTTGAGCTGGCCCGCGCCGTTGAACAGCATG